>DASZNG010000068.1:0-26542 GCA_035551535.1 Acidimicrobiales bacterium | reverse complement strand
GCCGACCAGGGCGTGGAGTACGTGTTCGCGGCGTTCGTCGACGTCATGGGCCGGGCCAAGTCCAAGTGTGTCCCGGTGGCGCACCTCCCCGCCCTCATCGCCGGCCACGAGCGGTACACCCCGCGGGGAATGGGCAACCTGGGGCAGATGACCCCGGACGAGGACGAGTGTGTCGCCGTCCCTGATCCGGGCACCCTCTGTGTGCTGCCCTGGGACCGGCGCTTCGCCTTTATGGCTGCCGATCTGTACTTCGGTGGGTCGGTGCCCTTCGTCCACTGCACCCGGTCGATCCTCAAGCGGCAGATCGAGGCGGCGGCCGAAGCTGGGTTTCTTCTCAACCTCGGGGTCGAGACCGAGATCTACGTGGTGCAGGAGCCGACCAACCCGGCGCTCGGCTATCTCGAGCCGATGGCGAAGTCCGGGACGCTGCGGCCGACCCCCGCCTACGACGTCGAGTCCACCCTCGACGCCATGCCGTTTTTGGATCCGATGGTGCGGGCCATGGACGAATGCGGGTTCGGCGTGTACAGCTTCGATCACGAGGGCGGCGACGGGCAGTACGAGTTCGATTTCGACTTTGCCCCGGCGCTGGAGATGGCCGACCGGCTGACCTTGTTCCGCCTCATGGTCAAGCAGGTGGCAAAAGATGCCGGCCTGCTCGCCACCATGATGCCCAAGCCGTATACGGAGGCCTGGGGTTCCGGCGCCCACTTCAACATGAGCCTGGCCGATGTCACCACCGGGGAGAACCTGTTCCGGGACGAGGACGACGCCCGCCATCGCGGCTGGAGCAAGACGGCCTACGGCTTCGTCGCCGGTATCATCCGCCACGCGCCGGCGCTGGCCGCCATCTGTACGCCGACCGTCAACTCCTACAAGCGGCTCCAGCCCCGGCTGACCGACGGCACCGTCTCGTGGGCGCCGACCTGGGCCGCCTACGGCGACAACAACCGGTCCTGCATGTTGAGGCTGCCCCGCAACCGGCCCTGTGTCGAGAACCGGGGGGTCGACTCCGCGGCCAACTCGTACCTGGCGGCGGCGTTCCTGTTGGCGGCCGGGCTCGAGGGCGTCGCCGAGGGGTTGGACCCCGGCGACCCGGTGGAGGACATCATCTACGACTGGAAGGCGTCAGGGCCGGTGGGTGGCGACGTCCAGGCCACCATGCTTCCCCGCACCCTCTTGGAGGCCATCGAGGCCTTCGACGCCGATCCGCTCACCCGGAAGGTATTCCCCGAGCAGTTCGTCTCGGCCTACGTGGATATGAAGGTCGACGAGTGGAACGCCTACCACTCCCAGGTAAGTGAGTGGGAGCGGGCAACGTATTTGAGGATGTTCTAGCGGTGTGTCGAGCGACCGCGGCGATGACCGTGGATTCCGGATGTCCGCCGACCGCATCCCGGGACTCGGCGTGGCCATGACTCCCCTCCGCTGGTCGGATCTGGCCTGGCCCGAGGTTGGTGCCCGGTTCAACGCCCACCCGGACGAGGTCGGCCTCCTCCCGGTGGGAGCCACCGAACAGCACGGACCTCACCTGCCGTCGGGCACCGACACCATTCTGGCCACGGCCATCTGCGAGCAGGTGTCCGAACGGACCGGTGCGCCGGTCCTGCCGGCAGTGCCGTTCGGTTGCAGCTACGGCCACGGCACCCAGCTTCCCGGGACCATCTCCCTCACCCCGGAGGGGCTGGGCTCGGTGGTACGTCAGACCGTCGAATGGGCGGCGGCGTCGGGGCTCCGCCGGATGCTGCTGGTGAACGCCCATTTCGGGAACGACGCCTCGTTGATGATCGCCACCGACCACCTCCGTCTGCACCGACCGGACCTGCAGGTCGGGGTGGTGGGATGGTGGGCGGCCGACCCCGAGGTGGCCGCGGCCACCGCCTACGACGGCGAGGATATCCACGCCAACCGCAGCGAGACATCGTTGATGCTGGCGGTGGCCCCCGACCTGGTCCATCTAGACCGGATCGAGGAGTGCGACGATCCCGATCGCACCGGTGATCTGGTGTTTCGCTACACCGCCACCTCGCTGTCGGTCAACGGTGTCACCGGTCGGCCTTCGGAGGCCACCGCGGATCTGGGGCGACACCTCCTCGAGCGGGCGGTGGCCGCCATCGCCGATCGGGTCCAGCGGGGCCGCCATGAGCAGCCGCCGTTGGTCGACCACGCCGCCGCCGACTCGGCGCCCGTCTCCGCGGGTGTCATCGGATGACCGGGGGGCGGGCCCCGCTGGTGGCCATCTTCGCCGGGCGGTCACCCCGGGAGCGGTATTCGGTTCACCGGGGGTATATCGAGGCCCTGTGGGCGGTGGGCGCCCAACCCGTCATCGTCCCGGCGGGGGAGGGCGGCGACGGTGACCGCATCCTCGAACTGGTGGCGGACTGCCGAGCGTTGATCGTCTCCGGGGGAAATGACATCGACCCGTCCTTCTACGGCGGAAAGCCAGGGGGTGGTGAACAGGATCCCGACCCGGAACGGGACGTCATCGAGCTCGAGGTGGTCCGACAGGCCACCGCCGCGGGCCGACCGGTGCTGGGCATATGCCGGGGGATCCAGGTCCTCGCGGTCGCCGACGGCGGGACGTTGATCGGTGACCTCCCGGCCGCCGGCTTCGACGGCCACTGGGACGAGGAGCGGCAGCACGAGCCGGTCCACGATGTCACTGCCGATCCGGGGACTTTGGCTGCCCAGGTGCTCTCCGGCGCCTCCGTGGTGAACTCGATCCACCACCAGGCCGTCGCCTCGACCGGCGCCGCCCTCCGGGAATCGGCCTGGAGTCCGGACGGCGTCATCGAGGCGGTAGAGGGACCCGGGGTGCTGGGCATCCAGTGGCACCCCGAGCGGCTGGTGGCGGGCGACCCCCGTCACCTCGCCCCGTTCCGCTGGGCGGTGACCGCGTGACGTCTGCCACCGACGGCGCCCTGCCGGAGGCCGAACGTCCGGTGGCGGTCGTCACCGGCGGGGGTCGCGGGTTGGGCCGGGGGATTGCTCTCGCCCTCGCCGAGGCGGGATGCGATCTGGTGCTCGGCTGGCACCGCGATCCCGAGGCGCTGGCGACCACGGTGGGAGACGCCACCCGGTTGGGTGCCCGGGTGGAGCCGGTCCACGGTGATGTCACGGATCCGGCGACGTCGGCCCAGCTGGCCAAGGTGGCAACCTGCCAGCTGGGCGGACTGGACATCTGGATCAACAACGCCGGGGTCTCGGTGCTGGCCCCGGTATTGCAGACCTCTGCCCAGGACATGTCGCACATGATGGACATCAACTTCCTCGGCACCTTCCACGGGCTCCAGGCGGCGGCCGGGGCGATGACCGCCAGCAGGAAGGGTGGACGGATCATCAATGTGGCCTCCGATCTGGGTCTGGTTGCCGCCCCGCTCCTGGCCGGCTACAGCGCCAGCAAATTTGCGGTGGTCGGTCTGACCCAGGCGGCCGCCGTGGAGTTGGCCCCGCTTCAGATCGCGGTCAACGCGGTGTGCCCGGGAACGGTGGAGACGGACATGGTCCTGGCCGAACAGGCTGCCGAGGCCGCCTGGTTGGGTGGACCGGTCGACGCGGTGCGGGAACGGATGCTCGGTGCCGTGCCGGCGGGGCGGCTCTGCACTCCGGAAGACGTCGGCGCGCTGGTCACCTGGCTGGCCAGTCCCGGCGCCTCCTACGTGACCGGCCAGGCCATCTGCACCAACGGGGGTTCCATCTTGCGCTGATGCCGGAATGACACCTTGCCCGTTTCCATTTCAACCGACCCACCACCGAACCCCAAGGGAGTTACCTTGCCCCCCAGCCCATTGACTCGAAAGACCCGGAACGGTGTGTCCGTGGCCCTGGTCATCATCGCGGTGATCGCCGCCGCCTGCAGCTCGGGGTCATCGTCTTCGGGCCCGTCCGGAAACGCGCTTTCGGTCTCCTCTTCACACACCATCAAGCTGGCCTTCGGTGCCGACATGCAGGTACCCGATCCCGACATCTTCTACGAGATCGAGGGCAACGCCGTCACCACCTCCGTCTACGAGGGGCTGGTGAGGTACGCCAACGAATCGACCACCATCGAGCCGGCGTTGGCCTCGAGCTGGACGACGTCGCCGGACGGGCTCACCTACACCTTCCAGATGCGGCCCGGTGTCACGTTCCACGACGGGACCCCGGTCAACTCGGCGGCGGCGGCCTTCAGCTTTGCCCGGCGCACCGGGGTGAATTCCGCCCCCGCCTACATGCTCGCCGACGTGACCTCCACCGAGACGCCTGACCCGCTGACCTTCGTCGTCCACCTGGACAAGCCGGTGAGCGCGTTCATGGACTACCTGGCCGCGCCCTACGGCCCGAAGCTGGTGAGCCCCACCGCCATCAAGGCCAACGAGACCGGGGTGACCCCGGCGGCACCCGACGGTGACTGGGGCCAGGCGTGGACCAAGACCCACGACGCGGGGACCGGACCCTACCAGATCTCCCAGTTCGTTCCCGGGAGCCACTACAACCTGACCTCCTATGCCGGCTACTGGGGGACCAAGCCCTACTACACCGCAGTCGACATCAACATCGTCCCGGACATCAGCGTCCAGCAGTCGGAACTGACCAACGGCCAGCTCACCATGATCCTCCACGGCCTCCCGGTGAATGCCGTCCAAAACTTCCAGAGCAACTCCAACTTCGAGGTGAAGGAGTTCCCCGCCCAGCTCAAGTCGATGCTGTACGTGAACCCGAATATCGGCATCTTCTCGAATCCGGCTGTCCGCTCCGCCCTGCGCCAGGCCATCAACAAGGCGTCCATCGTGGCCAGCGTCTACGGCAACACCTTGGCCACCGTGTCCACCCAGGCCTACCCCGTCTCGGAGTTCCCGGCCGGCCAGGCGATGGACAACCCGACCTACGATCCGGCCAAGCTGAAGAGCCTGGTGGCATCGACGCCGGGGTCGAAGACCATCAGCCTGGCCTACTCCACCGACGATCCCACCAACCAGCGGGTGGCGGAGTTCATCCAGGTGGAGCTGGATGCCCTCGGGCTCAGCGTCCAGGTGCACGGGGTGCCCATCAGCCAGGTGTTCAACTACGCCAGCACCCCGCCGAACCAGCTGCCCAACCTGCTGGTATGGACGGTCAACCCCGATGACGCCCATCCCGACAGCTGGATCCGCATCTTCTCCAACACCAATGGCTCGCTCAATGAGCTCCATGGCTCGGTTCCCCAGGCCGACACGCTGATGGATGCCGGGCTCCACGCCACCGACCCGGCCGTCATCAAGCAGGATTACGCGCAGGCCGGCACCCTGGTCGCCAATTCCGGTGAGTGGATCAGCATCGCCGACGTGAAGGACGTGGTGGTGTCCTCCGCGGGGATATCCGGTTGGTACTTCCAACTTCCCACCGCCGACACCGTGAAGCTGGGCGAGCTCACCTATACGGGGACGAAATGATCACCACCCTCCGTCGAATCCGGAAACCATCGCCCGACAACGGATCGGTGCACCTCGAGGGGGTGCCGCCCAGCCATCCGCCCGGCGAACCGGGGATGGATTCCGCCAACGGTCGCGTCGAGGACGGCCTCCCCGCGGGACCCCTGGTCGGGGTAAAGGATCTCCAGGTGACATTCGCCCGGGGTGGGCGCGACATCCACGCCGTCCGCGGGGTGACGCTGGAGTTGTCCCCGGGCGAGATCCTTGGCCTGGTCGGCGAGTCCGGCTCGGGAAAGAGCGTCCTGGCCCTGGCGCTCCTCGGCCTGCTCCCCGGAAACCCGGCGCCGGCCGTCTCCGGGATCGCCAAGGTATGCGGCACCGACATGGTGGCGGCGACGCCCGAACAGCGCAGGCTCCTCCGCCGCCAGCACCTGGGCGCGGTGTTCCAGGACCCGATGACGTCGCTCAACCCCACGATGCGGGTCGGGCGCCAGGTGGCCGAAGCCGCCGGTGACGAGCAGACGGTGGTGGACCTGCTCGACTCGGTCGGCATCCCCGATCCCAAGCGCCGGGCCCAGGCGTATCCCTACGAGCTGTCCGGCGGGCTGCGCCAGCGGGTGATGATCGCCATGGCGATTGCCGGTTCACCCTCCCTGGTGATTGCCGACGAGCCCACCACCGCCCTCGACGTCACCGTGCAGGCCCAGATCCTCGAGCTCCTTCGCCACCTCCGCGATGAACTGGGCACCAGCTTCATCCTGGTCACCCACGACCTCGGGGTCGCCGCCCAGGTGAGTGACCGCATCGCGGTTCTCTATGCCGGCCGGCTGGCCGAGGTGGGCACCTCGGCCGACCTCTTCACCGATCCCCACCATCCCTACACCGAGGGACTGCTGCGGTCGCGGCTGCTGCTCGACACCGATCGGTCCCGCCCGGTGTCGACCCTGCCGGGGGAACCCCCCGACCCGCGGGAGCTTCCCCCCGGCTGTGCCTTCGCCCCCCGATGCCCCTCCCGAACTGACGAGTGCGACGCGGTCGTTCCCGAGCTGGAGCCGGTTGACGGACGTGACGTCGCCTGTTTCCATCAGGTCCACCTCTCCTCCGGTGACGACCCCTTGGGGCCGGTCGATCCATGGCCCGAACCGGTGCCCGAGAGGTTCGGCGGCCCGTCGCCGGCGGTCCTGGTCCACGGGGTGCACAAGGCGTTCCTGGTGCGCTCGGGATTCCGCCGGCAACGCCTCCAGGCCCTTCGCGGGGTGGACCTGGACATGGTCAAGGGTGAGGCGGTGGCGTTGGTCGGGGAGAGCGGGTGCGGGAAGTCCACCCTGTTGCGAACCATCGCCGGCCTCCAGCCGGTGGACGAGGGGAGTATCGAGTTCGGCAAGGGCACCCGACCCCAGATGGTGTTCCAGGACGCCGGGGCGTCACTCACCCCGTGGATGACGGTGGGTGAGCAGGTCGGCGAGCGCCTGTTGGAAGAAGGCATGAGCCGCGGGCAGCGCGCCGAGCGGGTGAAGGAGGCCCTCGCCCTGGTCGGGCTGCCACCCGAGGTGGCCAACGCCAAGGCCGCGCAACTCTCCGGTGGCCAGCGCCAGCGGGTGGCCCTGGCCCGGGCGACGGTGGTCCCCCCCGACGTGCTGCTGTGCGATGAGCCCACCAGCGCCCTGGATGTCTCGTTGGCCGCCACCGTGCTCAACCTCATCGGCCGGCTGCGACGGGAGTTGGGCATGTCCGTACTGTTCGTCACCCACGACCTCGCCGCCGCCCGAATGGTCGCCGACCGGATCGCGGTCATGTACCTGGGCCGGATCGTCGAGGTGGGCTCGTCCGAGGAGCTCTGCACCAAACCCGCCCACCCCTACACCCGTGCGCTGCTGGCCACCGTCCCCGAACTGGGCCGCGTCGAGGTCCGGATCGAGGGCGAGCCGGCCAACCCGCTCGATCCACCCACCGGTTGCGCCTTCCATACCCGTTGCCCGGATGCCATCGCCTCCTGCCCGACCCGGCAACAGGTGCTCGTCAACGTCGGGTCGGAAACGACCCGGTGGGTGGCGTGTTCGGTGGCGGCACCGCCGCCCGACGATCGTCCCGAACCCGACCCTCCGCCGACCGACGATCGAGAGGAGGTCGGCGATGGCGATCGCTGAGCCCTACGCTCCCCAGCCGCTGGTACGGGGGCTGGCCCGGCTCCGGGAGGCGCAGACGGTCTCCCGACGGGCGTCGGCCGGAGACCGGGTGGCCATCGGTGGCTTCCTTCTCCTGATCCTGGTGGCGCTGGTCGGTCCCCTGCTGGCTCCGCACAGTCCGATCCAGCCGGCGGGCATCCCGTTCCTCTCACCGTTCCACGGGGGTTTCCTCTTCGGCACCGACGAGGTGGGCCAGGACATCTTCACGCGGGTGCTCTACGGCCTGCGGGCCAGCCTCATCGCCAGCGCCGCGGTCATCACCTCGGGAGTGGTGATCGGTGGCGCCATCGGCCTGGTGGCGGGGACGGCCGGCGGATGGATCGACACCGTGCTCATGCGGATCACGGACCTGTTTCTGGCCCTGCCCGGCCCGGTGTTGGCCATCGCGGTGGTCGCTGCCCTCGGACCCAGTTACCTCCACACCCTCATCGCCGTGGCCATCGTCTGGTGGCCGTTCTACGCCCGGATCGTTCGCGGCGAGGTCCGTGCCCTGGCCACCCGCCCCCACCTGGAGGCCGCCCGGCTGGCCGGCATCGGACGAGTTCGGCTGGCCCGGCGCCACCTGCTGCCGGGGGCGGTGCCCGCGGTGCTGGTGACGGCCAGCCTGGATGTCGGGAACCTGGTGGTGACGCTGGCGGCGCTTTCCTTCCTGGGGCTGGGGGCGCCGGCTCCGTCGCCGGAGCTGGGATCGATGGCGGCCCGCGGGCTCCAGTACCTGTTGCAGGAGTGGTGGGTACCGGTCATCCCCGCCCTGGCCGTCTTCGTGGTCGCGTTCCTGGCCAACCTGGCCGGGGATGGCATCCGCGATCTGCTGGGGGACCGATGAGCCGGCCGGGGAGAGCATCGGTCGGGTTCGCCCGCCTCGACCGCCCCTCCATCGGGAGGAGCGATCGGTGATCAAACTCGTCGCCAAGCGGCTGGTGGCCATGGTCCTCATCTTGTTGGTGCTGACCGCCGTGATCTTTCTGCTGCAAAAGCTCAGTCACACCGACCCCGTGCATGCCTACCTGGGTGCCAATGCCTCGAAGTCGGCCATCGCCCACGAGAGCGCCGTCCTCGGCTACAACCGCCCGCTGCCCGACCAGTACTTCCGCTATGTGCACGACCTGTTTACCGGGAACCTCCAGGAGTCGCTCCGGACCCGGCGACCAGTGGCCACCGACATCCGGGCCTACCTGCCGGCAACCGTCGAGCTCACGGTGTTCAGCCTGATCCTGGCCGTGGTGTTGGGCGCGTTGTTGGGATTGGCCTCGGCCGCCCGGTGGCGAGGTTCGGGGATCTTCCGGATCATCATGGTGTCGGGTGCATCGGCCCCCGCCTTTCTCCTGGCGCTCCTCGGCATCCTGCTCTTCTACAACAAGCTCCATCTGTTACCGGCCACCGGCGACACCAGCTTCACCAACGCGCCCTCCGGGCCCACCGGCATGGTGGTGGTGGATACGGTGCTCCACGGCCAGTGGTCGATGGCCTGGGACGGGTTCCGCCATCTGATCCTGCCCGGCGTCTGTGTCGCCCTCGGCCCGGCGGTGTCGATCGGTCGCGTCCTGCGAACCAGCCTGACGACCAACCTGCGCTCCGACTTCGTCCGGACCGCCAAGGCCAAGGGTTTGACCGAGCGGGCGGTGCTGTTCCGGCATGCGCTGCGCAACTCGGCGAGCGCGGCCCTGTCGATGACCGGGCTGCAGATGGGCTTGATGTTTGCCGGGGTGGTGGTGATCGAGACCATCTTCGCCTGGCCCGGGCTCGGGCTGTACACCGATCAGAGCATCCCGGCCGCTGACTTCCCGGCCATCGCCGGGGTGACCCTGATCCTCGGCATGGGCTACGTGGTCATCAATACCATCGTGGATATCCTCCAAGCGGTCGCCGATCCGCGCATCACCCTCACTTGAGCGGCCACCCCCCGCTCGGTGCCGTGCCCGAGCGGGCACCGGGCCCGATGCCGGTCCACCGCTACGAGATGGAAATGGCGTGGAGCGGGATCCAGACCTTCCTCAAGCTCCCGTTGTGCCAGACCCCCGAAGACCTGCGGGCCGGGGCGGTGGACGCCGCCATCGGCGGAGTCCCGTGGGACGGGACGGCGCTCACCCGTTCCGGTACCCATCTGGGTCCCCGGGCCATCCGGTCCTGCGACCATCTTCCGGCGCCGCCCTGGAGCCGGCCCCATCTCCACGTGCGGGTGGATCCGTTCGAGCACCTGACCGTGTGCGACTACGGCGACGCCGAAGTGGTGATCGGCTCGACCGATCGCACCTATGAGAATGCCCGCTCGTTCGTCGGCGAGATCCTCGAAGGTGGTGCTCTCCCCATCATCCTGGGGGGAGACCACGGGATCACCTGGCCGGTCGCCACCGCGGTGGCCGACGCCTACGGCCACGGCTCGATCGGCATCGTCCATTTCGATGCTCACGCCGACACCGCCCCCGACTGCCAGGGGGTGCTGGCCGGGCACGGCACCCCGATGCGCCGGCTCATCGAGAGTGGGGCGGTGCTCGGGCGGAATTTCGTGCAGGTCGGCCTGCGGGGCTATTGGCCCGGGCCGGATGTGGTGGAGTGGATGGAGGAGCAGCAGATGCGCTCCCATTTCATGGCCGAGGTCCAGCGGCACGGCTTTGACGCGGTGCTGGAGCGGGCACTCAACGAGGCGATGTCGGGTTCCGCCAAGTATCTCTACCTGTCGGTGGACGTCGACGCGGTGGACCCGGCCCACGCGCCGGGCACCGGGTCGCCGGAGCCGGGCGGGCTCACCAGCATCGAGGTGTTGCGTGCTGTCCGCCGGATCGCCGCAGAGATCGGCATTGTGGCCATGGACATCGTGGAGGTAAGCCCGCCCTATGACTCGGGGAACAACATCACCGCATTGTTCGCCCACCGGTGCGTGCTGGAGGCGTTGACCGGCACCGCCATGCGCCGGCTCGGACTCACCTCCTCCGACTACCTCGACGAGCGGGCCGCCGAAGGCCCACCGCCACTGGTGGCCGAGGGCGAGCCGGCGGTCGGTTCGACGGTGGGCCGATGACCTCGACGATCGACCGGGCGGAGGCCGGGCCGCCTCACCCCGGTTCGGAGCCCCGGGACTGGTACACCTCGACCGCCCTCCTCGAGCTCGAACGCCGCCGCCTGCTCGACCGGTCCTGGTCACTGGTCGGCATCGCCGAAGAGGTGGCCGAACCGGGTGCCTTCCTCACCGCCACTGTCGGTGCCAGCCCGTTGGTGGTGGTCCGCGGCCGGGACCAGGTCCTGCGGGCCTTCCACAATCTCTGCCGGCATCGGGGAGTGCCGCTCCTCGAAGGATCGGGGCGATGCGGCCGGTTCCTCACCTGTCCCTATCACCAGTGGAGCTACGAGCTGGCCGGCAATCTGGTGCGGGTCCCCCAAGCCGAGATCCAGTTCCCCGGCCTGGACACCTCCGAGTGGGGCCTGCATCCGGCGGCCGTAGGGGAATGGCAGGGAATGGTCTTCGCCAACCCCGACCCCGGGGCCCCGTCGCTGGCGTCGTCCCTCGGCGAGCTGGGTTCCCGGCTGGACCACTTCCTCTCCGGTCCACTGGTGCAGGTGGCCACCGTCGAGTACACGGTGGCGTGCAACTGGAAGCTCCTGGTCGAGAACCACGTCGACGTCTACCACCTGTGGTTCGTCCACAGCCGGTCGCTGGGCATGTACGACCACTCCCAGTTCCACTGGGAGCTCCTCGGGGACAACTGGTGGAGCCTCGAGCCGCGGAAGGATCCGGACGCGGCGGGCGGGTTCGAATGGCTCGACCCGGCGGAGCGGGACGGCATCGGGGCGTATCTGTTGTTCCCGAACCTGATGCTGGTGACCACCGGCCACTACTTCGCCAGCTATGACGCGACGCCATTGGCCCCCGACCTGACCCGGCTCATCCTGCGGGTCCGTTCCCGACCGGATGCCGACGCCGAGGGACTGGTGGCCAGTATCCGCTCCTTCATGGCCGAGGACGTGACCATCTGTGAGCGGCTGCAGCGAGGGGTGTCGTCCAGCTGGTTCGGCCTCGGCCCGCTGGCCGGTTCCCACGAGCGACCGATACATGCATTTCATGCCGCGCTGGCCCGGGCCTGCCATGGTTGAGGGCTCGCTCCCGCCGGCCTGGCTGGAAGGGGCGTGGCGCCGGGAGGGGTTGGCCACCGATGGCGGTCCCTTGGTGGAGCGCAGCGACGTCCTCTGGTTGCAGGTCGGGTGGTACTTCGCCGACCTGCGGGTTCCTCGCCTGGCCGGCGATCCGGAAGCCGGCCACCTGGATGTGGCCCAGGCATTCAGCGGGCGTATCGACTACCAGTCCCCTCGGGTGACATGGTTTCACGATCTCGACACCACGGCGCGCCCGGCCGGCCACGCCGACACCGCGACGATCGCCTGCCGCGACGGCGTGCTCCTCGAACGGGGCGACGGGTACCTCGAACGGTGGCGGCGGAAGGTGGGAGCGATGCGGGCGATGGTGATCCAACGGGAGGCCCCGGGCACGGGAGGTCCGTCGGCCCGTATCGTGCAGGTCGGGGACCACGCCCTTGCCGTGTGGGACGATCCGGCGCCAGCCGGCGCGGCGATGGGGCGCCGGGACGACCACTGGTCGGTCAACACCACCGTCGGCGTTGCGCCGGCGCCGGCCGTCACCTCGACGATGGCGAGGGTGCTGCGGGTGGCGGAAGATCCGAGCGGGTGCCTCCTCGACGGGTGGCAGGTGGTGACTCGGCGCGTAAAAGGACTGACGCCGTGAACCGGTTTGCCGTTCATCTGGGCGGCTCTCTGGCCGAGGGACGAATGGGTGAAGGAGGTCGGTGGTGTCAGCCTGATGTACCTCGACACCACCGAGGAGCCGGAGGACGCTCCGCCTCGGCCTACTCGCGGCACCGGGCCGGTCGCACCTGGGACCCCGACGGGTCGGATGCCCGCCCCCCGTCGAGGAAGACCGTGTGCCCACGCACCAGGGTTCGGTGGACCCGGCCGGTCATGGGGCGACCGCCGAACGGTGAGAGCCGGTGCCGGCTGTGGAGGGAGCCCGGCTCCAGGACCCACGCGGCGTCCGGATCGAACAGGACGAGGTCGGCGTCGAACCCGGGGGCGATCGATCCCTTGCCGGGGAGCCGAAGCAGCTCGGCGGCGGCGGTCATCAGGCCGACCAGCCGGGGGAGGGGAAGCCGCCCGGTGCCCAGCAGCAGCGACAGCCCGGTCTCCACCCCGGCGATCCCGGCGAAGGGTCGGTCGCCCTCCTTCAGGTCGGGGGGACAGGGCGAGTGGTCGGAAGCGATGCAGGTGATCCGCCCGTCGGCGACCGCCCGCCACAGGAGGTCACGGTTGGCGGCGTCCCGAATGGGAGGCGTGACCCGGGCGGCAGCACCGAGCGAGGCGACGTCTTCATCATCCAGCACCAGGTAGTGAGGACACGTCTCGGTGGTGACACCCGGCCAGCGGGCCGCCTCGTCGAGGGCGGCGGCGGCCGAGACATGGACGATGTGCAGCCGGCTTCCGATGGCCGCGGCCAGCCGAGCCGCCCGGTCGACCGCGACCACCTCGGCGCGTGCCGGACGGGAGGGGTCTTCGGCCAGGACCGCGGGGTCTTCCGCGTGCAGGGCCACCGCCAGGTCCTGAGATTTCGCCGCCGTCATCCCGGCGGCCAGCGTGACGGGGTCGGCCGGCGGGAACGAGGCCCAGCCGCTGTCGCAGGCGAAGGCCTTGTAGCCCACCGCGCCCAGCCCGGCCATGGCATCGAGGTGGGCCAAGCGACCGGGTACCAGCCCGGCCCACAGTCCGAAGTCGACCAGGGATCCGGCCGACGCCGCCGCGCACTTCTCCCGGAAGGCGGCGGCATCCACCACCGGCGGATCCGAATCGATGGGCATGTCCACCACGGTGGTGATCCCACCGGCGGCGGCGGCCAGGGAGCCCGAGGCCCACCCTTCCCACTCGGTTCGCCCCGGTTCGTCGAAGTGCACATGGGGATCGACGAGTCCGGGGAGGAGGTGCAGCCCGTCGGCCTCGATCGTCTGGCGGGCCACCGGCGCGTCCCCGGGCGGCACCACGGCGGTGATCCTCCCATCGTCGATCACCGCGTCCGCCGGTCGTGCCCGCTGACCGTCGAGCACCAATCCTCCGGTGACCACCAGGTCCACACTCACCGGGGGAGAGGGTCACGATGGTCGGGGTACCGCGCCGCCACCAGGTCGATCTCCACCAACGCGTCGGGGATGGCGAACCCGGACACCACCACCGTCGTCCGGCTGGGAAGCCGGAGGGGGAACCACGCCCGGTAGGCGTGGTCGTAAGCGGGAAAGTCTTCCTCGGATCGGAGGAACGAGCGGGCCTGGACCACGAGCGACAGCGAGGAGCCGGTGAGTTCCAGCACCCGGGCGAGGTTGGCCATCACCTGGTCGGTCTGGGCGGTGATGTCCCCGTCGACCAACCGGTCGGTGGCCGGGTCGACCGGGAGCTGGCCGGTGACATAGAGGGTCGAGCCCAGCGCGGTGGCATGGGCGTAGGAACCGGCAGGCGGAGGGACCCCGAGCCCGGGCGGGAAGGTCCAGGATGCGATGCCAGCTTCCGGGCCCGGAGCCGGGTCGCCATCGGCGGGGGCGATCATCGGCGTCCGGCGAGGACGGCCTTGGCGATGCCGGCGTGGACCCCCTGGCGCCGGTCCACTACCTGGGTGACGGCGAAGTCGCCGCCGACGCTCATCAGTGAATAGGCGTCATCGGCGCTCAGCCCGAAGTGTCGGTCCAGGAAACGGAGCTGGCTCCGGGCGGCATCGGCCATGGCCTCGTCCAGGTCGTCCCCGAATCCGTGGACATACCAGTGGGTCGGGGTCTCCAACACCGGGACATCCACCGGGAAGTCCCGACGGATCCGGATCTGGAGCACGACGTCGAGCGAGGCTTCCAGCGCCGTCCCGCTGATCTCGCCATCGCCCTGGGACAGATGTGGGTCTCCGAGCGAGAGCCGCGCCCCGGGCCGGGCAACCGGGTAGTACATACTCGTCCCCGGTCCGGCCCGCCAATTGTCGATGTTCCCCCCGTGCACCCCGGGCGGCACGCTGCTGTGGCGGCCGGGTGCGGCGGGGGCGACGCCCATGGTTCCGAGGTGAGGACGGAGCGGGACCACGATGTCGGCCAGTGCCGGCTCCCGTGCCACTGACCCGGGCGGGACGATGGTTCCCGGGGCGTCGGCCAGAGGCGTGGTCTTCCAGTCGTAGGCGAATGCCGCCCGGGCGCACATGAGCTGGCGATCGACGGACCAGATCGTGACCCGTTCCTTGCCGAAGTCGCCGTACAGGTGACCCCAGTGGGCGGCCAGGTTGGACCCGTAGTCGACCCGGGGCTCGAGCGACAGGATCCGGACCTCCAGGACGTCGCCGGGACGGGCACCCTCCACCCCGATCGGCCCGGTGAGGATGTGGGGCCCCGGCCCCCGGTCGCTGACTTGTTCGAACACGCGGGTGATGGGCTCGTCCATCAGAAGATCGGGGGCGTCCCCGGCGTGGTGGGTAATGGCCTCCACCGAGACGGTGGCTCCGGAAGGCACGGTGAGAACCGGGTCGAGGCCCTGGTCGAAGTAGCCCCAGTGCACCGTGGCCGGCTCGGCCCGGAGCCGGAAGGCGGTGGGATCGATGCGGCTCACGATCGGCCGGCGCCCGGCCATCGCTCGGCCAGCGCCGCGGTGATGGCCGGCCAGACCACCGGGTCGTGTCCCGGCACCAGTTCGAAGCCGCGCTCGGCGGCCAGGGCCTTCAGCCGCCGGATCGGCTCGACGGTATCCGCCGGCTTGCAGTTGATGAAGCCGCCCACCGGGAGCTCCTTTTCGATGTTTTCCGTCAGGTCGGCGGCGTCGAAGGCAAACACGTAGCCTCCCCCGCCGGCCGACGGGTCGATCTCCACCATGAAGCTCTGGTGCCCGGGGGTGTGGCCCGCCGTCAGTACCGCGGTGACTCCAGGAGCGATCTCGGTGTCCCCGTCGGCCAGCCGCCAATCCAGGGCCGGATCGTCGAAGTCCACCCGAAAGATGCCATGGCGCTCGGGTTCGGGATGGTCGCTCAGCCCGTAGGACAGCTCAGCCCGTTGGGCGTGGATCGGGACCCCCTCGGCGAAGTGGCGCAACCCTCCGGCATGGTCGTTGTGCAAATGGGAGACCGCCACCACGGCGATGTCATCCCGGGACACGCCGGCCTGGTCCAGCGCGTCCTCGAGCGGCTCGCCGGGACCGGGGAGGATGGCTTCGATCTCGTGGTTCCGTCCGTGGTATCGCCGGTAGAGCGCGGCGTCCCGGATGATCGCCGGGTTGAAGCCGGTGTCCAGGAGGAGCCAACCGCCGTCGCACTCCAGGAGGACACCCGGCACCGGCTCCCGCAGGCGCTCCTCGGGCGGAGCCCCATAGACGGACCATGACTTCGGCAGGTCTTCCCAGCCGAGCGTCAGCAGGATGATCCGGCGGACTCCACTCCGAGCGGTCATCGAGCCCGGGCCGGGCCTACCGAGCTGGGGGCAGGTCGGTTTCGGCCGGCGCCGGCGACCACGTCGGCCAGCGCCCGCCGGGCCCCTTCGACGCACTGTTCCAGCTGCCCGTCGGTGATGACCAGGGACGGGCAGAACGCCACCGTGGAGGCGCCGATCGGCCTTGCGATGATCCCGTGGGTCAACAGCGCGTCGCGGAGCGCGGTGGCATCGACGTCGGCGCCGAGCCCGAGGGCCCAGACCCCCATGGTCCCCCGCACCTCGACCACCGCCTGACCGTCCACCAGCTCCTGCAACCCGGCGCCCAGGTGGGCGGCGATCCGGTCAGCCGAGCCGAGTAGCTGCTCGCGCTCCAGGATGTCCAGATTGGCCATCGCCGCCGCCGCACAGCTGGGATGGCCGCTGTAGGTATAGCCGTGCCGCAGCACGGAGGAGGCGTCCTCCTCCAAGGGTCCCCGGACCGCCGGGCCGACCAGCACCCCGCCGAGGGGGAGGTAGCCGGAGGTCACCCCTTTGGCGAAGGTGATGAGGTCGGGCCGCACCCCGGCGTATTCGGCCCCCCACCACGAGCCCAGCCGGCCGAAGGCGCAGATGACCTCGTCGAAGATGAGGTGGGCGCCCCAGGTGTCGCACCGCTCCCGGAGCCCGGCCAGATATCCCCCCGGGGCCGGCCATACCCCGCCGGCCCCGACCACCGGCTCGGCCATCACCGCGCCGACCCGACCCTCCTGCACGGCCGGGAGTGCATCGAGGGCATCGAGGTCGTCGTAGGGGACCCGGACGACGTCGGGCAGCAGCGGCCCGAACCCCTCCTGGTTGGGCGGCACCCCGGATGCGGTCATGGCCGCGTAGGTGACCCCGTGGTACGAAGGCTGGCGGCTGACGATGACGGTGCGCTCCGGGTGGCCGGCGCGGACCTGGGCCAGCCGGGCGAGCTTGATGGCGGTCTCCACCGACTCGGATCCTCCCGAGGTGAAGAACACCCGGGTGTCCGGCATCGGAGCCAGACCGACCAGGCGATCGGCGAGGGCATCGGTGGTTGGGTTGGTGTACCGGTCGAAGGTGTGGAAGCCGCCCAGGGTGCCCATCTGGCCCGCCACCGCCTCGGCGATCTCGGTTCTCCCGTGGCCGACCTGGCAGTACCAGAGGCTGGCCAGAGCGTCGATGTAGCGGCGACCCGACGCGTCGGTGACTTCGGCGCCCGACCCCTCGACGATGTCGATGAAGCTTCCCCGGAGGGCGGCCGGGGCGGCGAAGGGGTGAAGGAACGCTGGGAGCTGGTCGGCTCCGGGACCGGACGTACGCACCCCGCCATTGTGGCACCCCAACTGCTCAGACCAGATGGGAAACCGAGCATTTACGGTGCCGTCACCGCCGAGAAATGCTGCCCCGGTACCGTCATCGGGGACTCGACGTGGCCGCCAGGGCCCACTTCCCTCGATTCACCGTTCCCATCCAATGGAGTGTGTATATGCAATCGATGAAATGGCTCACCCGGATGCGCACACCGTTGGTGTCGGCCCTGGTCGTGGCGGCGGCGGCAGCCGGCTTGAGCGCGTGCGGCAGCTCGTCCAACGCCGCGACCACGGTGCCGACCAGCCATACCCTCAGCCTGTCCTTCCTCCAGGATCCGGGTCAGCCCCCGGATCCTGCCGTCTACTACGCCGGCCAGGGCCTCATCCTCCAGGACAACATCTATGACGGGTTGGTCCAGTACGCCCCGAACACCCCCGACCGCAAGATCGTCGCCGACCTCGCCACCAGTTGGACCGTCTCGCCCGACCTCCAGACGTATACCTTCCAACTTCGCCAAGGTGTGGTGTTCCATGACGGGACCCCGTTCACCTCGGCGGCGGTCGGGCCGTCGTTCGCCCGGGATGCCGCCGTCAACGGCGGTCCGGCCTATATGGCCCAGGCCGTGGCCTCGGTCCAGACCCCGGACCCGTACACCGCGGTGGTGACCCTCACCCAGCCCAACTCGGCGTTCCTCGACTATCTGGCCGCCGCCTACGGACCCCGGATGATGAGCCCAACCGGGCTGGCCGCCCACGCGGGGAGCGACAACGACCAGACCTACCTCCAGACCCACGATCTGGGAAGCGGTCCCTACACCCTGACCCAGGCCAAGGTGGGTGTCATGTACCAGGTGAAGTCCTTTCCGCAGTACTGGGGGACCAAGCCGTACTACACGACGGTCAACTTCCCGGTGATCGACAGCTTCAATACGGAACAGCTGGAGTTCAACAACGGCCAGATCGCCGCCGTCCTCCATGACCTCACCAATCAGGCCATCAAGTCGTACCAGGCCAGCAGTTCGGTGAAGGTCTACACCTTGCCGACACTCCAGTCGGAGTACCTCTATGTGAATCCCTCTGCCGGTTTCCTTACCACCGCCTCAAACC
The DNA here is from genome assembly GCA_035551535.1 of Acidimicrobiales bacterium. GTDB lineage: Bacteria > Actinomycetota > Acidimicrobiia > Acidimicrobiales > RAAP-2 > DASZIT01. The sequence continues at coordinate 8,105 of DASZNG010000068.1, read as the reverse complement.
GCAAGGCGTTGTTGAAAGCCATCAACCTGAAGCAGATCCTGGCCGACGTCTATCCGGGCCTGGGCACGGTGGGCACCCAGATCTACCCGAGGAACCTGGTGCCGGCCGGAATGGCCACCCAGGACAACACCTACGACCCGTCGGTGCTGAAAACGCTCGTCGCCGGCTTGCCGGCGTCGCAGAAGGCCTTCACCATCGGGTACGACACCAGCTCCCCAAGCGACCAGCTGATCGCCTCGATACTCACCGACACGCTCGACCAGGCAGGCCTGTCGGTGAGGTCGGTCGGCTACCAGACGGGGACCATCTACGGCTGGTCGCCGCCCGGCACCGTGCCGGCCGACGCCCCGGACCTGCTGGTCGAGTTCATCTGGCCCGATGCCTACAACCCCTACCAGTGGGCCGACATCGGCTGGGGGCCCACCGGTGGGGTCAACATCTTCCATTGTGTGGTGCCCGACATCACGAGCCAACTGAACCAGGCGGTCGCCACCAACGACACTGCCCTCTTCGGGCAGGTGGGCGACGCGGCGGCGGCCACCGGGTGCTGGCAGAACATGGTCAACCGAAGCGACGTGTTCGTGGCCCAGCCGTGGCTGAAAGGGCTCCCGCAGGGACACGTGGTGGCCTATCCGTACACGGTGAGCCTGGCCGCCCTCCATCCCGGATGACCGGGCACCGGGCGGGAGGCAGCCCTCAGGCGAGAATCCGGAGCGGCACCATGCACCCCACGACCCAGTTCGGCCGGTCGACGATCTCGTGGATGCGCAGTTCGGCGAAGGTGCCCAGCAGCGCGTATGCCTCGGCCGGGTCGATCCGGAGCGATCCGGAGACGGCATCGACCGCCCGGAGGCTGGCTTCCCGGGCCGCCTCCCAGAGATCGGGCCCGACGCCGAGGAAGCTCCGATATCGCTCGGGAGGATCATCGGCCATCTCGGTGGTCTCCACCACCGGAGCCTGGAGGCCGGCGTCGGGGATCACCTCGACCCTGACCACCACGTCGGCCTGGCACTCGATGGCGGTACCGCTGAGCTCGCCGTCCCCCTGCAAGGCATGGGGATCACCCAACGACAACAGCGCCCCCTCGGTGAAGACCGGGAGGAGCAGCCGGCTTCCCCGCCGGGTGTATTTCACGTCGATGTTCCCGCCGGCTCGGGTGGGGACGACCGACGGGTATCGGCCGGGAAGGGGTGGCGCCACCCCGATCACGCCCAACATCGGCTGCTGGGCGAAGCGGGCCCCCGGCCCGATCTCCACATAGCCGGGTCGCAGGTCCCAGATCTTGAGCAGCGGACCCGGAAAGTGATCGGCGAGCAGGCCCAGGCCCGGGAGGATGCCCGACCATCCCCAAGCGGCGGGAGCGATGTCCAACATCTCCACCGAGACGGCATCTCCCGGACGGGCGCCCTCCACGAAGATCGGCCCGGTCAGCGGGTCCATCCGGGTGAAGTCCAAACCTCGCATGTCCTCGGCGGTCGTCGCCGGGGTTATCTGGCCGTCCGAGCCGTCCCGCAGGGAAAGTCCAACTTCCGCACCCGGCGGCACCACCAGTTCGGGGGCGAGATCCCGGTCCCAAAACTGGTGGTGGACCTCCCGTCCCAGGTGGTGTTCAGTGACCTTGGACGGCATGGTTCCTCCTTGGGGGCAACCGGGTCATGGTAGGCGCCCGGAGCGCCCGCGACGCGGTCGAGCACGCGTTGCTGGCGGTCGCGGACCGCGAGCCGGTGGTCCGGGCCTGGGCCCATCTGGATGCCGACCGCGCCCGCCGGGAGGCGACCCAGGTCGACACCCGGGAGACCGGGCCGCTGCGCGGCGTGGTCCTCGGAGTGAAGGACGTGTTCGATACCGGGGACCAGCCCACCGAGTACGGCACCCCGCTCTTCGCCGGCCATCGGCCCCGGGCAGATGCATCGGCGGTGGCGCTGCTCCGCCAGGCCGGGGCGGTCTGTCTGGGGAAGACGATCACCGCCGAGCTGGCCACCTTCCATCCCGGGCCGACCACCAATCCCCACCGGGCTACCCACACCCCGGGGGGTTCCTCCATGGGATCAGCCGCCGCGGTGGCGGCGGGAATGGCGGATATCGCCCTGGGTACCCAGACGGCGGGCTCGGTGACCCGGCCGGCGAGCTTCTGTGGCATATACGGATTCATGCCCACCTTCGGGACGGTGTCGGTGGCCGGGGTGAAGCCGGTCGCCCCGTCGCTCGACCGGGTGGGCTGGTTCGCCCGGGACCCGGAGCTCCTGGACGCCGTGCGGGTCTGCCTCACCGGGAGGAAACCGGCGCCGGATCCCATCCGCCCACCGCAACTCCGCGTGATGCGCACCGAGCAGTGGGATGCCTGCTCCAAAGACGGGCGACGGGCGGTGGAGGAGCTCGCCCAGTGGGCCGACGATGCCGGAGCCAAGGTGTTCGACTCCGACCTCCCGTCCTGGCTGCACGGCCTCGCCGACCAGCATCCCCTGGTCATGGGGTACGAAGCCGTTCGCTCGCTGGCCTGGGAGCGGCAGCATGCCACCACACTCTCCGTCGAGCTGCGGGGTCTGTTGGACTGGGGTGCGATGGTGGACCCCGCCGAGTACGACCGGGTTCGTCTGCGGGCGGCCGACGCCGCGGTCCGCGAGGATGAGTTGTTCGGCGACGCGGATGTCCTCCTCACCCCGGCGGTGGTGGGTGAGGCACCCCTGGGGTTGACGTCCACCGGGGATCCGCGCTTCGCCCGGCTGTGGACCCTGCTCGGCCTCCCGGTCGCCACAGTGCCGGTGTCGACCGGGAGAAGCGGCTTGCCTGTCGGCGCCCAACTGGTCGGCCGTTCCGGGCACGACGGGCGCCTGCTGTCGATCGTCCGCTGGGCCGCGGGGCTCCACCACCGCGACGACCACGACGAGGTGGGCACCGCTTAGACGCCTGCCCATCGGGCGGCGACCGAGTTGTAGACCGATCGGTAACCGACCCGGGGCCCCGGCGACTGCTTGTGTACGGTGGCCAGTACCGTGGCGTACCAGAGCGTGGCGATCAGGCTGTCGACCACGAAGGCATCGGGGAGGCAGGCGAGGAGGTTGGTGCAGACAACCACGACCGGACGATCGCTCGGGAAGCCCCGTACCGCCGTTTCGATCTGCGCGGGCTCGACATCGGCGAACGATGCGTTGTCGGTGATGCCAAGGTGCGAGTCGTGGCCGACCCGGAAGCCGGCGCCGGTCAAGGTTGCGGCCACCGCCCGGTGGATGCCCTCCTGGTAGGGGGTGAACAGGGATACCTCGGAGCTGCCCTGCTCCTCCAGGGCCTGGACCACGGCCTCGGTGGCGCTGGTCACCGGGATGCCCAGTTCGGCGCCCACCGACCGCATCCACCCGATTTCTTCGTCCACGCCGAGCCAGAACGAGGAGGTCCCCGTCCAGACGATGACATCGGGTCGGGCATCGGCCAGCAGGCGGGCGGCGGCGAGCAGCCTGCGGGGCCGGAACTGCCGGTCCGATCCCGAGGTGGCGGCGATCAGGGTCACCGGCAAGCGGGTGACGGCGATGTCCACCCCGAAGAGCTCGGTGAATCCTGAGCGGTAGAGCATCCGCTCGATGGTCAGGTTGGTGGACGGGACGATGAGGCCCAAACGGGGCCGGGCGGTGGCGTCGGTCATGCTGACGATCGGGTCGCGGTGGCGGCGTCGGCGATGATGCCGCGCTCGAACGGGAACCGGAGGCGAAAGTCCGCGGCGGCGTACTCGAAGGTTGTGAACCGGGCACCGGGGTGGGAGGCGACGTAGGAGAGGAATCGTTCGAGCATCAGCAGGACCTGGGGCCGGCCGCTTACGTCCGGGTGCAAGGTGAGGGGAAAGACCGCATAGTCCATCTCCCGGTAGACCCAGTCGAATTGGTCCCGCCACATCGCCTCGACATCCCGGGCGTTGACGAACCCGTGACTGTTCGGGCTCTGTTTGATGAACATCATCGGGGGGAGATCGTCGAGATACCAGTTGCCGCAGAACTCGACGAGGTCGACCTCCGGTCCCCGCTCCAATGGGCGCATCCAGGTCTCCGCCGGCTGCGAATAGTCGGGGGCGATCCAACGGTCCCCGACCCGGGCGTAGAACGGGAGGAAGTCGTTGTAGTTCTGGCTGTGGTCGTAGGAGAACCCGAACTCGGCCAAGAGCGCGGCGGTCCGGGCCGACATCTCCCACCACGGTGCCACGTAGCCCGCCGGCGGCCGCCCCCATACCCGCTCGATCAGGCTCACCGACCGCTCGAGCACCGCCCGTTCCTGGGAGGCATTCAAGGCGACGGGGTTCTCGTGGCTGTAGCCATGCGCCCCGATCTCGTGCCCGGCTGCGGCTACCGCGGCGATCTGGTCGGGGAACGTCTCGAGGGAATGGCCGGGAACGAACCAGCTGGCCACGATGTCCAGGCGACGGAGGAGTTCGACCAGACGGGGAACGCCGACCTCTCCGGCAAACATCCCCCTCTGGATGTCACTCGGGGAATCCGCCCCACCGTAGGAGCCGAGCCACCCGGACACCGCGTCGACATCCACTCCCACCAGCACCTGGATGTCCTTGGTGGCTTGGCCTTGCTCCGGGTCCGATACCGACCGCGGGTCAGGATGCGATCCCGGACCGGGTGGACTCGACGCCATGGACGCTCCTGACCGATCCCTGCATGCACCGATTGCACGCGTCGGCCAACCGTAGGTGCCGCGGGATACGCCGGTGTTACCCGATCATGAAGGTCGGGTGAACCGTCTGGTCAGACCATCCGTCGACGGCGGTGTCGGGTCAAATCAGCCGACCGGGGACGACCGAAGATTCCACCGTCGAGTCCGCGCAGATGGTTGCTCATGGCCTCCGCGGCTCCCGCCCCGTCCCCCCGGGCGATGGCTTCCAAGATCAGCCGGTGCTCGGCGATCTGGGCCGACCGGGTGTCCGGGGATCGGAGGTGCAGCCCGTTGACCACCCGCCAGAGTGGATGGGCACTGACATCGACGAGCTGACGGGTCACGGTGGCCAGGGTTTCGTTCCCGCAGTGGGAAGCCAACTCGGCGTGGAACTGGTGACCCAACTCCAGAAATCCCTCCAGGCTTTCGTTCGATGCCCCGGAAAGGGCCGACTCGCTCTCGTCGACCAGTCGACTCAGTTCACTCAGGTCCGACGGTGTCACCCGGGTCGCGCACAATCGGGCCACGCCGGGCTCGATGTGCTCGCGGGCTTCCAGGAGTTCTCGGGGCGAGGAATCAAAGAGCGTCGGGAACCGGGCAGCGGCGCCCGTCGCCCGGTCGGTTACATAGGCGCCCGAGCGGGGTCGGACCTCCACCACCCCGAACAGCTCGAGGGCCAACATGGCATCGCGCACCGTCGGACGCGAGGCGCGGCACAGCGTGGCCAATTCCAGCTCGCTGGGTAGACGGTCACCGGAAGCCAGGCGACCGGTGCCGATGGCCCCGAGAACCTTCTCCACCACGCCGAGGTAGAGCCGAGGCGGCGGCTCTTCTCTTCCGGTCGGAGCATCTTCGATTGCGGTCGTCACTGTCTCCCGACCCGTCCTCTCCACATCGCCCGCCTCCCGGTGGGCGCCTCTTCCGAGAGGCTGCCGCGCAGGCCGGCCGCCTACCACGATCGAACGAGGTTATCCCCGGGACGGCACCGGTTGGACTTACCGCGCCCGGCTTCTCCGCCTGTTCACTGACCGGAAATGCTGCCGAAACGTTGCCCCTCGGAGCCCTCCGGGGGGCCGGTTCAGCTCCCGCGGTCATGTTCCTCGAAGACAATCCCTCGGCGCCGGGCCCGGCGCAGCTGCCCCGGAGGCACCCCGAGCATCCGCAGGACGGTGTCGGCCACGCCGGCTCCGATGGTGCGGTCCCTCCGCACCGATGGCCGGGCGGTGATGACGCTTTCCACCAGTCCGAACACCAGGTCAGGGGAGGAGGCGCCGGCGGCGGCCGGGAACAGGCCGGCATCCGACCCTTGGCGGATCTGACGACGGTAGAAGTCGAACAACCGTTGCCGGCGGCGCCAAAACCAGGCGAATTGGACGGCGTGGGATTCGGGCAGCAGCTGGAGTACCCCCAGGTTGTGGGATCCCGAGCACAGATTGGTCACGTCACGCTCGGCCACCACCCAAAGGGTCGATTCCGGCCCGAGCGCCGCCTCATCCAGGCGGCGGGTGAGGTCCAGGGTTGGGCGCACGGTGCGGTCGAGCAGCTCGGCGAGGATGGCTTCCTTGCTCGGGTAGTAGTAGAAGAGCGAGGCCTGGCGCAGTCCCACCGCCTGGGCGATCGCCCCCGTGGAGGTGGCGGTATAGCCGTTGGTGCCGAAGAGGTCGGCGGCGGCGCCGAGGATCTCCTCTCGGGTGTCCCCGGTCGCCTGCCGGTGCGCGGATCGGGGACGGCCGACGGGTCTCATGTGAACACCACGTTAAACCGCCTCTGACCCGACCTATTTCTATAGGCCTATAGATATCATGCACCATCATGACCGATGCTCCTCCGGAAGGGCCCACCGGATCCGCGGCACCGGCGAGCACCGGGACCCCCGAAGCTGCCCGCCTCCATGCCCGGGCCCAGGCCGGGACCACTGCCGAGCACATGCCCACCCTCCCCGCCACCGGGTATCCGGCGACGCCGTCCGGGTATGACCCGGCCGACCTGGTGTGGGCGGAACGAGTGGCCGGCGGGGGGTACACCCATCGAGTCGTGGCCGCGGGCACCACCATCAGATTGAGCGACATCGAAGGCGACGCCTGCGCCCATCTCCTCCTGTACCGGGAGGGCGAGCCCTGGGAGCGGATCAACGTGGCGGACACCATCAAGGTGCAGTGGCAGGCCTACCTGGGACCTGGCCATCTGCTCCTCTCCGACCAGGGCCGGGTCCTGGCCAGCATCATCTCGGACTCCTCCGGCCATCACGACGCCATCTGCGGTACCTCCAGCCGTCGGCGGAACCAGGAGCGCTTCGGCGCAGGGAGCCCGGAAAGCGGCAGCCCGGCCGGGCGCGAGCTGTTCATCCTGGCCGGCGCCAAGCACGGCCTCGGACGCCGCGATCTCCCGCCCAGCCTCTCGTTCTTCAAAGGCGTACGAGTCGATCCCGAGTCCGGAACCCTGGGCTGGGTCGGGTCGGTCGGGGCGCCGGCCGCCGTCGAGCTGCGGGCCGAGATGCCGCTCGTCGTGCTGATTGCCAATACCGCCCACCCGTTGGATCCCCGACCCGGGTGGGCCTGCAGCACCCTCGAGGTACTGGCCCGGACGGGCCAGCCGACGCCGCCCGGCTCCTGGCCGAGGACGGTGACACCGGAGGCGGAACGGGCTTTTCTCAACAACGACGAGGATCGGGTGGCCCGGGCGGTAGGTGGGGCATCATGACGACGATCGCCGACAAGGTGGTGGCGGCGAGGGCACCGTGGTCGGGAGTGGTTCTCGCCGGCTCGACGATTGAGATCGTCGATCTGGAGGGCAACCAGGCGGTCGACTGCCTCTTCTATCTGGCTGCCGACACCGCCGAGCGGTACAGCGCGCCGGAGACAATGACGTGGCAGGAGTCGATCTTCCTCCGCGAAGGGAGTGTGTTGCGCTCCGACACCGGGCGCCCGTTGCTGACGGTGGTGGCTGACGGCGTCGGGCGCCACGACACCATCGGCGGGGCGTGCAGCAAGGAATCCAACACCTTGCGCTACGGCCACCACACCCGCAACCAGCACGCCTGTGTCGAGAATTTCCTGGCCGAGGGGGCCCGATGGGGACTGGGTAAACGGGACCTGGTCAGCAACATCAACTGGTACATGAACGTGCCGGTCGAGGCATCCGGCACCCTCGGCATCGTCGACGGCATCTCCGCGCCGGGTCTGGCGGTCAAGCTCCTGGCCCACGAAGATGTGCTCACCCTCATCTCCAACTGCCCCCAGGTGAACAATCCCTGCAACGGGTTCAACCCGACACCGGTCCGCATCGTGTTGGCGACGCCGTGAACCGCTTCGACACATTGCTGGTGGCCAACCGGGGGGAGATCGCCTGCCGGGTCATCAGGTCGGCCGCCGAGCTCGGACTCGCCACGGTGGCCGTCTTCTCCGATCCCGACCGCGGCGCCCCGCATGTGCGGATGGCGGATCGGGCTGTCCGCCTGG
>DASZNG010000067.1:0-5473 GCA_035551535.1 Acidimicrobiales bacterium | reverse complement strand
TCGCCGACGGCCACCGTCGTGCCGTTGGCCACCTGGAGCTTGCAGGTGATGGTGCCCTGGTAGTTCGAACCGCCGACGTTCATGAACACCCACGACGGGTTCCCCCGGTAGGCCACGATCTGCCCCATGACCCGACCGTCGGCGGTCTCGAAGGTGCCGGTCCGCACAATGCTCCCATGGGGCGCCGGCACCGCCGCCGGCGACAGCGATGCCGGGGTGAGGGCCTCGGTGACGGCCGCGGTCCCTCCCACCAGCGCCAACCCGGCAGCGACGGAGACCAGCGCCGCCCGCCGCCGGGGCATCCCGACCGGCCGGAGGTCCGGCCGCGGCGCCTCGGCCGGGTTCGCCTCGTCGGCCAGCCGCTCGTAGAGGTCGGACACGAACTGTTCGTCGGGCACGGCGTCACCCGGGCGGGCGGCCCGCAGCGTGATGGCGGCCCGCAGGACCTCGGCGTCCTCGGGATCGGCCCGATAGTTCCGGGGACGTCGCCCGGCGACCAGCGCATCGATGAAGTCGGACAGCCGTCGACCGGTCATTGTCCCAGCTCCAAGGTGACCTGCGCCGCCATCCGCAGGGCGCGGTGCTGGAGGATCTTGGCATTGCTGACGCTGACATCCATGGCGTGGGCTGCCTCCTTGATGGAGCACGCCTCGAGGAAGCGGAGCTCGAGGATGCGCCGGTAACGATCCGGGAGGGCATCGAGGATCTTGCCGGCCCGGAGGGGAGCGTCGCTGGGTTGATCCGGGCCCGAGGGCTCGGCCAGAGAGGCGGCGTCGGCCTCGGGTTCGATGGAGGTGACCGGCAGACCCAGGGTGCGGCGCCAGTGGGAGGCCAGGACCGTCCGGGCCGTGGTCAGCAGGTACGAGCGCACCTCGCCCTTCGAAGACGCCATCCGCAGCGGTCCGAGGGCGGTCCGGAACACCTCCGAGGTGAGGTCCTCGGCGTCGGGCCGGTTTCCCACCCTCGCGTACATCAACCGGTAGAGGCGAGCGACGTTGTCGCGGTAGACCGACTCCCAGTCGGCGTAGGCGTCAGTATTTACCACTCGCAGATACGGGACGGGGACGTCGTCGTTGGTAGTGGGGGGTGGGCCGGCACGTACGGGGAAGGTCCGGGGAGCAGGAAACATGTCACTTTAGAATAGGAAGGCGGGTTACAGGGCCCGGGTCGATGCGGCGAGATCTCCGTGGCTCGGCCAGAAGGTCGCGGTGGCCGGGGACCGGCCCCGGAGTCGGGCGACCAGGCATGCTCCCTGGTCAGAGCCCTATTCACCGACTCCGCGGCCAGCCGCCGGTTGGCGTCGGGCTACGCTCACCCGAAGCCCACTCGGGCGCCAAAGGAGTGACAGCACATGATTCGGCCGCGGACGCTCATGGGAATTGCCGTAGTGGCATCGGGTCTCGGCCTGGCCGCGTGCAGCTCGGGGACCAACACGGCCTCCTCGACCACGACCACCAAGGCGTCGTCGGGCTCGACGACGTCCACCTCGATCACCACCACCGGTGGCGCCGACCCGACCAGCGCCTTCTGCAAGGACCTGGCCGCGGCCAGCCCGAAGGAATCCCAACTCTCCGCCGCCCTCACCTCGGCCATCGACTCCAAGAACCTGGCCAAGGTCAAGACGGCCTTCGGGCCGTTCATCACCGAGAGCCAGTCGGAGCTCCAGAAGGCGACCGCCGCCGCCCCCACCGCGCCGGCCGCAGTGAAATCGGCCTTCAAGACGGTCACCGGCTTCTATACCCAGGTCAGGGCCAAGGTGTCCAGCGCCACCAGCCTGACCACCCTCCAGAACGACATCACCACCCTGTCGAACTCGAAGGCGATCACCGACGCCGGCAACACCATCTCCGGCTACGTCACCGCCCAGTGCGGCACCGCCTCCACCACCTCGTCGACCTGACCCGGCGCTGAGCCCGGCCCGGCCCGGGGCCCGGACCCGCGTCTAGCCGATCTTCACCAGGTCGATGATGAAGATGAGGGTGTCGTTGACGGCGATCCCCGACCCCTGCGGCGGGTTGGCCCCGTAGCCCAGGCTGGGGGGAATCACCAGCTCCCGGCGGCCGCCGACCTTCATGCCCACCATTCCTTGCGTCCATCCCGGGATCACTCCGCTGAGCGGGAACGACACCGGTTGGCCGCTGCCATCGTTCCAGGAGGCGTCGAACTGTTTTCCGTTCGACCAGGCCACCCCCACGTACTGCACGGTCACGGTGTCGCTGGCGGTGACCGGGGTGCCGGTCCCGGTGATCAGGTCGGTGCTCTCCAGCTGGCTCGGGGGGGTACCGGTGGGCGGGCTGACCACCGGCTTGGTCCCGATCGTGCCCGCCGGTGACGGGTTCTGGACCGGGGCGATCTGCCCGGAGGCCGGGGCCCCGGACGGGGCTGCGGTGGTGGGGGTGCTCGTGGTGGCACCGGACCCCGCCGTGGTGGCCGTGGTGGATGCCGATGACGACGGCGTCGTCGTGCTGGCGCAGGCCGCCAGCCCGAGGGCGCCGGCGGCCAGGGCGGCGAGAGCGGCGGTCCGCAGGGACGGACGAGACATAGTGGGGTCCTTTCGGGAGGCTGATGGTCGGGGGCCCCGGATCCCGAGGAACCGGGGGACGGAATCAGTTCGCCGAACGGTAGCCGCGGCCGGGGCCCCAGGGTGGGCAGGGTCCGGAACCGCGCCCAGCCCGTAACCTAGAAACCATGCGCTTCGTGATCATCGGCGGGGGGCCGGCCGGCAACCAGGCGGCCACCCACGCCGCCCGGCTGGGGGTCGAGGTCACCCTCATCGAGCGGGAGGTGGTCGGCGGGGCGGCCAACCTCTGGGACTGCATCCCGTCCAAGGCGATGATCGCCACCGGCGGGGCGCTGTCCTACCTCCACCGGATCGCCGGGATGGGGGTGGAGCGGGCCGGCGGCATCCTCGACCTGGAGCTGCTGCGCAAGCGGATCACCGCCATCACCGACAACCTCGAGCAGAGCAACACCAAGATCCTCACCAGCCAGCAGGTCGACCTGGTCCGGGGCACCGCCAGGGTCACCGGGGCCCACACCGTGGTGGCCGACACCGCCGACGGTCCCCGGACCTTCGAGGCCGACGCCCTGATGGTCAGCACCGGGAGCCGCCCCCGGGTCCCCGACTGGTGCAACCCCGATGCCGACCGCCTGCTCACTACCCGGGACGCCTATCCGCCCAACGTGCTGCCCGAGCACCTGGTGGTCATCGGCTCCGGGGTCACCGGCGTGGAGTTCGTCCACATGTTCGCTTCGCTCGGCTGCGAAGTCACCCTCATCGTCAGCCGGCAGCAGGTGCTTCCCCAGAAGGACCCCGAGGTGGCGGCCGTGCTCGAGGCCGATTTCACCCGCCGCGGCGTGCAGCTGCTGAAAGGCGCCCGGGCCATCGCGGTCGACCGGACCGAAGCCGGCGTGGTGGTGCGCTGCGACGACGGCCGGATGGCCGCCGGCTCCCACGCGCTGCTGGCCATCGGGTCGGTCCCCAACTCCGAGGGACTGGGGCTCGAGTCGGCCGGGGTGGAGGTGGATCCCGTCGGCTACGTCCCGATCAACCAGCACTGCCAGACCAACGTGCCCCACATCTACGCCGCCGGCGACCTGTCGGGCAAGCTACCGCTGTCGTCGGTCGCCTCCATGCAGGGGCGCAAGATCGCCGAGCACGTGGTGGGCGGGCACACGGTGGCCCACCGCCACCTCAACTACGACCACGCGCCGTCGGCCATCTTCACCGAGCCGGAGATCGCCGACGTCGGGCTGGCCGAGGCGGACGCCTTTGCCGAGGGCCGGAAGATCCGGGTGACCAAGGTGCCCTTCGCGGCCAGCTCCCGGGCCCTGATCGACAACGACCCCCGCGGCTTCGTCAAGATCATCTCCGACCCGGCCACCGGGGTGGTGCTGGGCGGGTCCATCGTGGGGCAGAACGCCTCGGAGCTCATCTCGGTGCTGGCGGTGGCGGCGACGGCCGGGCTCCGGGTCGCCGACATCGTCGAATCCATGCTGGTGCACCCGACGCTGTCCGAGGCACTGTCGGAGGCGGCCGAGTAGTCACACCTGCCTGCCACCATGGCCGGATGAACCTCAACCTGTTGGAACGGGTGGCCGAACAGCTGCGGACCGGGCTGGCCGACTTCGACCCCGAGCGGATGACCGGAGCCGACGCCGCCCGGATGCTGGCCGGCTTCGCCGAGATCGAGAAACTGGCGGCCGGGGGCAAGCTCCTGTCGGCCCGCCGGGTGGAGTCGTCGAACGTCTGGCGCCGCCAGGGCCACCGCTCGGCCGCCGCCCATGTGGCCGAGGCCACCGGCTCCGGGCTGGGACCGGCCATCAACGCCCTGAAGGCGGCCCGGTGTCTGGGGTCGCTCCCGGCCACCGACGATGCCATGCGCAACGGGCGGCTGTCGGAGACTCAGGTCAAGGAGATCGCCGGCGCCGCCATCGTCCAGCCCGAGGCCGAGCAGGAGCTGGTGGATGCGGCCGGCAAGCAGCCGCTGAACGTCCTCAAGCTGCGGTGCCGCCGGGTGAAGGCGGCGGGCATCGACCAGCGCCAGGCCTACGACAGGATCCGGCGGAGTCGGTACCTTCACCACTGGACCGACGACGAGGGAGCCGTCCGGTTCGACGCCAGGCTGACCCCCGACGCGGGGGCCCGGTTGGAGGCGGCGGTGAAAGCCGAGACCCGCCGCCTCGCCGCCGACGCCCGGCGGGCCGGATGCGAAGAACCCACCCGGGCCCTGGCCGCCGATGCCCTGGTCGGGCTGGCCTGTCGGCAGAACACCCCGGACGTGGATGGATCCGCGGGACCGGACCGCTCCTCGCCGGGACCCGCCACCATGGTCCACGTCCGGGTCGACCACCAGGCGTTGCTGCGCGGGCATCTGGAGCCGGGGGAGATCTGTGAGATTCCCGGTATCGGGCCGATCCCCGTCGACGTCGCCCGTCGGCTGGCCACCGATTCGATCCTCAGCGTGCTGGTCACCGATGGCGTGGACGTGACCTCGGTGGCCCACGCCGGCCGCACCATTCCGGCGGCCCTCCGCACCGCGCTCATCGAACGGGATCCGGTGTGCGTGGTCCCCGGGTGCGGCATCCGCGAGGCACTGGAGATCGACCACGTGCTGCCGTTCGGCAACGACGGACCGACCTCCCTCGCCAACCTGGCCCGGTTGTGCCACTGGCACCACTACCTGAAGACCCACCAGCGCTACCGTCTGGACCGGGTGGGGGACGAGTGGGAGTGGCAGCCGCCGGCCGCCGATCGCGAGCTGGTGTCCACCGGCCCCTCCGGCTGAGCCGGCCGAATCCCCGACCCCCAAGCCTGTTCGCTCAGTCCGAATCCGTCTCTTTCGTCCCTTTCGTCTCCCGCGTCTCCTGCCGCTGGCGCCAGGCCGCCTCCGCCCGGAACGCCACCTCCCGCAGCGTCTGGCCGATGCGCCGCGCCGCCCGGGCGACGTCGTCGTGCTCGGCCTTCACCCGG
>DASZNG010000066.1:0-8701 GCA_035551535.1 Acidimicrobiales bacterium | reverse complement strand
CCCTTTCCGGAAAGAAGGGTGCAAAATGGCCCACTTACCACATCTGGATTCCGCACATTAGCGACTCGGTTGAGCGTTAAGTCAGGTGTAGGTACCCTCGGGGTGATCGAAGAGATGGGGCTCATCGTGGGCTTTGCTCCGGGCGAAGATCGGCGATGGCAAGCAAAATGGAACTCCAATGCGAAAAGGTGTGATCCGGAGCCTGGCCGTGGCGTTTACTGTCGCCGCGCTCAGCATGTTGGCGGTTGTCGTTCAACCCGTCAAAAGCGCTAGCGCCGCTTTGCCCAGCCCATTGGTCAGCGTGAGTGGACCCTCCACGGTGAACAACACCGGGACTATTGCTCCGCCGACGACTGATCCGCCCGGCAACGGTTCATACAATGTTGACAACACCGCTCCGGGCAACGGTGACTTCGCACACGTCCGGATTGTGTTCACCATCACGGGTTCCCCAGGATTGGCCCCGAATAACATTCTCTTCGTCGTCTACTGTCCTGCCGACCTCACAGGACCAGCGTGCGATCCATCTGACCCGACCCGGCTCGCGAACCAGCCGGTGATCAGCGGGGTTCCCGGCAACATCACGGCGTCACTCCCGGATGAAACGATCCCCGCCGGATTCAAAGACACCTTCGACTTCGGCTTTGCCTTGGATGCCCCCGGTGTTTCGGGTCAGGTGATCTTTGGCATCACGCTGCAACAGGACGATGCCAACGGCAATCCCCAGGCTCCTCCCGACATTCTCATTCTTGGTAACCCGACCTACGGCACCATTACCGGACAACCCGGTCCCAGCGTGCCGCTAAACCTGCCGTCGACGCTTTCCAATGCCGGGTCGGTAACGCCGTCCAACGACCCTCCGGCCAATGGAATGTACGCGGTTGGCAACACATACCCGGGCAACGCCGACCTCAACCATGTCCGTTTGGTGTTTACGGTCAACGGATTCTCGGGGCTCGCCGCCGCCGAATTCCATCTTGTCGTCTATTGCCCCGCCGCTCTGATGGGGACGACACAATGTGGACCAACCGATCCGGGGCGCTTCGCTACACAGCCGATGTTTTCGGGATCGGGAGGGATGCTTACTGGCGTTTTCCCCGACCAGACCCTTCCGGCCGGGTTCAGCTACACCTTCCCTATCGGCCTCACCGTGGATGCACCCGGCCAAGGCGGCACGATGCTTGTGACATTGAGCCTTCAAGAAGACGACTCCAACGGCAACCCTCAAAGTCCGCCGGTCATCGTTTCCAATAGTGGTGCGCAGAACGTTCTGGTGACCAGCCAATCGACCGCTCCAGTATTTCAGGCGGACAGCCCGCCGAGTCACGGGACCGTAGGCACCAGCTACTCATATATGTACATTGCGTCGGGGAATCCGGCGCCAACCTTCTCGCTGGCCAGCGGCACCCTTCCACCCGGGATCACCCTGAACCCAGCCAGCGGGGCGCTCTCCGGCACCCCGACCACGGAAGGGACGTTTTCTTTCGCAGTCAAAGCTTCCAATAACGTCAGTCCCGATGCTGTCGGTCCGCCAACTGCTATCGGAATCAGCAGGTCCAACCCGCCACCGCCGGCAACGGGAACGGGCGGCTATCGCCTGGTGGCCTCCGACGGCGGAATCTTCAGCTTCGGCGACGCCGGGTTCTTCGGGTCCACCGGAGCCCTGGCTCTCAACCGGCCGATCGTGGGCATGAGTCCCACTCGCTGACCGTACGCCGCATTTGAACTGGGGAGCGTGAGACCAAGCAAGGTGTCCGCCATCGTCGGCCAGGGAACCATGGCTTCCAGTTCCCGGCAAAGGATCAGCTCATCCCATATCCATCCCATAAATGTGCACACCACGAACAGGGAGGTGCCAGACGCTATGATGATAAGTCGTGGTCAGGAGGGTAGAGATGTCGCCAGTATGCTCCAGACAGGCATGGGAACCCTCTCGTAATGCGTAGGTCAGGAGTTCGATTCTCCTCCCAGGCTCCAGCCCGACCGACGGTCAGTCGACGACCACGTCGCCGGGGAGCCTCCGCTCCACCAGGCGCCTATACCGGTTCTCCAGCTGGGAGGCATAGCTCGGCTTGGTGGGGATGAGGAACTCACCCGATCGCACCGCGTCGAGCACCGGCCCGGCCACCTCGTCGGCCGGTATCCCGGCCTCGGTCGCTCCGGTCAGGAACCCGAGCACCATGGGACCGGTCTCGGTTTCGTCGGTACCGAATCGCTCCGGCCGGGCCCGGGCACTTCGGGCGATCTGGGTGTCGACCGCGCTGGGGGCCAGGACCGAGGCGCCGATCCGCGATCCGATCGACGCCAGATCGTGGGCCAGGCATTCGGTGAGGGAGAACACCGCCGCCTTCGACACGACGTAGGGCGCGGTGAGCGGACCCGAGACGAGTGCGGCCACCGACGAGGTGTTGACCACATGCCCGTCGGTCCCCTGGGCGATCATCCGCGGGAGGAAGCTGGCCAGGGCGTGGACGACACCCATGAGGTTGACGCCCAGCGACCAGTTCCAATCCCCCAGGGACGGCTCCCACGCCCGGCCGCTCTGGAATACCCCGGCGTTGTTGCACAGCAGGTCGACCTGGCCGAACGCCGCGAACGATTCCTCGGCCAGCGCCTGCACCGAGGCGGGCTCGGAAACATCGACCTGCACCGCGTGGCCCCCGATCGACTCGGCGGTGGTCCGGGCCGCGTCCCCGTCGATGTCGGCGGCCACGACGGTCATGCCTTCGGCCCCCATCCGCCGGCACAGAGCGACACCGATGCCACTCCCCGCTCCGGTGACCACGGCCACCCTTCCGGTCAGCTGTTGGAGCATGCTCGACCCCCCTTTCGGACTGCTCGTGGTCCCGGTTGGCTCTCGGGCCGCCCCTGAGCGGCTCGCCCGATGGCACTCGGGTTTTGACGGCCCCGAACCCGGAGACCGAGAGGAAATTAGACGGGCGGCCCCGCTACCGGCTTGGGAGTCGTCGATCCCCGAAGCCGGTGCTCGAGCCAGGCGGCGAATTGCTCGGCGGTCAAGGTCCAACCCTGCTTGTGACCGTCGACCAAGGACAGCGGAAGCCGGGTGTGATGGATGGTCATGAGCGTCTGCTCGTCGCCGTCGGGTTCGAGCAACACGGTGACGACGCTGCGGTCAGCGGGCTCCCAGGTCGTGCACCACCAGGTGAACCTGATGCGTTCCGGCCGGTCGAGCTGGAGGTATTCGCCGGTAATGGTCACATCGAACCCTTGGTCGTCGATATCGATGCGGATCCCACCCCCGACCCGGGGATCCAGGACGATCTTGGTGGGCCGAACCGGCCGCGGGCACATCCACTCGGTCATCCCCTCGGCATCCAGCCATTCGTCGTAGACGGCATCGGGAGGTGCCGGGAGAATCCGCTGGACCACGGCCATGACCGGAGTTCGCTCGCTCATTTCCGCGCCTTCTCCTTCTCCTTGCGTTCGAGCCGAGCCGCCAGGAGATCCGCACTCCGGGCCCAGAACGACGACTGCTCCTTGATCCATTGCTCGGCCAGGGTGAGCGACTCGGGCTGGACCGAGAGCCAATGATCGCGGCCCCGGATCTCGCGGTGGACCAGTCCGGCCGCCTCGAGCACCCCGAGGTGGCGCGACACTCCCGCGAAGGTCATGGAGAGCGGTTGGGCCAAGTCGGTGATGCGGGCCTCGCCGTCACGGAGCGCGACCAGCAGCGCCCGCCGGGTCGGATCGGCCAGCGCCGCGTAGGTGCGGTCGAGGACTTGATCTTCAACCATTGTGTTGACCTTATCACCGGGGCGTGATAATAAACAGATCAGTTGAACGTTGGTGCCAGGAGCAGGAGCAGCCATGACCAGTACGGCCACAGACCGGCGCACCGCGGAGGCGGAGGCAGTGACGCCCTCGGTGTCGCAAGCCGCGTTGGTGGTCGTTGCCGTCGGGGCGTGGATCGGCACCATCACATGGGCTCGGAGGACGGGCAACGGCCCGGGGACGATGGGACTCAGTCTGCTCCCATTCGTGACCATGTGGGCATTGATGATGACCGCCATGATGCTGCCGGCGATGGCCGCGACTGCCGGGTGGGGGTGGCCCCGCCCACCGATATCATCCGGTTCCGGGCAAGGCCGCGTCGGGCCGCGAATCCTCGTCTTCGCTGTCGGGTACCTGGTGGTGTGGGCGGCCACCGCGCTTCCTGCCTACGGTCTGGCCACGGCGGAAGGCAACCTCGTCGGACATCACCCGGACCTCGCCACCGCGGCCGCCGCCGCGGTGTTCGCCCTGACCGGCCTCTATCAGTTCACTCCGGCCAAACGGGCCAGCCTGTCCCGTTGTCGCCGAGCGATCCTTCCGGCCAACCTCCCGACCGGATTGGGAGCCGGGGTGGCGTTCGGGGGATGGTGCCTCGCCTGTTCCTGGGGAGCCGCGGCACTGATGATCGCCTTCGGGGTGATGAACATTGCCGCCATGGTCGTACTGGCGGCGGTGGTGTTCGCCGAGCGCCGCGGGTTTGCCGGGGTCACCTTCGGGCGCCTCCTCGGCGCCGCCGCTCTGGCCGGTGGCCCTCTGGTGGTGCTGTGGCCGTCGCTGGCCGCGGGGGTCCATCAGATGCCTGGCATGTAGGCAGTGAGGAGTCACGAGGCGACCGCCTCCCCGCTGCCGCTCCGTCGGGGTCAACGCCTCGAGCCGTTGCTGGAGGCCACCGGTGTGATTGTCTGCGCCGGTTCGGGCGTGAGGGTCCGGTGGCATAGGGGGCGCCGGTCAGCTCCGCCCGGCTGCCGCTTGCCGGTTGCCGGGCGCCTGATATCGCATAAGCACTGAGGGCTACCAGCGTCCCCTCGACGAAGAGGGTGGCGATTCCCAGCATGCAGGACCAGTTGCCGACGTCCTGGTTGTCCAGAGGCGTGCTGGTGACCCGGGTGAGGGCGTATCCGGCAATGGAAGAAACTCCGAGGGCCGCGATCGGGAGCCACAGCTTGACGCCCGAGACACTGGGACTGACCAGCCGGGCTCCCACCACCAGGGTTCCGGCGACGAGGGCCACAAATGCCACCCCGAGGGCCGGAGTGGATTGAAAGGTCGGCACCAACTGCACGAGGTGGATCACCGCGATCCCCAGGAGGGCGAGGATCCCCGTGGCCCGCATCACCGCGTCGGCGACGGCGGACGAGAAGGGGTGGCCGGAGTGGATGCCTTTGGACGTGCCGGACATGTTCATGGTGGTTCCTTTCAGCCTTCGGTTCGAATGGGAATCGTCGGACGCGCCGATCGAGCTTTCTGCCGTTCGTGGTGGCTTCGGGCTATCCCCGAGAGAGCTGCGCCTTGGCGCAATCGGCGCGGACGGTCAGGGTGTTCGACTTCCGTGTCTCCCTGTTAGATAGGGCGGGTAGTTACAGCCCGGCGGGTCGCCCCTCGGGGCGACTCCGCCTCACTTCGGCTGAGGGACCCGGGATGGAGAGCTGGCCTTCTGCCCTACGCTTTGCCCAATGACCAAAGTCGAGGTGGGGAGCAAGTCAACCGATCAGGCCGAGCCACCGACCCGCGCCCACTGGTGGATCCTGGTCATCATCGCCGGCGCCCAGCTGATGGTGGTGCTCGATTCCACCATCATGATCATCGCCCTGCCCTCGGCGCAGCGTTCCCTGGGATTCTCCAACGTCGACCGGCAATGGGTGGTGACCGCCTACACCCTCGGGTTCGGCGGGCTGCTCCTGCTCGGGGGACGGATCAGCGACATGATCGGGCCCAAACGGACGCTGATGATCGGCGTGGTGGGCTTCGCGGCGGCGTCGGCCCTGGGAGGAGCGGCGCAGACGACCGCCATGTTGCTCGGGGCCCGGGCACTGCAGGGCGGGTTCGGCGCCCTCCTGGCCCCGTCGGTGCTCTCTCTCCTCACCACCACCTTCACCGGCCCCCGGGAGCGGGGGCGGGCGTTCGGGATCTATGCCTCGATCGCCATCGCCGGGGCGGCGTTCGGGCTCATCCTCGGCGGCTTCCTCACCCAGTATCTCGACTGGCGCTGGTGCCTGTACGTGAACCTGCCCATCGCCGCCGCCGTTGCCGTGGGCTCGCTCATCATGATCCCGAGGCGCTCGGGAAACTCGGGAGTCCGCCTGGACATTCCCGGGACGATCCTCGGGTGCGGCGGGTTGGTGGCGATTGTCTACGGGCTCGGCGAAGCCGCCGCCGACGGCTGGAGCTCCTCCCGGGTCGTCATCCCGCTCATCATCGCGGTGATCGCGCTGTCGCTGTTCGTGCGGGTGCAGTCCAAGGCGGCCAGCCCGCTCCTCCCTCTGCGCATCCTGATGAATCGCAACCGGGCCGGCTCCTTCCTCAGCATCGTCCTGGCCGTGCTCGGCATGTTCGGCACCTTCCTGTTTCTCACCTACCTGCTCCAGAACGTCGACCACTACTCGCCCCTGAAGACCGGCGTCCTCTTCCTTCCCCTCATGGCCACCAATGGACTGGCCGCCACCCAGCTGGCCAGCCGCCTGATGGCTCATCTCCGCACCCGGGTCCTGGTGGTTCCGGGGTTGCTGATTGCCGCCGTCGGGCTCGCCCTCCTGACCCGGGTGACCCCCGATGCCGCCTATGTCAGCCATGTTCTCCCGACCGAGCTGCTGTTGGGGATCGGTCTCGGCCTCGCCATGGTCCCGTTGATCAGCACGGCGACCAACAACGCCGAGCCCCGGGACGCGGGGATCACCGCGGCCGCCACCAACACCTCCCAACAGATCGGGGCGTCGATCGGGACCGCGTTGCTCAACACCCTCGCCGCCACCGGGACGGCCGCCTACCTGGCCACCCATGTCCGGCACCCGGGGGTCGTGGCTCAAGCCACGGTGCACGGCTTCGCCGTCGCCAGCTGGTGGGCCGCCGGGTCGCTGGTGCTGGCCGCGGTGGTGGCCGGCATCCTGATCGACGCCCACCCCGGTCAGGAACGCCAACGGGTGGAGCTGGCCATCGGCGGCCCGACGCCGGCGTTGGATGCGACGGGCTGAACGACGGATGGAGGTGCCCGAAACCCACTACGCCCGGCGGCGAGGCCTCCACATCGGCTACCAGGTGTGGGGTGACGGTCCGGTGGATATCTTGGATCTCGGCTCCGGCACCTATATCTCCATCGACGAAACCGCCGACCAACCCCGATGGCTTCGCTATACCGAGCGGCTGATGGCTTGCGGTCGGGTCATCAGGTTCGACGCCAGCGGGACCGGGCTGTCGGACACTCCGGCCGATTTGGGCGAGCTGAGTTTCGAGGCCTGGGTGGATGACGCGATCGCGGTGATGGACGAGGTGGGGTCGAGCCGGGCGGTGGTGTTGGCGGTCTCAGGATCATCGGCCCTCATCTTTGCTACCAAATATCCGGAGCGCACCGAGTCGCTGGTCATGGTCAACGCCACGGCCCGGCTGATGGAGGCCGACGACTATCCGATCGGTGTCCCGTACGACTTGATGGAGGAATTCCGTGCCGGGCTCGACCCCGACAACGCCGGCCAGGTGAGCGACGATCTGACTGATCTGAGGATCTTCGCCCCCAGCGCCGCCGACGACCCCGACTTCCAACGCTGGTGGGCTCGGGCATCGAGACGTGGTGCGGCGCCGGCAACATCGGCGGTGCTGGGCGCGCAAATCGCTCAGGCCGACTACCGTCACCTCCTTCCCCAGGTCGCCGCCCCCACCTTGGTCCTGCACCGGCAGGACGCGCTGGCGCCGAGCGTGGACCACGGTCGCTACATCGCCGACCGGATCCGCGGGGCCCGCTTCGTGGCGCTCCCCGGGGACGATGTGCTCCCGTTCACCGGGGACATCGATGCCCTGGCCGACGAGATTCAGGAGTTCGTCACCGGCGAGCGTTACCAGCCCGGGCCCGATCGGGTCCTTGCCACCATCCTTTTCACCGATATCGTCGACTCCACCGCCCACGCCGCCCGGATGGGCGACCGCCGCTGGACCCAGGTCCTGGCCGATCACGACGGGCTGGTGCGCCGTCAGCTGGCGCGTTTCGGCGGACGGTTCGTGAAGGACACCGGTGACGGCCTGCTCGCCACCTTCGACAGCCCGGCCCGGGCCATCCGCTGCGCTCTGGCCCTTCGCGACGGCGCCGGGCACCTCGGCATCCAGATGCGCGCCGGATTGCATGCCGGGGAGATCGAGCGAAGGGGAGAAGACGTCGGGGGGATCGCCGTGCACGTGGCGGCGCGGGTGGCGGCCACCGCCGCGGCAGGTGAGGTGCTGGTGTCCAACACCGTCGTCGATCTGGTGGAGGGCGCCGGTATTGCCTTCGCCGACCACGGTGCCCATACCCTCAAGGGTGTGCCCGATCCCCGCCGGCTCTGGGGGGTCACCGGGGCGTAGCCCCACCCGGCCGGACGCAACCGTGCCCTATCGGAATACCCGCAAATATTTGCCACTGTTGGAGCGCTCGTAGATACTTTCCCATATCGGGAAAAAGCGCAGGGCATTGCGGCCGGACCCGACGGCAAGGAACTGGCATGTAATCTGCCAATTGCTTACCAAAACCCGCATCGGGGTTGAGCAGTTGGCATTCGGCCCGGACGCTCCTGGGCAACTCGGGTGATTGAAGGGGACGACCACATGGCGCGCAACATCTTGTTCATCACCAGCGATCAGCAGCGGTACGACTCGCTGGGGTGCAACGGCGGGACCGTCGCCCGCACCCCGGTCATCGATGCCCTGGCCGCCGGCGGGGTCAACTACG
>DASZNG010000065.1:0-4011 GCA_035551535.1 Acidimicrobiales bacterium | reverse complement strand
CGACCGGGTGACCGGGGTGGCCACCGAAGTCGGACTCGACTTCCGCTGGGACGATGCCAAATCCGGCAACACCTTCGACGCCCATCGCCTCATCCACCTGGCGGCCACCCACGGCCTCGGTGGCGCGGCCAAGGAAGCCCTCATGGCCGCCTACTTCACCGAGGGCGTGCCGATCGGCGAGCGGGCCGCCGTGGAGCAGGTAGCCAAGGAGGTGGGACTTGACGCCGACGAGGTGCGGATCGCCCTCGACGAGGGGGCCTTCGCCGACGAGGTCCGAGGCGACGAGCAACTCGCCGCCGAGCTCGGTATCAGCGCGGTGCCCTTCTTCGTGATCGATCGGGCGATCGGGGTCCCCGGCGCCCAGACTCCCGACGTCTTGCTCTCGGTCCTCGAACAGGCGTGGACGAAATCGCACCCGCTCGACATGGTGGGGGCCACGGCCGATGACGCCGAAATCGCCGACTCTGGAGAGGCGTGCAGCGACGGGAGCTGCCCGGTCTGATCCGGGCCCAGGCCGGTCACTCCCGGTACCTTCAGTTCTCGGCCGCCAGGATCTTCGCCCCCGTGGCGAGCTCGAGATCTCGAGCCCCGACCGGATCGGGCGGGTGCTCGAGCTCGGCCTTGAGGTCCTCGGCGTCGACGGTGCCGATCACCAGGAAGGTGTCATTGGCCATGCCGTTGCGGGTCCGGGCTTGGAGCGTCTCGATGTCGACATCGTGAACCTGAAAGTACCGGCAGATGGTGGCCAGGAGTCCTTGCTCGTCGGGAGCCACCACCTTCACGATCGATCGGTCATCGGCGCCCTGGACGGTCACCGTCGCCCGGCCGAGGGGTCGGAGCCCGGCCAGGGGTGCGGTGTCGGTGGCCACCATCGTCCGGAGCCGCTCTCCCAACCGGTCCCAGGCGGCGCGGTCGAATTGGGCGCCGCCCCCGACGATGAAGGAGTGAAGGGCGAGGTGTTGTTGTTTCCAGGTTGACGCCGACGCGTTCGAGATGCACATACCGCTGGTGGTGAGCACGGCGGCGCTGTCGGCGAGCAGACCTCGTCGATCTCGGGCGACGATCGTCAGCCGCACCAGGGTCGAGGCCTCGATACGCCGGGCCAAGGCTCTCACCTCACCCTTTTTCAACTTCGGCCGGCAGAGCACCAGGTCACCGGCCAGGGCCAGCGCGGTATCGCTGAGGAGCCACAGCGGCGCGGCCGATCCAAGCAGGGACTTGATATCCCGCTTCGAGAGCTTTGTCCCCCGCAACAGGCGCTCGACCTCGCTTCTCCGATCCGCGGCTCGCGAGGCCTCGTGCTCGGCCACCTGGACGTCGATGGTGGAGGCGAGCACCTCGCCGAACGAGTCCGGATCCACCAGGAGCCAGGCATGGCCCCCGCTGACCACCCGACGATCGGCACCCACCGTGTTGCACACCGCCTCGAAGGCGGAACGGGGAATCACCCGGTCGCGGTCTCCGGTCAGGGCCAGCACCGGTACCCCGGACTTCTTCAGCTCGGCCAACTCCACACGAAGGTCGGCCCGCTGGGCGACGAGACCGGCCCGGGCCAGACCGACAGGATTGCGAAGCACATTCGGCACCAGATCGGCCCGCATGGCCTGCATCAACTCCAGGCTGTCGGACAGGGGCCAGAATTCCCGTCCGAACCCCATCGCCCACTCCCAGGGACGCCGGGCATCCCCGCTCCCGATGGCGTTGAGCAGCACCAGGTAGCGGACGAGCGCCGGGTGGCTCCGGGCCAGCTTGATGGCGACGCCACCCCCGAAGGAGTGGCCGATCACCAGCGCCGGCTCGTCGATGCCGACCTCGGACATGAACGACGCCACCCAGTCGGCGTAGCCACCGATGTTCATCTCGCCGGAGGGAAGGTCAGCGCTGCCCCCGAACGAGGGTAGGGCCGGGGCGAACACCCGGCAGCCGCGGGAGGTCAACCGGCGGATCGCCCGCTTGTACGCCCGGCTTCCGAGGGCCCATCCGTGGAGGAAGACGACCGGTGGCCCATCGGCACCGCCGACGCCATACACCGCCCGGCGGCCGGCGACGACCGTGCGGTGCCAGGTCAGGTAGTCGCCCGATTCCGCCCCGTCCGACAAAGGCCGGCTGCCGATCGTCCCCACCATCAGAGGATGGACGCCTCAGATTTCGTCCCGGTTACGGCCGGATGAACTTGATGGGTCTCAGCGGCGGGCGTCGCCTCGATCCGGGCGCTCAGAGTTCGAACGAGCCGGCCTCGACCGCCACCGTCCGGCCGATCAATTCGGCACTCACCGCCTGGGCGGCCACCCCCGGATCCTGGCTGATGGCCACGCACCGGCGCCCCTCCCCGGTGTCGCCGAGCACCACGGTGCGCGACCACGCCGGGTGGGGCTGACCGCCATCGGCGGAGCCGTCCGGAGTCACCGTGTAGGTGACCACCGTGGCCGGACCGGTGTACCCGTCCAGGGTCTCCATCACGTCGACGGTTCCGGTCAGCCGGGCGGCCTCGGCCCCCAGATCCCCGAGCCGCGGGGGCCGCCCGTCGGGCGAGGCCGACCAGACGGCAAGGCCCGGCTTGGTCAGGAGCCCGCTCACCGTGGTCACCACGCCCAGCCAGTCCGGTTCGGCCCGGAGGGCACCGACCACGGCCGCGGTGGCCTGGAGCACGAAATTGTTGAAGGGTCCGCCGGCGAAGGCCATCCCCCCGGTGAGGGTCGGCGTCCCCCCGGTGTCCAGCCCCAGCTCTCGCTGCTGGACCCGCACCGCGGCCGGAAAGCAGCTGTAGACCTCGATGAGTTCAGCCTCGGCGATCGGGCGGCCGATCCGGGCGGCCGCCGCCCGGCCCAGGGCCCCCATGGCCGGCCAGGTGTGCGGTTGCTCCCGACGGAGCAGCGACACCGCCTGGCTCGACTCGATCCCCACCCGGGGAAAGATCCACCGGTCCGGTGGGATCCCGAACCGCTGGGCCGCCTCGGCCGAGCAGAACAGCAACGCCGCCGCCTGGTTCACCGTCCACTGGCTCGAGTGCCACTTGTTGTAGGGAAAGGCGAGGGGCCGGTTGCCCGGCGACGGGCGGCCGATCTCCTCGGCCGTCATCGGATGGGGAAAGGCGGCCCGCGGGTTCCGCTGGGCCACCCGATTGAACCGGGCCCACAACCCGGCCACCTCGTCCTGGTGGGCTCCGATGGACAGACCGTCGGCGGCCCGGAGGGCGTTGTCGATCATGGCGTACTGCTGGACCGGGTCCCACAACCGGGTGGCCACCTCCACCGGCTCCAGCAGGGTGCCGGTCCGACGCCGGACCTCGTCGGGGACCACCACCCCGGGCTGGCCGGTCTCGACGGCGTCGGGGCCCCGGGCCCAGTGCTTGGCCTCGCCGCCCACCACCAGCGCCACCTCCGACGAGCCGTCGAGGATGGCCGACAGCGCCTCGTTGATGAGGCTCTGTTGCGGGATCCCGAGCTCGACCAGCTGGGTGCGGGCCCCGGTGGCGCCGACGCCGTCGGCCACCAGTCGGGCCGGGTCGGGATAGTTCCAGCTGCCTTGGGGCACCGCCACCCGGTCGATGGCCCCGAGCAGGGCCGCCGGGGCACCGGCATCCCGGGCCGCCTCCCCCAGGGCCCGGGCCATCAATTGGCTGGCCTCGGCGTCGTCGGAGGCGGTGCCCACGCCGACCAGCAGCGGGGTTCGGGGGTCGACGGCGTCCACCGTGGTCAGTGGGCCCGGCGCCCGGCCGCCTCGGAGGCGGCGGTCCGCCGGTCACGCATCATGCGGCCGACCTGGCGCCAGGTGATCGGCACGGCTCCGTGTCCGAGGGCGTCGGCCCGCAGCCGCTCGGGCACGTCGTAGTGGGCCTGGTAGGGGCGGCGATGGTTGTACTGGAACCACGCCCGCCGCATCCCGAGCTTTTGCGCGAAGGCGTGGAGCTCCTCGTGGGTGTCGGCGACCAGGTGCGACCACCGGTCGTTGACCGGGCCGAGATGGGCGTGCTGGCGCCAGTCGTCCAGGTAGACGGTCATCCGGATCGGT
>DASZNG010000064.1:0-26866 GCA_035551535.1 Acidimicrobiales bacterium | reverse complement strand
TCCGCCCGGCGCAGCGCATCCTCGACGCCATCGGCGGTCCCGCCGCGGGCGAAGATGAAACCCAGGTAGCGGTCGCCGTCGGGGAGGGGCACCACCGCCCGCCCCACCGGGATGCTGATCTCGAGGCCGACCACCCCGTCGACGGCCAGAGCCTGGTCCTGGCCCGACACCCCCTCCAGAATCCCGGCCGACCGGATCGGGAGCATCATCACGCCGGAGGCCTGGGTCTCCCGGGTGAGACCGTCCAACCCCATGCCGAGGGCATGCCGGAGGATGACCTCCTCCAGGCTGACCCCGGCCCCGAACCGCAGCGAACGCGAGCACAGGCCGCCGATCGAACGGGCGGCCAGCTCGAGGATCGTCACCCCGCCTTCGGCCCCGATGCGGAGCTCGGCATGCACCGGCCCTTCCCGGAGGCCCAGCGCGGCGGCGGCCCGGGCGGTGAGCTCCTCGACCTCGGCCCGGGTCGAGCCCGGGTGCCGAGACGGGGTCACATAGATGGTCTCCTCGAAGTACGGACCGTCCAAGGGGTCGGGCTTGTCGAAGACGGCCAGCACCTCCAGCTCCCCGTCGACCAGCAGGCCCTCGACCGCCACCTCGGCCCCGGGCACGAAACCCTCGACCACCAGCGGCTCCGGGCAGTCGCCGAGGACGGCCCGGATGCGGGAGGCCGCCGCCCGCGCCTGGCTGTCGTCGTCCACCCGGATCACCCCCTGGCTGGCCGCCCGGGAGGTGGGCTTCATCACGCACGGGTAGCCGATCTCCGCGCCGGCCGCCACCGCATCGGCGCCGGGCGGGACGATCCGGAAGGCGGGCTGGGGTATCGAGGCCGCCGCCAGGCGCTCCCGCATCGCCGCCTTGTCCCGGGTGGCGGCCACCGCGTCGGGCGGGTTGTGACGGAGCCCCAGCCGTTCCGCCGCCCGGGCCGCCACCACCACCCCCTGGTCGTCGACGGCCACCACCGCGTCGAGAGGCGTCCGATGGTGGAGCTCGACGATGGCCTCCACCGCCGCCTCCGGGTGGGCCAGCGGCACCACCACCGCCCGGTCCCCCATCGACCCGGCCATCGCCTGGCGGCGCTCGGACCCGACCACCACCTCGACCCCCAGCTGGGCGGCGGCGGCGAGGAAGTCCGGGGCCCGGTAGGTGGCGGTGGGCAGCAACAAGAGAACTCGTCCCATGGCTCTATGATGCACGTATCCAACGAGTTTCGAGGCAGAACCATCATGAGTGACGCGGATACCGACAAGTTGACGGTCCTTCGGGCGACCGACGCGGCGGTGGCCATGGTTTCCGAGCTGCGGGCCGGCGAAGACGACCAGGAGTCACTCGCCCTCTGGATCGAGATCACCGGCACCAACGGGAGCGCCTACAGCTACGACATGTACTTCCAGCCGATCGCCGACGCCCAACCCGCCGACTGGTCGGATCTGCAGGGCGATCTGAAGATCGTGGTGCCGGCCGACAGCATCGCCAACATGACCGGGGCGGTCCTCGACGTCAACAGCGACGGCGGCGAGACGGGGATGGTGATCATCAACCCCAACCAGCCCCCGGTGGTGGCCAGCCCGGCCATGGCCGGCCCCCCGGCCGACCTCAGCGGGGACGTGGCCCAACGGGTGCTCCAGGTGTTGGAAGCACAGATCAATCCATCGATCGCCGCCCACGGCGGCCGCGCCGATCTGGTCGCCGTTCAGGACGACGCCGCCTATCTCCGACTGAGCGGGGGATGTGCCGGGTGCGGGATGGCCACCGTGACCCTGAGCCAGGGCATCGAGGTGGCCCTGCGCGAATCGGTGCCGGAGATCACCAAGGTGATCGATGTCACCGACCATGCCTCGGGCACGAACCCCTATTACGAGGCAGCCAAGAAGTAACCCTCAGACCGGCAGGAAGCGACGGGCATCCTCGGCGGCGTAGGCGGCCACGGTGGCGTCGATGGCCGCGGTCGCCTCGATCCGCTCGATGACATCCTGCAGCCGGCCGGCGGGGATGGCGCAGGTCATCTCCGTGCGGGGCATGTTGGTGCGGGTGCGGCTGAGCATGCAGCCGACGCTGGCCGCCACCTCCCCGTGCTCCTTGGCCATGGCCACGATGTGGCATTGCGGCTTCCCGCTGATGTGGAGGCCGGGAAGCGCGTCGGACAGCACCATCAACTGCTTGCCGTTGACCCGGATCAAGACGACATCGGGGTCGACCGGCGTCTCGGCCAGCGGTCCGTAGGTCACCGCCCCCGGGCGCTCGGTCACCACCGGGATGCCGGGAACCATCTCCATGGTCACCCAACCCGACTCGAGCAGGGTGGCGACGTCCGAGCGGCCACCCACCTCGTCGAGGGTGGCGAAGCCGTGGGTGAGGAGCCCCACACTGCAGTTGCCGTGGTCGGCGGCGACCGTGGAGAAGGTCCGATCGGTGGCCTTGGTCCAGAACACGCAACCGGCCGGTACCCGGCCGGTGCGGCCGTCGGGCATCGGCGCCGGCATCGGGGCGTCATAGGGAGCGACGCCGGCGGGCGCGGTATCGGAGAAGGTGATGGCGATCGGGGCGGTCGTGAGGCCCAATGCCGAGGTGATGGCGGCGGCGGATTCGGACCAGCGGTCGACGGTGTTCATGGGCCCAGTATTACCGACGTCGACGGCTCGCCAAACACCGCCGGCCACCGATCGCGCCCGGCCGATGACCGATGGCTAACGTCGGCGGGTATGACTCCGGAATGGACGCCCTTGCTCGAAAGCGGCGCTGACCCCGATCCGCTCGTCCAATTCGACCGATGGTTCGCGGAGGCGGCCGCCGTCGTTCCCAATCCGGAGGCCATGGCGGTGGCCACCGCCGACCTCGAGGGGCACCCTTCGGTGCGGATGGTGCTGCTGAAGGGTTGGGACGGCGACGGGTTCGTCTTCCACACCAACTTCGACAGCCGGAAGGGCCGGGAGCTCGCCGACAACCCGTACGCCGCCCTGCTCTTCTACTGGGAACCACTGGGCCGGCAGGTTCGCATCGAAGGTCCGGTCGACCGCATCCCCGAACCGGACTCCGATTCCTATTTCCAGACCCGGCCGCGGGGTGGACAGATCGGGGCGCGAGCCTCGCGTCAGAGCCGAACCGTCGAGAACCGCGAGGAGCTGGATCGGGAGGTGAAGATCCTCGAGTCCCAATTCGCCGGGCAGGAGGTGGCCCGGCCGCCTTGGTGGGGAGGTCTCCGGGTGCAGCCTCGAGTGTTCGAGTTCTGGCAGAACCGGGAGGACCGACTTCACGACCGACTGCGGTACACACCGGTGGAAGACGGATGGAAGATCGATCGCCTGCAACCCTGACAGTTCACCCGTCCGTCCTTTCACGCGGTGTCAATGCCCGTATGCAACGCGGTTCAACCCGGCATCATTCGGCGTGGTTTACAATTTCATCGGGACGGGAACAACAATCGACAGTCAACAAACGGGTCAGTGGCAACCAACGAAAGGAGTTCACATGGCCATCGTTATTGTGGCGGCATTGCTGGTGTTGTTGTTCTTCGGTTTGGGATTTGCCATCCACTTCCTTTGGTTGGTGGCGGTGGTCTTCTTCATTCTCTGGCTGGTGGGCTTCGCGGTAGGCCGGGGAGAGGGCGCTGGACGTCGGGGCTGGTACGGGCGCTAAACTGCGGTGTTTGTCCTCCACCGATGACTAATTCGCCTCTCGGCGGTCATAGGTGGGGAACCAAGGACGCAGACGCACGGCCGACCGGACGTGGCCGAAAGGAGACGCAATGGCGCACACCATTTGGACGGGCTCGGTCAGCTTCGGGCTGGTCAATATCCCGGTGGGCATGTATTCGGCCACCGAGGAACACACGGTGCGCTTTCACCAGTACGAGGCGGGCACCGCGGCTCGCGTTCGCAACTTGCGGGTCAATGAGCAGACCGGCAAAGAGGTCGACTACGCCAACATCGTGAAGGGATACGACCTGGGTGGCGAGAGCGTGATCGTCACCAAGGAGGAGCTGGCGGCCGCCTCCCCGGAACGGTCGTCGACCATCGAGATTTCCGACTTCGTCGAGCTCAGTGAGATCAACCCGATCTTCTACCGGTCGACCTATTACCTGGCTCCCAAGGGAGAGGCGGCGGTCAAGCCCTATCGCTTGCTCCTCCAGGCCATGGCCAAGACCAACATGGCGGGAATCTCGATGTTCGTGATGAGGAACAAGGAATACCTCTGCGTGGTGCGGGCCGACCGGGACATCATGGTCCTCGAGACGTTGTACTTCGCCGATGAGATTCGCAACCCGATCGACGTACTCGGGGACCTCCCCGATACCAAACCCGCCAGCGACAAGGAGCTGACGATGGCCGTCGAGTTGGTCAATGCCCTGTCCGGGATCTGGGATCCCGAGTCCTACCACGACACGTATCAGGAAGAGGTCAAGGCCCTCATCGCTCGGAAGCAGAAGGGCGAGGACGTGGTGGTCCACGCCGAGGCGACCAAGGGGGCGCCGATCGTCGATCTGATGGACGCCTTGAAGCAGAGTGTCGATATGTCCCGTGGCAAAGGAAAGACCGGTGCCGGGTCGAACGGCTCCGGCTCCCCCAAAGCCGGGCGATCGGCGTCCAAGACCAAAAGGCCCACCGTGGCGGCCAAGACGTCGGTGTCCAACCGCACCTCGCGGCCGGTCGACAAGGCCACCAAGACCTCGGCCACCCGCAAGCCGGCAGCCCGGAAGCCGGCAGCCCGGAAGCCGGCGTCCACCCGCCGGACCGGCACCCCCCGGCGAAAGGCATCGTGATCCGAGTCGGCGGCTAGGTATCCAGCGGCGCGAAGAGATCTCCCCGGTCCTCCACCCGGGCCAGCACCTCGTCGGTGGTGAACCGCAGGTCGTCCGGGTCGCCGCTGGCGGCGCAGGCCGCCACCTCGTCCCAGTCGACCGGAGTGGAGACGGTGGGCTCGGAACGGGCCCGCACCGAGTAGGCGGCGACGGTGGTCTTGGAGGCGGAATTCTGGCTCCAATCGATGAAGACCTTGTCCTTCCGAACCGCCTTGGTCATCGAGGACACCACCAGCTCGGGGTGATCGCCTTCGAGCCGGACCGCCAGGTCATGAGCCCGGTCGCGGGTTCGCTCCCAGGTCGGGCGGCCGGTCAGCGGGACGTAGAGCTGCATCCCCTTGGAGCCGCTGGTCTTGGCCAGCGGCTCACTCCCCTCCTCTCCCATGAGCTCGGCGATCCACTGGGCGACCCGGCAGCACTCCACGATGCTGGCCCCGGGTCCGGGATCGAGGTCGAACACCATCTGATCGGGCGGGGCGGGGAGTTTGCGACGCCGGCCCACCCGCCAGAGCGGAACATGGAATTCGATGACGGCCAAGTTGGCCGCCCAGACCAGGGCGGGAAGGTCGCAGATCAACGGATGCTCGACCTCGGACCCACCCCCCCGGCTGGAGGTCGACGGGACCTCGATGGTCCGCAGCCATCCGGGGGCATGGGAGGGGACGTGCTTCTCGAAGAACGACTTGCTGTCCACCCCGTCGGGGTATCGGCGGAAGGTCACCGGTCGGTCGGTCACGTGGGGGAGCATCACCGGGGCGATGCGGGCGTAGTAGTCGATCAATTGCCCCTTGGTGAATCCGGTGGCCGGAAACATCACCTTGTCGAGGTGGCTGAGCGACAGCCGTCGGCCGCCGACCTCGGTCTCCACCCGTTCACTCCGACTCACGGACGATCTCCTTTGCCGATTTGTCGGGCCGCAGCCCTCGCCACGAAGGGTGGCGGAGATACCCGTCCGGTGTCCATTCGCTGAACTGCACCTCGCCGACCACCGATGGGCGGGTCCAGGTGACCGCCGATCCCTTCGGCAACGGCGGCGGGGATGCGAACGGGCTGGTCTTCCGAGAGACCCGGCGCAGCCGGTCGACCAGCTCGGTCCGCTCCGGGTCGGAGAAGCCGGTGCCGACCTTGCCCACATAGGCAAGCCCGTCGGCTTCGGGTATCCCGAGCAGCAGCGCCCCGAAGGTGGACCGGCGCGAACCGTTGCCGGCGGTGTAGCCGCCGATGACCACCTCCTGGGTGCGGACGAACTTGGTCTTCACCCATTCATCGCTCCGCCGACCGGCGCGGTAGGGGCTCGAGGCTCGCTTGGACACCACTCCCTCCAGGCCGTTCTCGATGGCGGTCTTCATCACATCGGCCCCGTTGCCGGTGAACGACGGGGCCACGACCCAATGATCGCCACCGATGTCCAGCGAGTCGAGCACCTCGCGGCGGTCCCGGTAGGGCAGCTCCAACAGCGACATCCCGTTGAGGTAGAGCAGATCGAAGAGCATCACCGACGCCGGGGACTCCTTGGCCAGCCGGGTGGCGATGCGATGGTTGTCGACGTGAAGGCGGTGTTGGACCTGGGAGAAGCTCGGAACGCCGTCGGGTCCGGTGACCACCACCTCGCCGTCGAAGAGTGCGGTGGTCATCCCCAGCGATGCCCCCAAACCCTGTAGTTCGGGAAACGCCACCGTGAGGTCGAGGTCGTTGCGAGATCGGAGCTGTACCCTCCCCCCCTCCACCGACACACCGGCGCGGATGCCGTCCCATTTGAACTCGAAGGCCCACCCCCGCCCCTTCGGGAGCGGACCGGGCGTCGCCAACATCGGGCGGAACTCGGTCGGGAGCGGTTGCCACCCGTCGGGGACCGGATCCTTTCGGTGGATCATCCACTGCTTTCCGTTGGTGGGGAACAGCACGTAACGACCGTCGGCCCGTTCCCCGTGCAAAACGACCGCAACCTCCCGGTCCTGCCACTTCTCCAGGGTGTAGGTGCCGGTGTCCCACACGGTGACCGTCCCACCGCCGTACTCGCCGGCCGGGATCTCGCCCTCGAAGCTGCCGTAGTCCATCGGGTGGTCCTCGGTGTGCACCGCCAATCGGTTCTGGTGGGGGTCGAGCGGGAGGCCCTTGGGCAGCGCCCAGGAGACGAGCACGCCGTCGTGCTCGAGTCGGAAATCCCAGTGGAGGGCGGTGGCGTGGTGCTCCTGGATGACGAACATCGGTTCGCGTTTGGACCCACCGGTCCGACCCGACCGGGTCCCCTTCGGGATCGGCTCCGGCGTCCGCCCCGCCCGGCGCTTGCCCCGGTACTCGTCCAAGCGGTCGGCCTTTTCCCGCGACCGGGAACCCGACGCGGGGGTCATGCCCTCGGGGTCCGGAGGCGGTTCACAACGGCAGCCGGATCAGACACGCCGGCCCGGTGCCGGCGTCGCCTTGCCGCCCTCCGATCCTGGAGGGGTGACGATGGTGGTACCCGGGGCATCCTCCTCAAATTGTCACCCGGCGGTCAGGACCGCAACCGGGAAGGTGGCCAGGGATCGGGCCATCGGCAATCCCCGCCCGGACGCGTCCACCCTGGTGTCGGTGAGGACATTGCGCAGGACGCCGGGCGCGCCAGGGGGCAACTCGACGATGGTGTCGTTCCACACCCTGGATCCGACCGGTAGCTGTGCCGGCCCGGCCAAGGTCACCACCAGCCGCGGCACCACGGTCACCACCCACCGGTCTTCGAACGTGCGGGAGAAGGCGACGGCGTGGTTCTGCTGCGGCCCGTGGGCGGTAAGCGGTGTGTACGGTGCCCGATCGAAGAGATCGGGATCGGACCGACGCAGCGACAGCAGCCGATGGGTCACATGGAGTTTGGCCCGGCCGTCCGACCACGAGACGAGGAGCGGCGGTGTCCGCCGTTCAGCCCCACCCTCGCCGTCGGGCCCGTCGGGATCGATCGCCTCCAGCGTTGCCTCTCGAGCGCCGAAGTCGACCGGCATCCGATTGTCCGGGTCGACCAGTGAGAGGGCAACGGTCTCGGTTCCTTGGTACACATCGGGAACCCCGGGGACGGTCATCTTCAACGCCGTCAACGACAGGGCGTTGACCGCACCGGCGGGTCCGATCGCTTCGACCATCGAGGCAACCTCGGCAACGAACGGCAGGTCGCCCGGATCGAGGAGATGGCCGACAAAACCCTGCAAGGCGTCCTCGTAGGACGGGTCGGGTTCCGACCAGCTGGTACGAGATTTCGCCTCCCGGGCCGCTTTCAGTGCATAGCGCTGAATTCGCGGGGCGAACCCCTGCCGGTCGTCGGAATCCCGAGGCCATGCGCCCACGATGGTCTGGTACACCATCAGTTCGTCGTGCTCTCCCAGTTGGGCCGGGCGGCCGGCGGCGCCATAGCGGTCCCGCCAGACGTCGACCTGCGCCTCCCAGGGGCGCGACCATTCCGTCAACGCCGCCAGCCGGGATCGCACATCTTCGCTCCGCTTGGTGTCATGGGTGGTGGTGGCGTTGAGGGTGGCCGGGCAGTGTCGGGTCCGCTCCCCGATGGCCGCGTGGAACCGGTGGGGGGAAACCGCCGGATCGGCCGGATCTCCTCCGACCTCGGCGGCGGCCAAGGCGCGGTCGACCCGATAGAGGGCGGTGTCCTCGACGCCCTTGGCGGCGACGGCCCCGGTCAGCTGTTGCCATCGTCGGGCCACCGCCAGCCATAGCCCGACGACCTCGTCGCCCTGATCGCCGACCGATCCGGCCAGCAACCCCTGGCAGAACCATCCCAGCGCCCGGGACGACTCGGGATCGAGCCGGTCGTGGGCGTGAGCGGCGGCATCGCCGATCCGGCGCTGGTCCTCCCGGGAGGGTGCGGACCCGTCGAGGTAGGTACGGTAGACCCGGAGCTGGGCGGTGATCTCGATGATCGCGTCTCGAACATCAGCCGGGTCGAGGTCGGAACCCGGGCGTTCGAGCTCCACCACGGTGGCAACTCCCAGCGCCAAACGGTCCACCTGGCCGGGGAACAGTGTCCACAGGGCTTGTCGTTTGGCCTCGGTGGCCGACGAGTCGAATTCGAGCTCGCCGGAACCCGGATCGAGGAACAGCCCTCCGGCGAGGTCGGCGAACTCGTACCCGGTCATGCCGTCCACCGGCCAGTCGGAAACCAGCCGCTCGTCACGGGCGACGATCTTCTCGACCAGGACGACACCTCGATCCGAACCATTCGGACGGGAGCGGTCGATGTCGTCACGCAGTCGTCGGAGGTAGGCAGCCGGATCGGCCAGACCGTCGATGTGATCGACCCGGACGCCGGCGATTCGGTCATCCCTCACCAGGTCGAGGATCAGGGCGTGGGTGGCGGCATAGGTGTCGGGATCTTCCACCCGCACCCCGACCAGGGTGTCGATGTCGAAGAATCGGCGGTAATTGACCTGTCGCCGGCCCAGCCGCCAATGAGCCAGGCGGTAGTGCTGTGCCCCGAGCCGCCCGACCAGTCCGGCCGGCTCGCCGCCGTGACCGGGCGGGTCCGCGTCGGGGGCGAGCGGAAACCGCTGATCGAAATAGGCGATCCGCGGTTCCCCATCCTCGACGACCACCGCCAGATCCCCGTCGGCCAGCACCTCGCCCAGCGGCTTTCCCAGCACCGGGAGCAGGATCCGGCCGGCCTGGTCCGCCCAGTCGATGTCGAAGAGCGGGGCGCAAGGCGAGCCTGAGCCCAGGCGGAGCACATCCCACCACCACCGGTTGAATGGCGATGCCGCCATGTGGTTGGGGACGATGTCCAGGAGGAGGCGCATCCCGTGGTCGTCGAGTTCGGCCAGGAGGGCTTCGAAATCCGATTCGGTTCCGAGGCTCGGGTCGATCCGGGTCGGGTCGATCACGTCATAGCCGTGGGTGCTTCCGGGCACCGCGGCCAGGATGGGCGACACATACAGGGTCTCGATCCCCAGGCGGTGGAGGTAACCGACGATGGAACGGGCCCGGGCGAATCCGAGCCCATTGAGTTGGAGGCGGTAGACCGAGCCCAGGGAGCGGGAGGGGCCGGCCTTCAATTGCCGAGCCGGTCGGCATGTCGGAGCAGCAGGGTGGAGTGCGCGGTCAGGTTGATCGACGGGGTCTTGATGTCCCGGTGCCACGGGCCGGGATTGGCGGTATTGAGTAGCCCGGTCCATCGTCCCGGCAATTCCATCCGGGGGAGGTTGAAGGAGAGGGAGCGGGCGCCGGCATTGAGCAGCAACAGCAGGGTGTCCCCGTGCTCGGACCGGCCCCGGGCATCCACTTCGTCGACGGCGCGGCCCAGGAGCACCATGCCGATGGCCCGGTTCTCCTTGTCGTTCCAGTCGTCGTCGGTCATCTCGTTGCCGTCGGGACGGATCCAGGTCACGTCCTTGGTGTTGGTCCCCGGGACCGTCTCGCCGGTGAAAAAATCCCGGCGCCGGAGGATCGGATTGCTGTTCACGATGGCGATCAGCTCGCGCACGAACGCGCAGAGATGCTTGGCATCCTCATCCAGGTCCCAGTTGACCCAGCTCACCTCGTTGTCCTGGCAGTAGGCGTTGTTGTTGCCGGCTTGCGTGCGGCCGATCTCGTCCCCGCCGAGCAGCATCCGGACGCCCTGAGAGAACATCAAGGTGGCGAGCAGGTTCCGCTTCATCCGGCTGCGGAGCCGCACCACCCGGGCCGATTCGGTCGGCCCCTCGACCCCCCAGTCGTTGCTGAAGTTCTCTGCCGCCCCGTCGTTGTTGCCCTCGCCGTTCGCCTCGTTGTGGCGCTGGTTGTAGCTCACCAGGTCGGTGAGGGTGAAGCCGTCATGGCAGGTGACGAAATTGACGCTGGCATAGGTCCGCCGGCCGGAAGCCACATAGACGTCGCTCGATCCGGTGAGACGGGAAGCGAGCTCGGGAACCTGGCCGGGATCGCCGCGCCAGAACCGTCGGACGCTGTCCCGGAAGGCCCCGTTCCATTCCGACCACCCCTGGGGGAACCGGCCGAGCTGGTAGCCATCCGGGCCCACGTCCCAGGGCTCGGCGATCAATTTGACGGTGGACAACACCGGATCCTGCCCGATGATCTCGAAGAAGGCGCTGGGCTGCCCGCCCTCGTAGCCCCGCACCAGCACCGGGGCGAGGTCGAATCGGAACCCGTCGACGTGCATGTCGGTGACCCAGTAGCGGAGGCTGTCCATGATCAGGCCCATGGTGCGCGGGTGGAGGATGTTGAGACTGTTGCCGGTGCCGGTGAAGTCGAGGTGGAAGCGGGGGTCCTCCGGCGTCAGGCGGTAGTACACGGCATTGTCGATGCCCCGGAGGGAGAGGGTGGGTCCCAGCTGATTGCCCTCGCCGGTGTGGTTGTAGACGACGTCGAGGATCACCTCGATGCCGGCCCGGTGGAGGATCCGCACCATGGATTTGAATTCGTGCACCTGCTCGCCGAGGCCAGCAGTGGCGTAGCCCACGTGCGGGGCCAGGAAGGCGATCGAGTTGTAGCCCCAGTAGTTGGTGAGGCCTCGCTGCTCGAGCTGGCGGTCGGCCACGAACTGATGGACCGGCATGAGCTCCACCGCGGTCACGCCCAAGCCGAGCAGATGGTCGATGATCGGGTCGGAGGCCAGGCCGAGATAGGTCCCACGCAGTTGCTTGGGAACCCCCGGATGCCGCATGGTCATCCCCCGCACATGGCACTCGTAGATCACCGTGCGGTTGATCGGGGTGGACGGGGGCCGGTCGTCACCCCAGGTGAAGGACGGGTCGACCACCATGCTCTTGGGCATGGCCCCGGCCGAGTCCCGGCCGTCGAAGCTCAGGTCCTCGGCCGGGTCACCCACCGTGTAGCCGTAGAGCTCGTCGCTCCAACGGATGGCCCCGCTCACGGCCAGGGCGTAGGGATCGATGAGGAGCTTGGCCGGGTTGAACCGGTGGCCCAGCTCGGGCTGGTAGGGCCCGTCCACCCGGTAGCCATAGAGGGCGCCGGGGCGAACATCGGGCAGGTAGGCGTGCCACACGTGATCGGTCGCCTCCGGCATCGACACCCGGGACGACGGCTCGCCGGCATCGGGGTGATCGAACAGGCAGAGCTCGACCGCGGTGGCATGCTCGGAGAACAGGGCGAAGTTCACCCCTTCTCCGTCCCAGGCGGCGCCCAGGGGTTGCCGGCTGCCGGGCCAGACCCGCATGTTCAGCTCCCTGCCTCGGCCGAGTTCGACTCTCCCGCCGGGCGGCACCGATAGGCGGCGAAGCCGAGACGGGGAACCCTCAGGCCGGCGAGGCCGTCCGCCTGCTCCGGCAGTCTGGCTCCGTTCCCTCCCCAGTCCGGCTCGCCCGAGTCGATCAGTTTCTCCCATCGCCCGTCGACCGGCGTCTCCGGGAGCACGGTGACGAGTTCCTGATGATGGTCGAAATTGTAGAGAGCCCAGACCGCGCCGGCGGCGGTGCCCCGCTGGACCCGCAACTCATGTCCCCGGGACTCCGACCTCACCTCGTGGGCCGAGGACCGGGACAGCGCCGGATGGTCACGCCGGAGCTGGATGAGGAATCGGTGAAGGGCTCGCAGCCGGGCGTGGTCCCCTTTCTCGGCCACCGCGCCATCGAGCACGGCCAGTTGGAAGGTGGAGGGGTCGGCCGGGTCCAGGGGAGCCTCCGACCATCCACCGGCGAATTCCTCGGCTCGGCCGGCACGCACCGCCTCGACCAGATCCGGGTCGCCGTGGTCGACGAAGTACGGGAACGGGGCCGGCTCCCCGTACTCCTCCCCCATGAACAAGAGAGGCGTCCCCGGCGACAGCAAGACCACCGCGGCGATCAGCCGCAGCGCATCGAACCCCACCAGCGTCGACAGCCGGTCGCCCCGGGGCCGGTTCCCGATGTGATCGTGGTTCTGGGCGAAGCCGACGAACCGGGGCGGCGGTATCCCGGCGGTCGGGCTCCCGTGCCGCCTCCCTCGGAACGAGGAGTACTCGCCTTGGAACACGAACCCGTCGGCGATGGCCCGGGCCAGTTGTCCGATCCGCCCGTAATCCCGGTAGTAGCCCATCCGTTCCCCGGTCACCAGCGCATGGAGCGCATGATGGAAGTCATCATTCCACTGGGCACCGAACCCGAGGCCACCGGTCGCCGGGGGGCTGACCACCCGCCGGTCGTTGTCGGCACTCTCGGCGATGAGGAGGCAGGAGCGGCCGAGCTCTGCCTCCAGGTCGGCGGTGGCGGTGACCAGCTCGGCCAGGAACGGACGGGCGGTGACGTCGATGATGCTGTGGATGGCGTCCAGACGGAGGGCATCGACGTGGAAATCGGCGAACCAGCCAAGGGCGTTCTCGATGAAGAACCTCCGGACCTGGTCCGAGCCCGCCCCGTCGAAATTGACGGCCTCCCCCCACGGGGTGCGGTAGCGGTCGCTGAAGTAGGGACCGAAGTCGCCGAGCACATTGCCCTCGGGCCCGAGGTGGTTGTACACGACATCGAGCACCACGGCCAGACCGCGCTGGTGGCAAGCGTCGACGAACCGCTGGAACCCGTCCGGCCCGCCGTAGGAGTTCTGCACCGCGTAGGGGAACACCCCGTCGTAGCCCCAATTGCGTCGACCGGGGAACTGGGCCACCGGCATGGGTTCCACCGCGGTGACGCCCAGGTCGGCGAGCTGGTCGAGGACACTCACCGCATCGTCGAAGGTGCCGCCCCCCGTCCAGGTGCCGACATGGACCTCGTAGATGACGTGGCGCCAGAGCGGCGGGGGCACCCAACCGTCGTCGGCCCACCGGTGGGCGGTCGGGTCGAACACCGCCGACGGCCCGTGGACGCCATCCGGTTGGGAGCGCGACACCGGGTCGGCCAACGGGGCGCCGCCGTCCAATCGGTAGCGATAGCGGGTCCCGGATGGGCAGCGATCCACCACCGCCCGGTGGTACCCGTTGTCGGCCGCGGTCATCGCCACCTCCCGGGTACCGGGCCCGTCGAGGCACAACGCCACCCGTCGGGCCCACGGGGACCAGACGGTAAAGGCGCAGCGGCCCTCCCCGAGGGGGACGGCTCCCAACCCCGGGCGCGATTCCCGGGCACCACGGCCGATACCAGTTGTCCCCGCCGCGGTCATGAGGCAATCGGTGAGAAGAACACGCAGCCGAGCGGCGGAGCGGTGAGGTTGAGGGTTTGGGGGAACCGACCGTGCCATGGCACCGGCTGGGCCTCCAGGCCGCCGAGGTTGCCCTGCCCACTTCCGCCGTAGACCTCGGCGTCGCTGTTCAGCAGCTCCCGCCAGAACCCGCCCACCGGCACCCCCATCAGCAGATTCGGCCGGGGCACCGGGGTGAAGTTGCACACCACTAGCACCGGATGGCCGCTCCGGCCCCGTCGCAAGAAGCTCAGCACGCTGATGTCGGCCTGGTCGATCTGCACCCACTCGAACCCATCCGGCTCGACATCGAGCTCGTGGAGGGCGGGTTCGGAACGGTAGAGACGATTGAGATCGGTGACCCACCGCTGCACCCCAGCGTGCTCGGGCCGGCTGAGAAGGTCCCAGTCGAGGCCCCGTTCATGGTCCCACTCCCGTCGCTGGCCGAACTCCGACCCCATGAACAGCAGCTTCTTGCCGGGTTGGGCGAACTGGTACCCGTAGAGCAACCGGAGGTTGGCGAATTTCTGCCAGTCGTCACCCGGCATCTTCTCCAGCATCGAACCCTTCCCGTGCACCACCTCGTCATGGGAGAGCGGCAGGGTGAAATTCTCGGTGAAGGCGTAGATGGCCCGGAAGGTGATCTCGCCATGGTGGTATCTCCGGTGGATCGGATCCTCATGGAAGTACTGGAGGGTGTCGTGCATCCAGCCCATGTCCCATTTGAGTCCGAATCCGAGCCCGCCGGCGTCGACTGGGCGCGACACGCCGGGCCAGGAGGTGGACTCCTCGGCGATGGTCTGCACGTCGGGGTGGTCGGCATAGATGCCGGTGTTCAGCGAGCGGAGGAAGTCCACCGCGTCGAGGTTCTCCCGTCCCCCGTACCGGTTGGGGATCCACTCGCCATCCTCCCGGGAGTAGTCCAGATAAAGCATGGAGGCAACGGCGTCCACCCGAAGCCCGTCGGCGTGGTAGGCCCCCAGCCAGTGTTCGGCCGACGAGGCGAGAAAGCTGCGCACTTCGTGGCGTCCGTAGTTGAAGATGTAGCTGTGCCAGTCGGGGTGAAAGCCCAGGCGGGGGTCGGCGTGCTCATAGAGGTGGGAACCGTCGAAACAGCCCGGACCGAAGAGGTCGGTCGGGAAGTGGGAAGGCACCCAGTCGAGGTAGACCCCGATGCCGGCCTGGTGGAGGCCGTCGATGAGCGCCATCAGGTCCTGGGGGGTGCCGTAACGGCCCGACGGCGCGAAGTACCCGGTGGTCTGATAGCCCCAACTGCCGTAGAACGGATGTTCCATCACCGGGAGGAATTCCACATGGGTGAATCCGGTGGCGACCAGGTGGTCGATGAGCAGGGGGGCCAACTCGGCGTAGCTCAGCAGTCGGCCCGGTTGGGCCGGGTCGCGTCGCCAGCTGCCGAGGTGCACCTCGTAGGAGGCGACCGGGGCGTCGAGGGCGCCGGCCCGGCCCCGGTGAGCCATCCACTCCGCATCCCCCCACTGGTAGTCGAGGTCCCAGATCAGTGAGCCGGTCCGGGGCGGGGTCTCGCCGCGGAGGGCGAACGGATCTGCCTTTTCGAGCCGGGTACCTTCGGCAGTGGTGATGGCGAACTTGTAGACATGCCCCTTCTGGGCTCCGTCGACCACCCCTTCCCAGATGCCGGAGTTCCCCCGCCGACCGAGGGGATGGCGGGCCGGGTCCCATCCGTTGAAATCGCCGATCACCGCCACCGCCGCCGCCGACGGTGCCCAGACCGCGAACCAGGTGGCCTTCCCGTCGTCGAGCAGATGGGCGCCCAGCTTTCCGGCCAGCCGGCGATGGGTGCCCTCGTTGAACAGGAACAGGTCATCGTCGGTGAGGGGGGAGGAGACGGATCGATCGGCGCGACCGGCTCTGGTCGTGGTCATCCCGCCCTCCTCATGCCCCGAGCCCGGCGGGCGCGTTCGCCCTGCCCCGACCGTTCCGGTTCGGATCGCCGCCGGTCCACCGCCGCCAGCGCCGCGCCTACCCGCGGGTCGGCGAACATCTCGTCGAGGCCGAGGGCCGAACGGCGCTCCCAGTTCCCGTGGCCGGTTCCGGTGCCCGGACGGTTCTGGGGCTCGGGCTCGAGCCAGAGATCCTCGAGGTCGACGAGCACCACCGTGGCCGGGCTCGACGCCAGGTGGTCGAGGCAACCGGCGAGGGCAGCCCGCGGATCGTCGGTCGGCACCGAGAGCCGTTGACACAGGGCCCGGCGCCACTCCCGCCGCTCCCGCCGCTCGGCCGCGGCCTCCCGAACGTCGATGTCACCGCCGTCCTCACGCTCATCGATGTCGAGCCCGTCCCAGTAGCCGGCAAAGGTGGCCAGGTCGTGGGTTCCCCAACTGGCCAATGCCGGTCGCAGCGGGGACGGCAGGGGATCCTCGGGCGTCGACTCGAACTGGAACACCCAGCTCCGCAGCATGCCGTCGTGCTGCATGTCCGCCCGCACCTGGGCCGGCACCGTCCCGAGGTCCTCGCCCACCACCGCGGTGCCCGATCGAGATGCCTCCAGGGACACCACCGCCCGCATCTCCGCGTCGGGATAGTTCACATAGACGCCGTCCGTGGCGTCGGCCCCCTCCGGGATCCAGTACAGCCGGTGGAGGCTCATCACGTGATCGATGCGGACGGCTTCGGCCTGGCGCATGGCATGCCGGAGCGAGGCGATGAGGTACCGGTACTCCTGGGATCGCAGACCCCGGGGGTTCAGGGGCGGAAACGCCCAGTCCTGCCCGCCGGGCTGAAACCTATCCGGAGGCGCGCCACCGTGGATTCCCGTCACGAATGCCTCGGGTGCCCACACCGGGTCGAAGCCGGAAGGATGGATGCCGACGGGGAGATCGAGATACAGGCCGGTTCCGGGCCGCCCGGCGGCGGCCGCCGCCGCCAGCTGGGTCTCCGCCGCCCACTGGGCATAGAGGTGATACTCCACCACGCCGGGGTCGCGGGCACCGCCGGCATGCACCCCGGCGGCGGCCCGGAACCGGGCGTAGGCCTCCAGGTGGGGGCGTGCGGCCAGAAAGGCGTCGAACTCCGTTCGCCGGGAAGACGACCCGGAGAACAGGGTCTGGGCCATCGGCTCGAGGATCGACCGGAGGGTCGACAT
Organism: Acidimicrobiales bacterium; assembly: GCA_035551535.1. Lineage (GTDB taxonomy): Bacteria > Actinomycetota > Acidimicrobiia > Acidimicrobiales > RAAP-2 > DASZIT01. The sequence goes on along the minus strand of DASZNG010000064.1, from coordinate 9,866 downwards.
CACTTCCGCGTGGTCGATCCGTGACCGGTTCCTGGACTCCCGGAGCCGTGCCTGGATCTCGGTCGATTCCAGCTGCCGGACCGCCGCCGGGGTGGCGGCGAGCTCGGGCAACCGGGTGGGATCGACGTGGATCTCGTTCCACCCCAGCCTGGTCACCGGCAGATAGGGACTCGGATCGACCGCCGCGGTGTCCAAGTAGGTGGGGAAGATCGGCAACAGCCCGACCCAGGCGCCACCCCGGCCACCGAGCCACTCCAGCAACCGAGCCAGGCTCGTATAGCTGCCGACCCCCCAATCGTCGGCGGCCCGGACCGCGTGCAGCGGGATGGACCCGCCCCAGCTCCGGGGGGGCGCCGGGCAACGTGGCGCCACGACCATCATCGACGAGGCCTCGACGCCCGCCGCCTCCAACCGGAGGTGGTGGTAGCCGGTGGGCAGCGTCCCCCCCTCCGGGGTCATCCGCACCCGGTAGAAATCATCCTCGCCGGCCGACGCCTCCGGGGCCAGCCGCTCCGACGCCGGGTCGCCCGATCCGACCCGCTGCCGGTGCTGCCGTCCGTCTTCGAGCGAGAGGGTCAACCACGCGGACCCCGGGTCCGACCGGCTCGGGAGGCCGACCGTCACCGGCTCGGGCCGGCCCGCCCACTGGGCGATCACCGGCTCGAGGGCGAGGGTGCCGCCCCGCCGTTCGCCGGCGAGCACGTCCGCCGCCTCGGCCGGGCGGCTGATGGGCACGCCCAGGGCGCCCAGCACCGCGATCACCTCGTCGGGGCCACTCCAGTGGGGGGACCCATCGGCGGTGGTGTACGACAGTTGCACCCCATGGCGACGGGCCAACTCGGACAGCTGTCGCAGTCCGCGGCCCGGCCGGGCGACGTTCGGGCTCACCGGCCGCCTTCCACGATGTCGAGAATCCCCCGGGCCGGGATGTCCACCAACTCCGGCCGGCTGTTGGCCTCGTAGCCGAGCTCGTAGACGGCCTTTTCGAGGAGGAAGAAATCGAGCATCCCGGCCAGCTGCTCGTGGTCGGCGGGGAGGAACCCGGCATGGCCGGCCACCTGGCGGTAGGAGTAGAGGAAGGAGGCGGAGACGAACTGGTACCAGAGGGTCAACCACGGCTCCAACTCGTCGGGTCCGGCCGAGGTGGCCAGATCGCGGCCCATCCGCATGGCCGCCGACCGGCTGGCGTAGTGGAAGGATCGGATCATCCCGGCCAGGTCGAACACCGCAGGGCGCTTGAGCCGCCGCTGGCCCAGGGATCGGGCCGGTTCCCCCTCGAAGTCGATGATCACGAAGTCCCTCCCGGTCCACAGGGTCTGGCCCAGGTGATAGTCGCCGTGACAGCGGATACGGTCGGCCCGGATGGGGAGACGGGACATGACCCGGAGCCGTTCGAGGATGTCGGCCTCCCGGTCGAGGACTTCGGCCACCGTGGACGATGTCCGAGCCGCCGGGATCAGCTGCCGCAGCACCTGTCGGGTGCTTCCGCGGGCACCATGGAAGAGCGATAGCCGGTCGGCGGCGGTCAGCGGCTCGGGAGCGAAGTTCGGGTCGGCGCGATCGGAGGCCAGGGCCACATGAAGCTCGCCGGTCCGGCGGCCGAGGAGGGTCGACCACTCGATGTGGGGCCCGAGCAACACGTGTCCGGACGCCGGACCGTCGGGGTCGAAGTGGAAGAGGTCGGCGGGAAGCTCCATCTCGTCGCGTTCGATGTCCGGTCGGGCCAGGACCTCCTCGAGCTGATGTTCGAGGGCATCGACCACATAGCTCCATCCGTCACCCTCGTTGGGCACGAACTGGTCGACCGCCACCAGGGTGGCGGATTCGGACCGGGGACCGGGACCGAAATACTCGAGACTGCCACCGGAGGCGGGTGAGTAGGGGAACCGGCCCCGGTCACCCAGGAACCTGGCCACCTCGACGCCAGGGTTCACCCCGGTCTCGATCCGCCGGATGAACTTGAGGATGGCGCCGCTGCCGATGACCACCGAGCTGTTGGACTGCTCGGCGGACATGGGGACGGCCCGGGCATCGGCCTCGAGTTGCCGGCGGATGGCCCGGAGCATCGGGGCGGGTGATCCGACCAGCCGGCCGCGGCTTCCCTGGAGTCGCCGGCGCCGACCGATCACCTCGAGCACGACTTCCGAGAATTCCGGCTCGTAAACCGCATCGAACAGCACCCCGTCGCCGTCGCCGGTGCTCACCTCGGCCATCACCTGCTCGGGATGGAACCGCAACAGATCCTCGGCCCGACCGCCGGTGGCGAAGGCCATGGGGAGGAGGTATTGCTCGGCGCTGCCGTGGTCGAACTCCACCCGGACGATGACCACCGCCGCCGACGGGGTCGCCCCGGGCCCGGTCCCCGGGATGGGGATGAGGTCGATCACCTCGACGGAGGTGATCGACCGTGACTTGGAGACGAACCAGCGACGGTCCTTGAGGAAGGCGATCAGGGCCGCTTCGAGCCTCCGGTCGTGCGACCCGGCCAGCAAGGTGTCCCAGCGCCGCCCGCTCCCGAGCGTGAGCCGAGGGAGCGGCTCCCGGTCCTCCTCCGGTTCGAGGGAAAACCAATAGAAACCGTGGGGGCCGAGGGTGATGAAGTAGGGCAGATCGCCCACCGGAGGGAACGGCACCGTGCCGAACAGCTCCACCGGGGTGGCGCCGCGGCACTTCGAGAGGTCGAGCTCGACACACTGGGCGAACCTCGAGAGATTGACCACCACCAGAATCAGCTCGTCCCCGTAGCGCCGGAGAAAGGCCAGCACCTTGCGATTGTCGGGGCGGAGGAGCTCGAGGGTTCCCCGGCCGAAGGCCTGGTAGCGGGTCCGGAGTCCGATGAGCCGGCGCATCCACCACAACAGGGAGCTCGGGTTCTTGTCCTGCGCCTCCACATTGACGGCTTGCGAGTGGTACTCGGGATCGATGATCACCGGGAGATACAGGCTCTGCGGATTGGCGACCGAAAATCCGGCATTTCGGTCGCTGTTCCATTGCATGGGGGTTCGCACCGCGTTGCGATCGCCGAGGTAGATGTTGTCGCCCATTCCGATCTCGTCGCCGTAGTACACGATGGGCGTGCCCGGCAATGAGAACAGCAAGGCGTTCATCATCTCGATCATGGCCCGGTCATTGCCCAGCAGCGGCGCCAATCGCCGGCGGATGCCGACATTGACCCGGGCCTGGGGATCTTGGGCATAGACCCGGTACATGTAGTCGCGCTCCTCATCGGTGACCATCTCCAAGGTGAGCTCGTCGTGATTGCGGAGGAAGAGCGCCCACTGGCCGCCGGGTGGGGTGGGCGGCGTCTCGTTCAAGATGTCGACGATGGGAAAACGATCCTCTTGGCGGGCGGCCATGAACATCCGCGGCATCAACGGGAAGTGGAAGGCCATCTGGCACATGTCTCCGTTCCCCATATAGGCCACCGCGTCCTCGGGCCACTGGTTGGCCTCCGCCAGCAGCATCCGGTTGGTGAACCGCTCGTCGACGTGCCGACGCAGATGGCGGAGGAAGTCGAACGTCTCGGGGAGGTTCTCCCCGGTGGTCCCCTCCCGCACGTAGAGATAGGGAACCGCGTCCAGGCGGAGCCCGTCGACCCCCATGCCCAGCCAGAAATCGACGACGTCGAACATCACCTGCCGCACGGCCGGGTTGTCGTAGTTGAGGTTGGGTTGATGCGAGTAGAAGCGGTGCCAGAAATAGGCTCCGGCCACCGGGTCCCACGTCCAGTTGGAGGTCTCGAAGTCCTTGAAGATGACCCGGGCGTCGGAATACCGGTCAGCGGTATCGCTCCACACGTAGAAATCCCGGTGCGACGTCCCCGGCCGGGCGGTCCGGGCCCGCTGGAACCAGGGGTGGTCGTCGGAGGTGTGATTCAGGACCAGCTCGGTGATGACCTTCAGGCCGCGACGGTGAGCCTCACGCAAGAACGTCCGGAAGTCGCGCAGCGTCCCGTAGGCCGGATGCACCTGCCGGTAGTCCGAAATGTCGTAGCCGTCGTCCCGGAGCGGAGAGGGGTAGAAGGGGAGCAACCACAGGGCGGTGACCCCGAGCTCCTGGAGGTGGTCGAGCTTGTCGATCAGCCCCCGGAAGTCGCCGATCCCGTCGCCGTTGCTGTCGGAAAAGGCGCGCACGTGCACCTCGTAGATCACCGCGTCCTTGTACCAGAGGTCGGGTTCGGCGATCGGCTCGACGTCGGGGATCGGAAAGGCGAGCTCGTCGGCCCGGGTGGTGGTGGTCATGAGGCAGCTCCCAAAGGGCCTTCGTCAACGCGTCGGACCGAGAAGACATGAGCGGGTACCGCGTCGGGATCGAGGCGGACGAAGTTGGAACTCCCCCTCCAGGCGAAACGGGCGTCGGTCAACAGGTCGTGGACCTCGAAACGCGTGTCGGCCTCCACCCCGATGGCGTCCAGGTCGAGCTGAACCCAGCCGTACTGGGTGTTGACCGGGTCGAGATTGACCACCACCAGAATCACGTCGGGCTCGGCCGGCGGGTCCGGTGGGGTCGGGATCCGGTGTGACTTGGAGTAGACGATCAGCTGGTCGTTATCGATGAAGTGAAACCGCAGGGTGTGGTTGTGCTGGAGCGCCGGGTGGTCATGCCGGATCTGATTGACCCGACCGATGAAGCCGGCCAGGCTGTCCGGCCGGTCGAGGTCCCAATGCCGCAGGGCGTACTTCTCGGAATTCTTGTACTCCTCGGACCCCGGCTCACGACTCTGATGCTCCCGAAGCTCGAAGGGCGGACCGTAGATGCCGTAACTGGCGGCCAGGGTGGCCGCCAGCACCAACCGAGCCAGGAACACCGGGGTGGCGCCGGACTGGAGGGGCTCGGTCAGGATGTCCGGGGTGTTGGGCCAGAAATTGGGGCGAAAGAAGTCAACGGTGGGCGTTCGGGTCAGCTCGTGGAGGTAGCTCTCGAGCTCCCACTTGGCGTTGCGCCAGGCGAAGTAGGTGTACGACTGCGAAAAGCCGACCTTGGCGAGCCGATTCATCACCGTCGGCCGGGTGAAGGCCTCAGCCAGGAAGATGACCTCGGGATGGTCGTCCTTGACCACGGCGATGAGCCACTCCCAGAGTGCGAAGGGCTTGGTGTGCGGATTGTCGACCCGGAAGATCTTCACGCCGCGGCCGATCCAGAACCGGACCACCTGGAGGACCGACTGCCACAGCACCTCCCAGTCATCGGTCTCGAAGTCGATCGGATAGATGTCCTCGTAGCGCTTGGGCGGGTTCTCGGCGAATCGGATCGACCCGTCGGGCAGGTGCCGGAACCAGCCGGGATGCTCCTCGACCCACGGGTGGTCAGGGGAGCACTGGAGGGCCAGATCCAGAGCCACATCGATCCCCCGATCGTCGGCGGCCGCCACCAGTCGGTCGAAGTCCTCGATGGTCCCGAGATCGGGATGGATGGTGGTGTGCCCGCCGGCGGCACCGCCGATGGCCCACGGACTCCCGGGATCCCCCGGACGCGCCTCCGGCGCTCCGTCCCGCCCTTTCCGGTTGGTGACGCCGATCGGGTGGATCGGGGGCAGATACAGCACGTCGGCGCCGAGGCCTGCCACGTAGTCGAGGCGCGAGATGACGTCGGTGAATCGGCCGTGCCGCCCGGCCTGCGGCGCGGTCGACCGGGGAAACAGCTCGTACCAGGTGCTGAACCGGGCCCGTTCGGGGTCGACCACCACCTCCCGTCGTTCGGAGGTCGCCGTGGCCCGGGGGTCGCGACAGGACCACATCAGCCGGGAAAGCGACGGGTCGGCTACCAGGCCGGCCAGCGTCCCACCGTGGTCGAGCGGGACATCCTCGGTGACGTCGCTCTCCAGCCCGCGAGGTGCGGACCGCAATTGGCGGGCCACCGCGTCGAGGAGGAGCTGGTCACGTCGACCGGCCCGCTCGGCGGCGTCGGCCACCAGTTCGGCCCCCACCATCAGTTCGACCGAGATGTCCTGCAGCGACCGGGATCGGATCTCGAGGTCACGCCGCCAGCCGCGCCAGCGATCGACGTCCGCCTTCAGCATGAACTGGTAGCGGCCGAGCTGGTCGACCGGGAAGGCCCCCTCCCAGCGGTCATCGGCACGCCGGTCGAGTGCCACGGTTGTCCACCCGCGCTCCGAGGAGTGCCGGTACCGGAGGTCGCACCCCACCTCGTCGTGACCGTCGGCAAAGACATCCGCGGACACGGTGACCGGCTCGCCGAGCGACCCTTTGGCCGGATACCGCCCGGCATCGACTTCGGGGCGAATTCGCTCGATCACGACCCGCTGGTGGCCCAGGGAGGGTAGGGAGGCGTCACTCATCGAAGCCGGGGGCCGGGATCTCCGGCTTCGGCTGGAGGCGGTCGCGGTTCCGTTGGTCGGCGGCGTCTTGCCGGAGGACCGCCGGTCGGCGGCCGTGCGCATCCCAGCCATGACTGCAGACTCCCGTCCCTCTCGTGCACCCGTCTCTATGAGCTACCCGAACCGGGGGGGCATGAAACGGTCCGGCTCGAGCCACCGACCTGGGTCGACACCCCGGGGCTTCGGGCCGGTGGACCGCGGGCCGAGGGAACGCGAAACCCCCGCCCGAAATGGCTCACTCGGGCGGGGGCTCCTGGAGCCGATCTCTGAGTGGGGGAATTGCGCCGAGACCGACGGGTGCATTGTTCCCATCCCCCCGAGCTTCAAACGTCTCCCCCCGATGCCGACAACCCACTGGTCGCCGGGGGCCGAATGGAACGCCCGGCCGACCGTCGATCGTCTGGGCTCACCCGGAGAAATCCGGCCTGGCCCCGTGGGCCTGGAGAACCCGACCCTCGGGTTGCTCCCACTCCTCCTGCCGCCCGAGGGCGGTGAGGTCCAGGAAGGAGTACGAACCGCCGAGGGCTTCCGCCCCCCGGGCGAACATCGAATAGGTGTGGAAGACGCTGTCTCCATCCCGGAGAAACACGCTGTGGCCCGGTTGCTCGGAAGTTCCCTCCGCCAGCCAACCCAACCCGACCTCCTCCAACTCGGCCCGGTTGCGATAGTTGAACTCGACCGGCGCCACCGACTCGTCCAAGGTGACGTGGTAGTCGTAGTTGAAGTCGCTGCCGTACGACGAGTACCAGGGGAACCGCCAGCCCTTGCGACGCCGGTAGGCCTCGATCTTCTGGAGTGGTGCCCGGGAGACGGTGACGAAGGTGGTGTCCCGGGCGTGCAGGTGGGCAAGGAGCCCATCGGACATCTCATCGGATGCCGCGGTGCAGCTCGGGCAGCCCTCGTCCCAACTCGGGTCGAACATGAAGTGGCGGATGATGAGCTGCCGGCGTCCGAGGAAGAGATCGAGCAGGCTGGCCTTCCCGTCCAATCCGTCGAACACATAGTCCTTCTCGATCTTCACCATGGGCAACTCGCGCCGCCGGGTGTTCAGCGCATCGCGGGCTCGGGTCATCTCCTTCTCGGCTTCGAGCAAGTCCTTGCGCGCCACCAGCCACTCTTGGCGGGATACCACTTGGGGAAGGCTCATGTGCGCTCCTCTGAACCGGGCCGATCGAGACCGGCCGACGTCCATGTTCCGGCCTCGACGGCACCACCGCTCTTGTTGCCCCCTACCCAGGGGTTCACGCCGGAAAACAGTTGCAGCCGTAGACCGGGCGCTTCGGGCGGTGGGGCCCGTCAACGAGTACCGACGAAGTGAGGTGGGCGAACTCATCGCCACCCGCCGGGAGCCGGGCCACCCCGAAGCCGAATTGCGGGAGGACCTTGACAGGGCTAACGCTGTTAGCTAAATTAGCTAACAGCGTTAGCTCACGGCAAAATACGAGCAGAGGAGAACCCGATGTCCGAATCGAGCACCCACTACCAGAAGCCCGGGTGGTTCACCCAACGGGTCTTCAACCCCATGGTCGCGGCCATGACCCGCGCCGGAATCAGCATCTGGGGAAGCCGGGTCCTGGAGGTCAAGGGCCGCCAGAGCGGCATCCCCCGACGCACCCCGGTCAACCTTCTCGATTTCGAGGGACGCCAGTACCTGGTGGCGCCGAGGGGCGAAGGCCAATGGGTTCGGAATGCCCGCGCCGACGGCGGTCGGCTGGTCCTCATCCTGGGCCGGCGACGTGACCCGCGCGTCGCCACGGAGCTACCCGACAGCGACAAGTCCCCGATCCTCCGTGCCTATCTGCGCAGATGGAAGGCGGAAGTCGGCGTGTTCTTCGGTGGCGTGACCGCCGACTCCAGCGACGAAGACCTCCTGCGCATCGCGCCCGACCATCCGGTGTTCCGTCTCTCGGAACCGACCGGCTGACATGACGCCGATCAGTGTCGACCATCGACCGCCGCCGGCGTAGCGGTGCCCCCGTCCCCTCTCCCCGGGTGGGGCCACACCCGAAAATGGCCAACCTGGTCATCCGGTTCATCGTGGAAATGACCGCCTATGCCGGTTTGAGCTATTGGGGTGCCGCCAACGGCTCCTCGGTGGTCGCCCGAGTGGTCCTGGCCATCTTCACCCCACGAGCGGCTATGGGCCGGTGGTCTCTCCTGCTGGCGGCGAAGCGTTGGCGCCTGCGTGATCCAACGGCCGTGGGGTCGGAGTTGGCCATCTTCACCGGTGCCGCCGTCGCCCTCGGGACATCCCGGCTGGTGGGGCGGAGCCAGGCGTTCATCGGGGTGGCGGTGTTCACTACCATCGCCGTCCGACTCTTTGATCGGTGGCCCTCGTCGGTAGAAGCCACTTCCCGGACCGAGCCGACCGTCATCAGGGGCGGAACATGACCAGCGCGGTGGGCAGGGTTTCGGACCGATCTGGCGAACCCCTGCTCCCGGGCGAGATCGAACGTCCCGAACCCCCGCCCCCCCGGTCGGCCCGGGTCACCCAGATCATCGAAGCGGCCCGGGAGGTGCTGGAGAACGAGGGCCCCGGGTTCCTCACCATGCGCCGACTGGCTGATGAGCTCGGGATCCAGGCGCCGTCGCTGTACAAGCACTTTCCCGGGAAGGCCGGCGTCGAACTGGCGCTCATCGAGGACGGGATGGCCGACATCGGCGAGGTGACCCACCGGGCAATCCACCAGCCCGGCTCGGAAGGCCGCCTCAATGCGCTGCTCGACGCCTATCACCGGTATTCGGTTACCCACCCGAACCTGTACCGTCTGGCCACCGGCGGTCCGCTGGCCCGGGATCAATTACCGTCCGGCCTGGAGGAATGGGCGGGCAACCCTTGGTTCGTGGTCACCGGCGACCCGGCCCTGGCCCAAGCGCTGTGGTCGTTTGCTCACGGAATGGTGATGCTCGAGCTCGACGACCGCTACCCTCCCGGCTCCGATCTCCCCCAGACCTGGCGTACCGGTGCGGCTGCCTTCGCTCGATCGGTCGACCCGGGATAAGCCACGACGGGTGGGCTCATTACGGCCCGCTCATCCCCCAAACGTCAAACGACGTTCACCGGGTGGTCGATTGAATCCGCAGTGATCATGGCGGTCAGGTTGCCGCCATGCCCACCACCGGTTGGTTGAGGTGGGTCCCGCCCATCGATCCGTCGTAGGGGGCGTCGCCGAAGGCGAAGATCCCGCCGTCGGCGGCCACGAACCAATAGCCCCTACCGGACGCAGTCGACGTCATGCCCACCACCGGCTGGTTGAGGCGGATGTTCCCAGTGGAGCCGAAGAAGCCGGCATCGCCGAAGGCGAAGATCCCGCCGTCGGCGGCCACCAACCAGTAGCCACGACCGCTGGGGGTGGAATCCATCCCGACGACCGGCAGGTTGAGGTGAGTGCCACCCATCGAGCCGAAGAAACCGGCGTCGCCGAAGGCGAAGATCCCGCCGTCGGAGGCCACGAACCAGTAGCCCCTACCGGACGCAGTCGACGTCATGCCGACGACCGGCTGGTTGAGGCGGATGTTCCCGGTGGAG
>DASZNG010000063.1:0-28901 GCA_035551535.1 Acidimicrobiales bacterium | reverse complement strand
ATGTCGCCTACCGGCTCCGCGACATGGCGACCGACGCCCTGGCCGTGCTCGACGACCTGGGAATCGACCGGGCGCATGTGATGGGGTTGTCGATGGGCGGGATGATCGTCCAGCAGCTGGCCATCGACCGCCCGGAGCGGTTGTTGTCGGTGACTTCGGTCATGTCCACCACCGGCGACCCGGACGTCGGTCAGGCCACCCCGGAGGCCTTCGCCATCCTGACCGGTCCACCGGCCACCAGTCGCGCCTCGGCCATCGCTCGCCACCTGGAGGGGAACCGCACGTTCGGGAGCCCCGATCACTACGACCCGGATCGCCTCACCCAGGCGGCCGAAGAGGCGTTCGACCGCTGCTTCTACCCGCCCGGGGTGGCCCGCCAGATCACCGCGGTGCTGGCGTCGGGAAGCCGTTCCGACGGGCTTCGCACGGTGACGGTGCCAACCCTGGTCATGCACGGGGACGCCGACACGCTGATCGACATCAGCGGGGGCCGGCGCACCGCCGAGTGCATCCCCGGTGCCCGTTTCGAGGTCCTCGAAGGCATGGGCCACGATTACCCGCCCGCCTTCTGGGACCGTTGGATCGAACTGGTCGCCGACCATGCCGGGGTGGCGGCGACCCCGTGACCCCGGCCGGCGGATGCGAGCCCCGGTCCGGGAACCGTCCGGAATCATGTTGATCGCTCGGTGGGCATGAACGGGTCGTCGTGGCGATGACCAAAACGGAATCATCCTCCTCCCGGCGTCCAGCCGCCCTGGCCACCGGCACCCTGGCCGGCGCGGCACTGGCCTACTTCGTTCCGTCGGTGCTGGTTCTTCCGACCTTCTGGACGGACCCACCCGAGTCACTTCCGGGTCGGCTGTGCCGCTGGCGCGCCTCCACCACCCGCCCCGAGGTGGGCCTCACCTTCGACGATGGCCCGTCCACGGACACGGAGCGGACACTCGACGTATTGGACGAACTCGACATGCGGGCCACCTTCTTCGTCCTCGGTACCCAGATGCGGTCTCATCCGGACACCGTGGTAGAGATCGCCGCCCGGGGACATGAGGTGGCCTGCCACGGATTCGAGCACCGTCACCACCTGTATTCGAGTCCGCGAGCCATCCGCTCGGATCTCGCCGCCGCCGTCCAGGTCCATCGCGATGTCCTCGGCCGGCCACCCCGCTTCTACCGACCCACCTATGGCCAGCTCTGCGCGGCCACCCTGGTCGAGGCCCGGCGTCACCGGATGGAGGTGGTGCTGTGGAGCCGGTGGGGGAAGGAATTCGCCGAGTCAGACCCCGAGCCGGTCCTACGCCGGTTGGAGCCCGGGCTGGTGCCCGGCGCCATCCTCCTCCTCCATGACAACGACGTGTCGTGCCGGGCCGGAACCGGGGACCTCACCCGGACCGTCCTCCGACCGCTGGGGAGATCACTGGCCGAAAAGGGGCTCCGCTCGGTGACCCTCGACCAACTTCTCCCGCTCCCGACCGGGTAATCCGGGCCTAGCTGAGCAGGTCGTCTTTCACGTCGATGTCCAGCGCCTCGCCCGGACAGGGAACCTCGACGACCAGATCGGGCCGAGCCTGCATCAGCGTCCGGGCACCGGTGTCACCGTGCTCGGGCAGCAGCCCCCATACCGAGCGAGCCAGCCGGGTCGGCGGGGTGCGTTTCCCGTCGAAGTTGGCGACGGCGATGGGGCTGGCGGTGTTCGCCACCGCCGACCACGCCTCCGGCGGGACCAGGGGCTGATCGCCGAGCCCGACCACCACCACCTCGTGCCCGCGCGCCTCGGCGGCGGCGAGGCCGGCGCGAAGCGAGCTCGCCTGGCCCGATGCCCAGGCCGGGTTGTCGACGACCACCACCCCGGGCAGGAAGGCGGACAGGTCCACCGGGCCGACGACCACCAATACCTCGTCGAGGCCGGCCGCCCAGACGTGCTCGAGGGCCCAGGTGACCAGCGGTCGGCCGCGGAAGGGCGCCAGCAGTTTGGGCGGTTGGCCGAACCGGCGGGACCCGCCGGCGCAGAGGAGGACGGCGGCCGTCACGGTGGGGTCCGGCGGAGGACGGACAGCGGGCTACATCCCCTGCTCGCCGGCCACGATCGCCTGGCGAATGCGGGAGTAGGTGCCACAGCGGCAGATGTTGCGGATGGTGTCCAGGTCGGCGTCGGTGATGGTGCGGCCCTCGGCCTGGACCTCTTTGACCAGCGCCACCGCCGCCATGATCTGCCCGGGCTGGCAGTAACCGCACTGGGGCACGTCGAAGGACAGCCAGGCTTCCTGCATCGGGTGGAGCGTTTTGCCGACGGTGGCGGGCAGGCCTTCGATGGTGGTGATCTCGTCGGTCGGCTGGATGTCGGACACTGGGACCGAGCAGGGGTTGAACGCCTTTCCGTTGATGTGGCTGGTGCAGGCTCGGCAGACTTCGAGCCCGCAACCGTACTTGGGGCCGTGGATGCCGAGCAGGTCGCGGAGGACCCAGAGCAACCGCACGTCGTCCTCGACATCCACGCTGACCGTCTGTCCGTTGACCATGAATGTTTGTGTGGGCACGGGAGCTCCTAGAAGGTGTTGGAAAGGCCGTCGGTGGGCGACTCGGGAAGCGGCGGGATGGTCGGGGTCGGGGTGAATCCCAGCGGGCCGTTGTGGTTGAGGGGAAAGCTGGTGGGCATGGTTCCGGTGGCCCGGGCGTAGGCGCAGGCCACCGCGGCCATCGACGCCGCCACCCCGAACTCGCCGGCTCCGCCGGGCTGACCGGTGGTGGGCGGCATCACGATCACCTGCACCTCCGGCGGTACGTTCCACTGTCGGGTGTAGAAGTAGTTGTCCCAGCTGCCTTCGAGCGGGAGGCCGTTCTCGAAGTGCAGGCTCGAGGTCAGGGTCTGGGCGATCCCGTCCATGATCCCTCCCTCCATCTGCGCCTCGAGGCCCCGGGGGTTGATCGAGAGCCCGACGTCGACGACGAAGACGACCTTGGTGACCCGCGGTCCGGTGAAGGCGTTGGCGACCACCCGGTTCACGGTCGCCGGGGTGCAGTCGATCTCGACCAGGGCGGCGCACACTCCCTTGTACTCGGTGTGGAAGGCGATCCCCTGGGCAGTGCCCGGCGCCATGGTCCGGCCCCAGTTGCCGACCTGGGCCGCTTTGTCCAGCACCGCCTGTGACCTGGCGTCCTTCAGGAACTGGTGCCGGAACTGGTAGGGGTCCACCGACATGCCCTTGGCGATCTGGTCGATGGTCAGCTCCAGCGCGGTGCAGACGTCGGGAGAGTAGATGTTGCGCATGCTGCCGGTGTGGAAGCCCATGTCGACTTCGTTGATCATCTGGGAGGTGATCCCGAAGTTGTAGGGCACGTTCTGGGTCAGCTCGAAGATGGTCTCGGCGTACCCGAGGTTGCCGTTCGGCAGCTCGGCCAGGGTGGAGGAGAGGATCTCACCGAACCCGTGGGTGAAGTCGGTGGACACACTGGTGTGCCGCTGCTCGAAACTGAGCACGTTGCCGGGCACGAAGGACGCCCGCACCCGGTTGGTGGCCATCGGGTGGGTGCGGCCGTGGCGGAAGTCATCGGTGCGGTGCCACATCAGCTTGACCGGCTTGCCCATCTTTTGGGAGATCTCCGCGGCTTCCTGGGCGGCATCGGAGAACAGATGGCGACCGAACGAACCACCCCCCAGCATCACGTGCACGGTGACGGCGTTGGTCGGCAGGCCGAGCCGCTGGGCGATGACCTCCTGGGCCAGGATCGGAGCCTTCAGGCTCGACCAGATCTCCGCCCGGTTGGCGCGGACGTCGGCAATCGCGCAGTTGGTCTCGAGCGGGCTGTTGCTGCGGAAGTAGAAGGTGAACTCGTTCTCGATGGTGGTGGCCAGCAGGTTGAGTGGCGGCGCCAACAGCGGCAGCTCGGCTTTCTTGAGCTCGGCCAGCACGGTGGCGTCGGTCTGGTTGTCCTCGCTGCCCGGGCCCCAGGTGACGTTCAGGGCGTCGACGGCGTCGATGCACTGGCCGAAGGTCACCCCCCGCACCGCCACCCCGGTGGAGATCGGCACCACGTCGGTGATGCCGGGCATGGCCTTGACCGCGGCCAGGTTGGCCACCGACGTGACCGTGCCGTTGATGGTCGGAGGCCGGCACACCATGGTCGGGAGTGCGTTGGGGACGTCGAGGTCCATGGCGAACACCTTGGTCCCGGTGACCGAGGCCAGCGCGTCGGTGCGGTTCTGCGGGGTGCCGATGAGGGTGAAGGCGGAGGCCGCCTTGAGTTGGACACTCACGCTGCCGGCCTGGGTGGCGGCCGCCGCGGTGGCCAGCGAGCCGTAGGTGGCGGTCTGGCCCGTGGAGGAGGTGATGACGCCGTTCTTGGCGGTCAGCGACGAAACCGGAACACCCCATTTGTCGGCCGCCGCCGTCATCAACCGGGTGCGAGCGGTGGCCGCCGCCACCCGGACCGCCTGGTAGATCGACCTGGTGGTATTCGACCCGCCGGTGAACTGGTTGAACAGCAGCTCGGGTCGGGCGTCGGCCAGGGTGACGATCACATCGGACAGCGGAAGGTCCATCTCTTCGGCGATCATCATTCCCACCGAGGTGGTGATGCCCTGCCCGACTTCGGCCCGGGGGAGGGCGAAGGAGGCGGTCCCGTCGGTGTTCACCATGATCGAGATCAGCGACGAGGTGGCCGATGCCGCCAGGTCCTGGAGATCACCGAGATCGTAGAGGTCCGATGGCTCGGGGAGCGAGGGAACCGCGGCGGCGGCCGGCTGGGGCGCCGCCTCGTCGGTGACCAGCCGGGCGGCGACCACCAGGGTCGGCGCGGCCAGCACATAACCGAGGAACCGGCGTCGGTCCATTCCCCTCGGGCTGGGCTCGAGCTCGGGCACGACCAATGGCTTCGGGTAGGAACCGGGAAGGTCGACGTCCGGAGATCGGACCGCCCCCGGGGTTCCCCGGCGAGGTCGTGCTTTCATCGATGGCCCCTCCCCAATGACGCCGACGTTTCCGTGACTGCGGCCAGGCGTCCTCCGAGATCAGAGTAAGCCGCGAAGAGGTCGCATTCAATGTTCCCTCGACCAATAGTTTCGGTGCATGGGTGTAACGATGCACAACGGGAGAACTTGCGAAATCGCCGTTTCGCGGACAGCTAGTTCGGACGCAGGCCGGGAATGCCATCGATGCTGGCATCGTTCTTTTCGTCCCGGTAGGCCTTGACACCCTCCCGCCCTTTTCGACTCGACCACTGGTCCATGGTCGGACGGTGTCCCTCGAACGACATGACCGGGACACCGTAGCCACAGGAGTCGGCGACCCGGCGCACGTCGACATCGATGATGGAGCGCACCCCGACGCCCGCCCCACCCGGGAATCGGACCGCCAGGTCGGTAAAGTCCGGGTCGCCGGTGGACACCACCCGACCCCTCCCGTGCAGCCGGACGATGCGGGGTGGACCGGCGAAGGCGCAGAACATGATGACGATCCGGCCGTTCTCCTGCAGGTGGGCGATGGTCTCGACCCCGCTCCCGGTCTGGTCGAGGTAGGCCACCCGCCGATCACCCAGCACCGCGAATTCCCCGCGATTGCCTTTGGGCGAACAGTTCACCGATCCGTCGGCATCCAGCGGTGCGGTGGAGACGAAGAACACCGGCTGGGCGACCAGCCATTCGGACAGAGGCTCGTCGATGCCCTCGTAGATCCGACCCATCAACTCAGTATCCCACCTCGACGGTGTCCACCCGCACTTGATCGCCTGCGCATCTCCCGACCGCCGCGGCCCGGCAGTATCGTCGGAATCAATGCCCGCCGCCAAGATTCTCACCGTGTCGGACTCGGTCAGTTCGGGCGCTCGCCAGGACCGTTCGGGGGGGGAACTCGCCCGGGTCCTCGCCGACCACGACTTCCTGGTCGTCGAACAGCGGGTGGTTCCCGACGGGGTGGTCCCGGTGGCGGCGGCCATCCTGCAACTCTCGACCCATTTCGCCGGGCTGGTGGTGACCACCGGTGGCACCGGCTTCTCCCCCACCGACCTCACTCCGGAGGCAACCGAGTCCGTGGTCGAGCGCCAGGCTCCCGGACTGGCCGAAGCCATGCGCGGGGCCAGCCCGCTCGGACGCCTGTCCCGCGGAACGGCGGGCACCATCGGTCAGTGTCTGGTGCTCAACGTTCCCGGATCCCCCAAAGGCGCGGTGGAGTCTCTCGAGGCGGTCATCGACGTGCTCGGTCATGCCCTCGAACTCCTGTCCGGAGAGCAGCCCCACTGACGCTTCGGGTGCCAGCCGCGGTGCCAACATTCGCCGGGTGGTGATTATTGTGGCCAGTAGGGCCTCATCTCGCGAGGTCGGGGGGGAAGTGGGCGTAGCAGTGAAGGACGTGCTCGACGACATCGAACGCTGGCAGCGCGCCGGCCACCGCGTCGCCCTGGCCCGGGTGGTCGCCGTCGTCGGCTCGGGACCCCGGGAGCCGGGGGCGGCCATGGCGGTGAACGACGCCGGTGAGGTGGCGGGATCGGTGTCCGGCGGCTGTGTCGAAGGCGCGGTGGTGACCGAGGCCCTCGAGGTGCTGGCCTCTCGGGAACCCCGGCTCTGCACGTTCGGCGTTTCGGACGACGATGCCTTCTCGGTCGGGCTCACCTGTGGTGGCACCGTCCGCATCTTCGTGGAGCCGCTGGACTGATGAACAGCTGGTTCGGCCTGGTCCGGGACAGCCTGCGGGCCGGGAACTCGGTGGCTCTGGCCACCGTCGTCGAGGTGGTTCCGCCGGACGGCGGGACCGAATCCCTCCCCCCGCTCGGCGCCAAGTTGGTCGTTCGCCCGGGTGCCCGACCCGCCGGCTCCCTGGGTGACGATGATCTCGACCGGGTGGTGGTCCGCGACGTCGAAGGGGCGCTGGAGGCCGGTCGGAGCGTGGCCCGTCACTACGGACCCCACGGCGAAGCCCGGCGCACGAACGTCACCGTGTTCATCGAGGTGTTCGCGCCACCCCGTCGCATGTTCATCTTCGGGGCGGTGGATTTCACCGGGGCGCTGGTGCGGATGGCCAAAGTCCTGGGCTATCACGTCACGGTATGCGACGCCCGGCCCGCCTTCGCCACCGAGGCCCGCTTCCCGGAAGCCGACGAGGTGGTGGTGGACTGGCCGCACCGCTTTCTGGCCAAGGTTGGCGAATCACTGGGCCCGCTCGACGCCATCTGTGTGCTGACCCACGATCACAAGTTCGATGTCCCGGCCCTGCTGGCCGCCTTGGATACCCGGGTCGGCTACCTCGGCGCCATGGGCTCGCGCGCCACCCATGCCGGCCGCATCCGGCTCCTGGAGGATGAAGGGGTGGACCCGGAGAGGATCCAGCAGATCATGTCGCCCATCGGCATCGACATCGGCGCAAGCACCCCGGAGGAGACCGCGGTATCCATCTGCGCGGAGATCATCTCCCGGCGGGCCGGAGTCCCGGCGCCCTCCCTCCGGGACCGCACCGGGCCGATCCACCGGGCCGCATCGTGACCGGATCCGGGTCGGGGCCGGGGAGGACGATTGCGACTTCCGTCGGCCGTTTCCGTCAACTCCGGTCGACGTCGACGATCCGCCGATAGCCGTGGCCCGACTCCGGCTGTTCGGACCGGCGAGAGAAGCGGCCGGGTTGGCATCGGTCACCTTGCCCGGCGGGAGCGTCGCTGCCGTCATCGCCGCCGCCGAGGACCAATTCGGGGAGCAATTCTCCCGGGTGGTGGGCGTCTCGAGCATCTGGCTGAACGGCGAACCGGCCGGGCCGGAGGTACCGGTGGGCGATCTCGACGAGGTGGCGGTGATCCCGCCGGTCTCCGGAGGTTGACCCCGTCGACCCTTTGGGTCGGGGGCTGAATGAATATTACATAGACATTCTATATAGATTCTTCTATACTTGCTGCATGGGCCCGAGATCGCCACGACCGACGGAAGACACCGGGGACCCGCCGACGACCGGTCAGGCCCTCTACGGGCTGATGACCGCGGCGGTGAGGCGGGGCGACCGGGACATGAGCCTGACCTCGGCTTCGACCCTGGCCACCCTGGACCAGACCGGGCCGCGGCGCATCACCGACCTGGCCGCGGTGGAGGGGGTGGCCCAGCCGTCGATGACCGTGTTGGTGAGCGCGCTGGAACGCTCCGGACTCGTCGCACGGCGGGTCGACCCGGCCGATCGGCGGGTGACCCTGGTCTCTCTCACCCTCGCCGGTGCGGACTACCTCCGGCGGCGGCGCCGGGCCGGGGCGGAGGCCTTCGACCGGCTGATCGACAAGCTGCCGCCCGACGAGGCCGGAACGCTGAAGGCGGCGATGACGGCGTTGGCCCATCTCCGGGCTCTCGACGAAGAGGAACGCGACCCGGGCAACCGGTCGGACGGCGGCCACACCGAGGCGGACCGATGACCACCCACCCCCCGACCACGCTCAGCCCGTTCCGGCAGCCGAGGGCGGTGTGGGCGGTCGCCTTCGCCTGCGTCGTCTCCTTCATGGGGATCGGCCTGGTCGACCCCATCCTCCCGGCCCTGTCCACGCAGCTGCATGCGTCGCCGAGCTCGGTCGAACTGCTGTTCACCAGCTACCTGGTGGTGACGGCGGTGGCCATGCTGGTCACCGGCTGGGTGTCCAGCCGCATCGGCGGCAAGTGGACCCTGGTCGCCGGGCTGGTGCTGATCGTGGTCTTCAGCGCCGCCGCCGGCCAATCCCACAGCATCGGCCAGATCATCGACTTCCGGGCCGGTTGGGGGCTGGGCAACGCCCTGTTCATCGCCACCTCGCTGGCGGTGATCATCGGCGCCGCCTCCGGCGGATTCTCCGGCGCCATCATCCTGTACGAGACCGCCCTGGGGATCGGCATCGCCCTCGGCCCGCTGGTCGGGGGTGAGCTCGGGGGGGTCAGCTGGCGCGGGCCGTTCTTCGGGGTCTCGGTGCTGATGACCATCTCCCTGGTGGCCACCCTCCTCTTCGTCGACAAGACCCCGCGCCCGGTGCGGAAGACCTCGATACTCGAGCCGCTCAAGGCGTTGCGCCATCGCGGGCTGGCCACCATGAGCATCACCGCCCTGGGGTACAACTGGGGCTTCTTCACGCTGTTGGCCTACACCCCGTTCCCGATGCATCTCGGGATCCATCAGCTGGGCTACGTGTTCACCGGCTGGGGCGTCCTGGTCGCCATCTTCGCGGTGTTCGCCGCTCCCCGATTGCAGGCCCGGTTCGGCACGCCGCGGGTGCTGTACGTCAACCTCGCCCTGCTCGCCGCCGACCTGGTCGTCATCGCCGCGTTCACCTCTTCCAAGGTCACGCTCATCGTGGCGGTCATCGTCTCCGGGGCGTTTGTCGGCCTCAACAACACCCTGACCACCCAAGCGGTCATGCTGGTCGCCCCGGTGGAGCGCCCGGTCGCCTCCGCCTCCTACGGCTTCGTCCGGTTCATCGGCGGCGGGCTGGCTCCCTATGTGGCCAGCAAGCTGGCCGCCGACTTCAACGTCCACGTCCCCTTCTACCTCGGCGCCGGGACGGTGGTGGCCGCCATCGCGGTGCTCGCCACCGGCCATTCTCTGCTCACCCGGGCCGAGCAAGCCGCCGAGGAGCTGACGCTCCCGGTCCCCGCGACTGCGGGGGCGCCGGGGCCACCGGGCGACCTTGCCCCGGCCGCCGGCGTTTCGCCGGTGCCGAAACCCACACCCCGCGGGCACGGTCAACCGATCGTCGCGGCGGTAGGCGCCAGCCCCGGCGGAGTCATCGACGCGGCCATCCGGCTGGCCCAGCGCCTCGACTGCCGGGTCGAGATCCTTCACGTCGCCGAGACCGACATCGTCGAGGAGCTGGCCGTCGATGTCGAGACGCTCGATGCGGCCCGGGAGGTCGTCGCCGACAATGTGAGCCGACTCCGGGATGCCGGCGTGGCCGGAGACGGGCATCTGATCCGGGTGGTCGGCGGCCACGGCGAGGCGGGTCGCCAGATTGCCGAATTCGCCAACCAACGCCAGGCCCGGGTGATCATCATCGGCCCCCCGGAGGACGGCGAGATGGCGCCGGCGTTCGCCGCCGGATTGACCGACCAGTTGATCCGCCACACCCGGTGTCCGGTTCACATCGTGCCGCTGGGCGCCGACAGCCAACCGACCGTCGCCGGTCAGAAACTGTCCTGATCGTGTCGCCGTCGAAGGACAGGGATCCAAACCTGCATCGACAAGCGCGCGTGAACAAGACCAAGGGCGCACCCACCGCCACCGTCATCGTCGTCGGGATCGACGGCTCCGACACCTCCTGGGACGCGTTCTGTTGGGCCTGCGGCGAGGCCCGGCGCACGGCCGGTCGGGCCATCGCGGTGTTCGTCAGTCCGATCGGTGGCGCGGGGGCGGTGGCGGCATCCGTCCCCGGCTCCTCGGTCGGCATCGACTACGCGACACTTGCCAACTGCGCAGCTGCCCAGGCCGACCAACTCCGCAGCCAGGCCGAGGCCTACGCCGCCGAGCGGGACATCAGTCTCAGCTTTGTCCATGTCCGGGGTGCGGCGGCCAAGGAGCTCCTCCGGGTGGCGGATGCCGATCACGCCGATCTGATTGTGGTCGGGAGATCGGCCAAAGCCCGCCACCACCTGGCCGGCTCGCTCGGCCGGCGCCTGACCCGCAAGCGGCAGGCACCCATCGTCGTGGTCGTGCCGTAAGCCCGCCGAGGCTCGCCGGCTCGGGTCCCCGGGCCTGGGCCACCCTTGGCCCCTGCCGGCCACCGGGAGCCATGCGGACAACTTCGAGGCGTGAAATGTTGCGGACACCAAATGCACATGCAAACGCAACAGGCTTATCAACGTCCGTTTACCTTCGCCTCGTAGCCTGACGGCGACACTCGATGCCAAAGAACCCACCACGGGAGGTCCGATGACCGCAACCAACAAGATCCGCGTCGCCACCGCCGACAAATCCGGAGCCATCGACCTGGTGTGTGCGGAGGTTGCATCGGCTATCGGGATGTCGGCTCGGGCCGAATTCCAAGAGATCGAAGGCGACTGCCTGATTCTCGAGCTCCGCCTCGGCGACGAACACGCCCGTTCCCCCCACCCGACCCGCCTGGCCATCGCCGTCGACAATGCCGCACCGGCCGTCCAGGTGCTCAGCGCCTGGAATGAGCCGGCGTCGGTGGAGCCGTTCCCCCAGCACTGCGACAATGTCCTGGGCGTGCAGTTCGACACCATGCCACCGGTCGCCCATCGTGCCCTGGTCGACAGCCTGCCCACCGCCGAGTGGGACCGTTCCGACGCATCCTGGCATCTGGCGGTGCCGTCCGTCTTCGCCACCCGGCCACTGGTGGGGCTGTCCCATCGACGTGGGTACACCCACCGGTTCACCTGGTTCGAAGCCGCCGCCATCCGCTGTGGTCTGGCGTCTTGAACATCTCGACATGACCGGGGCGCCGTCGCGTTGTCACCCGCGCCTCCTGCACGAGTGGACGTTGGCGGTGGCAACCTCCGGTAGCGTTCTCGACCATGTCGAGCCAGCCCACCGCCGAGAATCGACCACCGGTCACCCCGTTCATCGATCCTTTCGCCAATGTCACCGTCGACACCGAGCGCGGCGGAGCTCCCTATGCACGGTTCCTCGAGTTGTTCCGGAGCCTGCAGGACTCGGTCGTCAGCTCCAACCCACCCGAGGGGGTTTGGGACCAGGTGTCCGATCACGTGAAAACGGCAATCGATCTCCTCGAACCCTGGGCCGCTCCCGAGTGGCAACGTCCGGCCGGCATGCGGGTCGATCTCCCGGGACGGGGGAACCCGCTGCTGATCCCGTTCGTCTGGGACGACGAATCCGAGGGTCACGTCCGGGGCCGGGTGGTGTTCCGCCCCTTCCATCTGGGTGGGAACGGCGCCGCCCACGGGGGCACCCTGCCGTTGCTCTTCGACGACGTGCTGGGCCGGCTGGCCAATTCGGTAGGCGGCACCATCGGGCGTACGGCCTTTCTCAAGGTCAACTACCGGAAGATCACCCCGATCGGGGTAGAGCTCCAGGTCGAGGCCACCGTCGATCGGATCGAGGGGCGAAAGCGCTGGGTGAGCGCCCGGCTCTCCGACCAGGGCACGCCGATCGCCGACGCCGAGGGGCTGTTCGTCGAGCTCCGGCCCGGCCAGCCGTAGCTGGCCGGCGCCCGCCGGTCACGAGACGATCTTGCTGGCGCCGCCCCCCCAATATTTGTCACGGAGGAACCGCTTGTAGAGCTTGCCCGTCGGCAGCCGCGGCAGCTCCGGATCGAAGTCGACCGAGCGCGGGCACTTGAGATGGGCGAGGTGGTCCCGGCAGAACTGGATCAGTTCCTTCTCGATGTCGGGGCCGGGCTCGACCGACGGCATCAGCTGGACGACGGCTCTGACCTCCTCCCCGAGGTCGGCGTTGGGGATCCCGAAGACCGCGGCATCGGCCACCTTGGGATGGGTGATGAGGAGGTTCTCGCATTCCTGCGGGTAGATGTTCACACCGCCGGAGATGATCATGAAGGTGGCCCGATCGGTCAGGTAGAGGTAGCCGTCGTCGTCGAGGTATCCGACGTCCCCCACGGTGATCATCGAACCGTCGGGCGACGTCGATTCCCTGGTCTTCTCGATGTCGTTGAAGTAGCGGAAACGGGTGGCCGGCTTGAACCACAGGGTGCCCGGGGATCCGGGCACCACCGGCTCGAACCCGTCGTCGAGAACGTGCAGCTCGCCGATGATCACCTTGCCCACCGTTCCCGGGTGGGCCAGCCACTCCTCGCTGTCGCAGGCGGTGAAGCCGATGGCCTCGGTCGCCCCGTAGTACTCGATGATGATGGGCCCCCACCACTCGATCATCTGCTGCTTGATCGGTACCGGGCAGGGAGCCGCGGCGTGGACCGCGACCTCGAGCGACGACAGGTCGTAGCCGGACCGTACGTCGTCGGGCAGCTTGAGCATCCGGCTGAACATGGTCGGCACCAGTTGGCTGTGGGTCACCCGGTAGCGCTCCACCAGTTCCAGGAACCGCTCGGGATCGAACTTCTCCATGATGATCACCGTGCCGCCGTTGCGGATGGCCAGGCCGACGGCGGCCTGGGGGGCCGAGTGGTACAGCGGGGCGGGCGAGAGGTAGACGAGGCCCGGGCGATACCTCCAGAGCTGCTCCAAGAAGCTGAACAGCCGGGTGGGCCGACCCGGCTGGCCGTCGTCCAGCGGCCGGAGAATCCCCTTCGGCCGTCCGGTGGTGCCTGACGAGTAGAGCATGGCGCTTCCGAGGCACTCGTCCTCGATCGGGGTGTCCGGGAAGCCGGCGGCGGCGGCTTCAAAGTCGACGAAGGATCCGTCATCGCCGGACCCGTCCACCACCAGACAGAGCGACACGCCCGGGGATTCCCGGAGGGCGTCTCTGGCCACCTCCCGGCCCGCCCTCGAGGTGATCAGGACTTTGGACTCGCTGTTGTTGAGGATGTAGGCCAGTTCTTCCGCCGTGAGGAAGGAGTTGACGCAGGTGTAGTACAGGCCGGCCCGTTCACCGGCGCCGCAGGCCTCCAGATACCGGCTGTTGTTCTCCATGAAGATGGCGTAGTGATCACCCCGGCGCAACCCGTGGGCCCGCAACAAGTGAGCGAGACGATTGGTCCGGGCTTCCAATTCGGCATAGGTGACCGTCTCGCCGGTCGCGGCCATGATGAAGGCGGCCTGTGCAGCCCGGTCGATCGCATGGGCACCTGGGTACATTTGGCTGGGCTCCTCGATAGTGACAGGTCTCCGGTGTTGACCGTAGATCGGCCCGACCCGGTCGTCGAGCACGAAGACTCGCCGCGCCCCGGGCGAGGACATCCGCGGCCGGCCGGTAATCTGCCGAAATGAACCTCGGCGATACCTTCGTGATGGGCCCGAAGACCGTGCACCGCATGGGCTTCGGCGCCATGCAGCTACCCGGCCCCGGCGTCTTCGGCCCTCCTCGTGACCGGACCGAGGCCCTGGCGGTGCTGCGCCGGGCCGTCGAACTCGGAGTCGACCACATCGACACCGCGCAGTTCTACGGGCCCGAGGTCGCCAACCAGCTCATCCATGAGGCGCTGCATCCCTATCCGGCGGGCCTGGCCCTGGTGAGCAAGGTGGGGGCCCGCCGTGACGACACCGGGCAGTGGTTGCCCGCCCAGACGCCGTCCGAGCTCCGCGCCGGTGTCGAGGACAACCTCAGAACCCTGGCCGCCGACCAGGTCGACGTGGTCAACCTCCGGCTCATGGAGCACCCCGAGGTCGCCCTCGAGGACCAGCTGGGCGCCATGATCCAGCTGCGGACCCAGGGCATGATCGGGGGCATCGGACTCAGCAACGTCACCACCGGCCAGCTGGCCGAAGCCCGGGCGATGACCGATATCGCCTGTGTGCAGAACGCCTTCAACGTCGTCGACCGTTCGTCGGAGCCGGTCCTCGATGCCTGCCGAGCCGAGGGCATCGCCTTCGTCCCGTTCTTCCCGTTGGGCTCCGCTTTTGGCGGCGATCACAACGACGTCCTCGAGGCCCCGGCGGTGGTGGCCGCCGCCGGTCGTCTCGGCGCCACCGTTGCCCAGGTCGCACTGGCGTGGCTGCTGGGTCACGCCCCCAACCTGCTGTTGATCCCGGGAACCTCGTCGCGGCCCCACCTGGAGGAGAACCTGGCGGCCGCGGCCATCGAGCTCGACGGTGGCACCCGCGAGGAGCTCGACGCCATCGGCTCGGCGGCTGGGACCTGAGGGCGGGATGGCCGACCCCTCGGCTTCCGGTCAGCCGCCCCCGAAATAGGTGGCGTTGAAGGAGAACACCTGGGCGGCGGCGTCGACCAGCCAGTAACCCGGGCTCGCACCGGACCGGTTGGAGGCCATGCCCACCACCGGAGTGGCCGGAGGGCTGACGCCGGTCGAGCCCTGGAACCGCGCATCGCCGAAACCGAAGATGCCGCCGTCGGAGGCCACCAACCAGTAGCCCTTGCCGTCGGGGGTCGGGGCCATCCCGTTCACCGGCCGGTTGAGGGCGATGGCTCCGGTCGACCCGTAGAAGGTGGCATCGCCGAAGGCGAAGATACCGCCATCGGTCGCCACCAACCAGTAGCCGCCGCCGTCGGCGACCGCGGCGATGCCCACCACCGGCCGGTTCAGCCGGACGGCGCCCATCGACCCGTGGAAGGTGGCGTCCCCGAAGGCGAAGATGCCACCGTCGGAGGCCACCAACCAGTAGCCGTTGCCGTCCCGGGTCGGCGCCAGGTCGACGATGGGGGCGTTGAGGGGCTGCCCGCCCATCGAGCCGAAGAACCCGGCATCGCCGAAGGCGAAGGTTCCCCCGTCGCCGGCCACCAGCCAGTAGCCCCGGCCATCGGGGGTGGCGACGATATGGGCGATGGGCGAGTCGAGCGGCTGGCCGGCAATCAGACCGTAGGAGACGGCGTCACCGTGGGGCGACACTCCACCGGCGGCGTCGGCCAACCAGTAGCCGCCGCCGTCGGGAGTGGCGTCCATCCCCACCACCGGGGCGGTCAAGGTTCCGACCGTGGGGGGTGGCGACGGGCCGGGTGGGCCGGCCGCGACCCCCGCGCACCCTGGCAAGGTGGTGTTCCCGGTGCCGGGCCCGACGTTGTAGGCGACCACGCAGATCTGGTGGGGCGAGCCGTCCACCCCGATTCTCATGTCGAACCCGTGGGGCCCGACATCGCTGCGCGGGAGATTGGCGGATCCGACCGCACCGGTGGGCACGCCGTCCACCGTCATCTGCACAGAAACCGGGTTGTTCCCGGCGTTGGGATCGGACGCCCACCCGATGACTTCGACGCCCCCGGTGATCCGTCTGACCGCCTCCAGATTGCCGGCCGGGTTCCCCGACTGGCTGGCCGCGGTCAGATCATCGATGTGGATGAACCCGGTGAATTGGGACGCAGGCACCCCGTTGCGGACGTCGTAGCCGCCGAGGGTGTTGTAGTCGTACTCCTCGACATCAACGGTTCCGTTGGGCTCCACGTTGGCCACCCAGGCCACGTGGCCCAAACCTCCGGTTCCGCCGGTGTTGGCATCATTCCAGGCCACCGAGCCAACCGCCGGTGTGCTGTTCACCGGGATACCCAGGGACATGGCCGCCGCCCCCCAGGTGTTGGCGTTGCCCCACTGGGGTCCCCCGTAGAAGTCGCTGAACGCCACCCCGTTGGCGTTGTTGAGACGGAAGGCCACGAACGACGTGCACTCCCGATTGAAGAATCTCCAAGGATCGACGAGGGCGTCCTTGGCCGCCGCGGCGAGATTGCCCGGATAGTCGTTGCCGAGCACCGCCGCCCCCGCGGGTGGCGAAGGGGCGCTCATCTGGACGAGGGACACGACCAACCCGACCAGCACCAATCGGTTGAGGGAGCGCACAACCCGTCCAGCCCGGTGGTGACGCGTCGCCAACGGCATATCGACTTCTATCACGGTCTGGATCGGAATTCGCGCCACCGCGAGCGCCTTGCGCTCACAAGTCTTGCTCTTAGCTGGCTGCCTTCTCCAGGATGTGGACGCCGCAGGCCGAGCCCAACCCGATGACGTGGGCCAGACCGACGGTGGCGCCCTCGATCTGCCGGTCGCCGGCCTCCCCCCGCAGGTGATGGGCAACTTCCCAGATGTTGGCGATGCCGGTGGCAGCGATCGGATGGCCCTTGGACTCGAGCCCGCCGGACACGTTGACCGGGGTGGACCCGTCCCGCCAGGTGGCGCCGGATTCGAAGAAGGGAACCGCCTCACCCACCGGGCAGAGCATCAGGTTGTCGTAGTGGACCAACTCGGCGGTGGCGAAGCAGTCGTGCAACTCGACCAGGTCCAGGTCCTCGGGTCCGATACCGGCCTGCTCGTAGGCCTGGGTGGCGGCGTTCCGGGTCAGGGTGTTCACGTCCGGCAACACCTGGCACGACTCTTGCCACGGATCGCTGGTCAGCACCGAGGCGGAGACCTTCACCGCCCGTCGCCGCTGATCGGGATCCAGGGTCTTGAGTTTGGCGTCGCTCACCACCACCGCGGCGGCGGCCCCGTCACAGTTGGCCGAGCACATCGGTCGGGTGTTCGGGTAGGCGATCATCATGTCGCCCATGATCTGCTCGACACTCATCGCCTTGGAGTAGGAGGCCAGCGGATTGAGGGTGGAGTGGGAGTGGTTCTTCTCCGAGATCCGGGCGAACAGCTCGAAGCTGGACCCGCCGTAGCGGTGCCCGTACTCCATGCCGATCTGGGCAAAGACCCCGGGCATGGTCTCGGTCCCGATCCGACCGTCGACCGGCGCCACCGCTCCGTACCGGCCGTGGCGGGTCCAGGTGTCGTCGTCAGCCTTCCGGGTTCCCCCGCCTCCCAGCAGGCCGGCGCCGGCCAGCTTCTCGACCCCGACAGCCAGGCCCATCTCGCACTCGCCGGCCCGTACCGCCATAATCGCGGTGCGAAGGGCGGTGGCACCGGTGGCGCAGGCGTTGGAGACATTGAAGACGGGGATGCCGGTCTGGCCGATCTGCTTCTGCAGCTGCTGGCCGATACCGGCCGATGCCATCATCAGGCATCCGGCGGCCAGCACCCCCATGTCCTTGATGCCGACCCCGCCGTCATCCAAGGCGCCCATGGCCGCCTCGGCGGCCAGGTCGACCACGTCGAGGTCGGGATGCTTCCCGAACTTGGTCATGTGAATCCCGAGAATCCAAATGTCGTCAGATGCCATTGCTCTGTGCCTCCTGTGGCTCGAATCCAAACCCGATCGCTTCGGTCCCGTTGCTGTCCGTCCCCACCGGATAGGTCGCCAGGCGCACTTTCATGCCCAGGCTCACGTGCTCGGGATCCGGCTCCACGTTGATGAGGTTGCCCCGCACGCTGGTGCCGTCGCAGTCGACCAGGGCGGCCACGAACGGGACCGGTACCCCGGGCGCCGCGAACGACACGATGGTGAACGCCCGGACCTCGCCCTCCGATGCGACCCGGACCCGATCGAATTCCGTCGTCCCGCAGGAGGCGCAGGCATTGCGCCGATCGAAGAACCGGGCGCCGCAGGCGCGGCACTGGTTGGCCAACAGGTGGGGCTCGTCCCCCAGCTCCAGGTAGTCCACCAGCGTTATCTGGTCACTCAAGACGTCCCCTCCCAATCCGTTCCCGTATTCACCCTAATAAGTGCCCTGACCGTACCTGACGGCCCCGGTGGCGGGCCACGTGAGCCTGGCCAAACCGTCCCCAACGCTCAAAACCGGGCCCGATCGGCCCGAGTTGGCGTCATATATCCAGCTTCGCGCTGTTTTAATCGGTAACTGGCCGCTACCATGCAGGTCAACGAGGAGGGGCCGGATGCCAGGTTCGGAACGCGGCACCGCTGGTGACCACTCGCCGGGTGCGCATTCCGACGATCCGTGGGCCAGGTACACACTGCAGACCGTGCGGGGGGGTCTCCTCTCGTCGGTGTTCATCATCCTGGTGGTCACCCTCTATCTGGTGCTGCCCGGCCACAACCAGGTCAACCGGGCCGGCGCCTTCATCCTGATCCTGGTCGTCACCGCGCTGACCTACGTGGTCAGCACCCTCCCCTGGAAGCGGATCCTGGCCCGGCCCCGGGGCCGGCTCGCCGTCTACGCCTGGGCCATCGGCATGGTGGCCATGGTCGATCTCAGCATCGCCTTCACCCACGGCGCCCAATCCGAGCTCTTCGTCCTGCTCATCGTGACCTCCATCTTCCTGGCCGGGCCGAACTATCCCATCTCCGTGCAGATCACCCTGGGTGCGCTCACCACCGGCGGCTATCTCGGCACCTTGGCCGCCACCGGTTGGGGGATCGGGGTGGCCACCCTGGTCTTCCGGCTCGGGGTGATCATGGCCGCCTCGCTGGCCGTCGGACTCCTGAACCACGAGCTGGGTGGATCCTTCCGGCGGCAGATGGCCGAACACGACGCCTCCGAGAACCGGGTGGCGCTCTGGAGCCGGGTGGCGGCGGTGGCCCGGCAGATCGACGGCTCCGACGTCGACCACGTGCTCTCGGCGGTGGTCGATGCGCTCGGGACGCTGGGCTTCGAGTCGTCGGACATCTGTGCCATCGACGACGACGGCGCCACCTACCGGGTGCTTCATGCCCGACATCTCGACACCGACTACACGTCCCAGCATCACCCCGCTTCCTTCGGCATGGTCGGCCTGGTCCTCCAGCAGCGCCGCACGGTGGTCATCCGGGACTACGCCTCGCAGTCGGGAAGTGTGCCCGTCCTGGCCGGCGACGGCTACCAGACGGTGATCGGTGGCCCGGTGTGGGTCAAGGGCGAGTTGACCGCCATCCTCGAGGCGGGCACCCGCCAGCGTCGGGTCCCGTCGCCCGAAGAGGTCGCCGCCTTCGAGATGCTGGCCACCCAGGCCGGTCACGCCCTGGAGAACGCCCAACTCCTCGAACAGCAGATGCGGGACGCCGACCACTTCCGCCAACTGCTCGAGTCGGCGCCCGACGCGGTGGTGGTGGCCGACGTCAGCGGCGTCATCGTCGAAGTTAGCAACCAGGCCGAAGCCCTGTTCGGCTACCCGGCCGATGAGTTGGTGGGGCAGAAGGCATCGATGCTGATGCCCGAACGGCTGCGCTCCGACCAGATGGCCACCGTGATCCGCTGGATCAACGGGCTCGACCACGCCGAGGCCGGCCTGGACCGCACCATGTTCGCCCTGCGCCGGGACGGGACGGAGATCGCCGTCGAAGCCTCGTTGAGCACCCTGGACACCCCCCGGGGCGAGGTGTTCTCGGTGGCCGTCCGGGATGTCACCGAGCGACGGGAATACGAGCGCCGGTTGGCCCATCAGGCCACCCACGACCAATTGACCGGGTTGGCCAACCGCGAGTTGTTCATGCAGCGGCTGTCCCGGTCCCTCCATTCGCGGCTGACGGTCGATCCCCCGATGACCGTCTGCTTCCTCGACCTCGACCACTTCAAGTACCTCAACGACAGCCGGGGACACCGGGTCGGCGACTCGTTGGTGATGGCCGTGGCCCAACGCCTCGAGCATTCGGTGGACGGGCACTTCATCGCCCGGGTGGGCGGGGACGAGTTCGGCCTGCTGGTCGAGGGCCTGGCCGGTCACACCGACGCGGTCGGGTTCGGCCACCACCTTCTGGCCTCCTTCGACAAGCCCTTCGTGGTCGACGACATCGACTGTTACGTGACCGCCAGCATCGGCATCGCCTTCGGCTATGCCTCCGACCGGGCCGAGACCATCATGAGCAATGCCGACGCCGCGGTGAACCGGGCCAAGCAGAACGGTCGTTCCCGGTTCGAGTTCTTCGACGAAGCCTTGACCCTCCAGGCCGCCAACCGGGTGGCGACCGAGGCCCAGCTCCACATGGCCATCGACCGCGG
Organism: Acidimicrobiales bacterium; assembly: GCA_035551535.1. Taxonomy (GTDB): domain Bacteria; phylum Actinomycetota; class Acidimicrobiia; order Acidimicrobiales; family RAAP-2; genus DASZIT01. The sequence goes on along the minus strand of DASZNG010000063.1, from coordinate 8,610 downwards.
CGAGTTCCGGCTTGTCTATCAACCGGTGATCGCCCTGGATGGAAACCACCTGGTGGGGATGGAGGCGCTCATCCGCTGGCATCACCCGACCCGGAACCTGGTGCAACCGGCGGACTTCATCTCCACCGCCGAGGAGACCGGATTGATCGTCCCCATCGGCCGTTGGGTCCTTCACGAGGCCTGCCGGCAGCTGGCCGAGTGGCGCAACCGGTACCCGGATCGTCCCGACGGCTCGATCAGCGTCAACGTCTCGAGCCGGCAACTCGAACACGACCATTTCGTGAACGACGTGGCCGAAGCGCTGCTGTCGACCGGGGTGCCGCCCGAGCTTCTCATCCTGGAGATCACCGAGACCTTCTTCATGCGTGACTTCCAAGCCGCAGTTCGCCGGCTGCAGGCGCTGAAGGAGTTGGGGATCCGCTTGGCCATCGACGATTTCGGAACCGGCTTCTCGTCGCTGTTCTCGCTGTCCCGGCTACCCCTCGACATCGTGAAGATCGACAAGGCGTTCATCGACGGGCTCGGCAGCCGGTACGACGCGGTGGTCACCGCGGTGGTCACCCTCGGGAACGCCTTCGACCTCGAGGTGGTGGCCGAAGGCATCGAGACCCTGGCCCAGCGGGACCGCCTGGTGCAGCTGGGATGCCGGTTCGCCCAGGGCTTCTACTTCGCCAAGCCGCTGGAACCGATCGAAGCCGAGGCGGTGTTCGCTCGGGGCATGGAGGCCACCCATCGGGCCGGGCATGTCGACCGGGTGTCCCGGCCGTCGAGCGCACTGAGTCGGCCGCGACCCGGAGCCCGGACCTAACGGGGGGTGATGCCCCACGAGGCGGTCCACCGGGCACCGGGGCTCAACACGATCACACCGCTCCCGGAACGTAAGGCATCCGGCGGGCAGGTCATCGGTTCCACCGCCAGTCCCCGGCGACGGTGGTCGGGAGCCAGGGTGTCACCGCTGTAGACCATCACGTAGTTGAACTGGCCGTCGGCCCAGAGGGTGACACCGTTGGTGCCGTCGGGATGGTCGAGGTCGATGCGGACCTGCCCGTCCCCGTCCCGACGCAACGAGGTGTAGCCGGTATCCAACCGGGTGGTGCTGAGGAGGCGGCCGGCGGTGAAGTCGAACTCGGTCCCGGCCACCGGGGCCAGACCGGTGGGCAGCCCGCGATCGTCGGTGACCACCCGTCGATCGGCGGGAACGGTGAGCCGGACCATGTCCACGGTCGGCGTTCCCGCCGTCAGATAGGGATGGAAGCCGAGACCGAACGGCAGGTCGGTGGGCCCGAGGTTCTCGGCGTCGGTGACCACGGTGAGGCCGTCCCGCCCGAGCCGGTACTCGATGGTGAGCCCGAGGGTGAACGGATAGCCGGGCGACGGATGCAGCACACAGGCCATCGTCACCCGGTTCTGGGCCCGGCCGGTCATGGCCCAGGGAAGCCAGCGCACCAACCCGTGGATGGCGTTCTGCCTCGACGGCTCGTCCAGCGGCGCCTGGGCGCTCACCCCTTCGAACTGGTAACGGCCATCACCGAGCCGGTTGGGCCAGGGGGCCAGGACCTGGCCCCGGCCCCCCTGGCTCCACTCGTCGGTGCCGAAGCCGTCGATGACCGGGTCGTCATCCACCGTGAACGAACGGAGGGTGGCTCCCACTTGGGTGATCACCGCCCGCTGATGGCCGTGCCCGATGACCCACTGGTCGCCGGTGGCGGCGGTGATCTCCGACGGTCGCTGATCGTCGGGGGTGGTCCGTGGGGTCATGGTCATCGGGATTCCGGTCTGCCGGCCAAGGGCGGTGGATGTCGACCGGTATGGTAGGCGATCGGGCCACCGTGGCCCGATGAAAGGGCCCACCGGCACGGTCGCGTTGGACGGCGCCGCCCGGACCCTGCCCGACCTCTGCAATGGGATCGCCGACGATGCGCATTCTGGTGACCAACGACGACGGCGTGTTCTCACCGGGCATCGCCGCGCTGGCCCGGGGGCTGACCACCGCCTTCGAGGACGAGCACGAGTTTCTGGTGGTGGCGCCCCTGGTCGATCACAGCGGGGCCGGCGCCGCCGTCGGGCCGGTCTACGACCGGGAATCGATACCCTACGAGGCGGTGCAGGTGCCGGGGCTCGAGCCGGTCCCGGTGTTCGGCATCGACGGCCCCCCGGCGCTGGCGGTGATCCTGGCCTGCATCGAAGGGTTCGGCGATCGTCCGGACATGATCATCTCCGGCATCAACCACGGCATCAACGCCGGCCGGTCGGCCCTCCACTCGGGGACGGTCGGCGCCACCCTCACCGGCGCCCAGTTCGGCGTGCGGGGGCTGGCCGTCAGCATCGCCTGGGGGCCGGACCCGGTGCCCTGGGAGACACCGGTGGCCCTGGTCAACGAACTGGTGCCCGAGCTGGCCACCATGGAGCCCGGGACCGTCCTCAACCTCAATGTGCCGGCCCTCCCCCTCGACCGGCTCCGGGGCCTCCGCCACGGATCCCTCGGCGCGGTAGGCCTCATCCGGGCCGCCCGCCAGGATCGGCCCGGGCCGCCGGTCGGGGACTCGGCCGTCGACCGGACCGGCGGGGCGATCACCCTCACCCTCCGGGGAGGACGGGGCTCCAACCGCCGTCAGGAGCGGGCGGAGCTGGATCCCGAATCCGACGCCGGGGCCATCGCCGACGGGTGGGCATCGCTGACCCCGCTGCTCGGGGTGCGCGAGGATCTCTCCGACCCCGGCTCGGACGCGGTGGCCAAGGCATTGGGCGCAGTTTCGCCCCGTTTTCCCGGCCCGGTGGACAACTGACCACCGGCTTTGTCTCGGCGGTGTCTCCCCTTTGTTTCGGTTGTGTGAACGACCTTTCCCACTCTGTGCACCTGAAATGCCACCATTCGTAACGTAATTGCAACGTTGTTACTCCGCCGCTAGGGTAGAAAGAAGTCGCCCGGCAAGATGGCGAAACGGCGGTGATGCGGCAGTCGAACGGCGGCCGACAGAACCACACGAGGGTCGGCTCGTGTCGTTGAATCAGCTGGGTCGAACACCTATGAACACACCGTTCACCCCACCGACTGCGCCGACCAGGAGCCGCCCAACGTTGACCTGTTAAAGGGTTACCCCGTCTGCACCTCGTACGGACCTCATTGAAAGTCCCGAGCCGACTGCCCTGCCCGGCAACAGTTCGCGAGTCGAATGCACCCAAGACGGTTGCCCGCATTCCCATGCCACCCTCGAAGCCCTACGGGCTTCCGCGACTTTGAGGAGGCGCAAGATATGCGCAAGCACCGCTTTTTTCTCTTATTTGTCTCTGCATTGGCTGTGATCGTTGGCATCGCCATCCATCAGTCCCAATCGTCTCAGGCTGCCGCCGGCAGTTCGGCGGCCATCCTGGGTTCGCGGCTGGCGGCCGACAGCCTGGCCGGCGCCACGTCGGGGGCGACCCCGGTCTCGGCCGAGGGTCCGATGGGCGGGCTGGATATCGCCCTGACCTCCCTGCATGTTCCCATGCCCGCCGCCCCGGCCGCCGCCGTCACCCCGGTCCCCACCACCACCGCTCCCACCGGTCCGCCCACCACCACCACGTCGACCACGGCGGCGCCGACCACGACCACCACTACTGCCACGGCCGCGGCGCCGGCCTCGGCCTCGTATGTGTCGTCGTCGGGAGAGTTCGCCGAACTCCGGGAGTGCGAGTCGGGCAACAACTACAGCGATGACACCGGCAACGGCTATTACGGCGCCTACCAGTTCTCGCTCGAGACCTGGCAGGGCCTCGGGTACTCCGGCATCCCCAGTGACGCGGCGCCGAGTGTGCAGGATCAGGCCGCCGAACAGCTGCAGGCCCGGAGCGGATGGGGCCAGTGGCCGGCATGCTCCGCCGAGCTCGGATTGTCGTAACCGGCTCCGCGGTTCCGCGCCTTCCCCGCCTTCCGCACTTGGTTGCCCGCGCCATCTGCGGCAGGCTTCGGGGATGAACGAGTCCCCCACCCGCGGCGCGATCGCCTTCGTCTGCGCCATGCCGATGGAGGCACGCCCGTTGGCCCGGAAGCTCTCCCTGCACCCGGCCCGGGCCGGCGACCTCCGCTATCGGGCCGGGAGATTGGCCGGTCATCCGGTGGTGGCCACCGTCACCGGGATGGGCACCGAGTTGGCCACCTCTGGCACCACCCGGCTCCTGGATGCGGTCCCCATCGAGCGGGTCGTGGTGGTGGGGATCACCGGCGCCGTCGACGACACCACCCCGATCGGCTCGCTGGTGCTCCCCGAGACGGTGGTGAACAGCGCCACCGGGGCCGAGTTCCACCCGGCACGGATGGGCGACGGGCAGCCCCCGGCGTCGGGCGCCATGTGGACCACCGACGTGGTATTGACCGAGCCCGAGGTGATCGCCGACCTGCGGGCCCGGGGGGTCGTCGCCCTGGACATGGAGACGGCCGCCATCGCCGAGGTCTGCGAGGGGCGGGGCATCCCCTGGTCCGTGTTCCGGGCGTTCAGCGACCGGGCCACCGACGGGAGTATCGATGAGGAGATCTTCCAGCTCAGCCACCAGGACGGGACCCCCGACGGGGCGGCGGTGGCCCGCTACTTCCTGAAGCATCCGGACCGCATCCCCCGTATGGCCCGGCTGGCCCGGGGGGCGAAGCTGGCCACCGAGACCGCCGCCGACGCCGCCATCCGAGCCGTCTCGTCGATCTGACTCTCCGCCGGGCTCGCCCGGGCGCCCGGCGTGCAGCCCCGGGTTGGGTCCCAGGGTTGGCGACTCAGCCGAATCGTTCGTCGAGCCAGTCGAAGGCCACCTGGGCCGAGAGCCGGATGTTGTCGGACTGGCAATGGGTCGATGCCCCGTCGTCCACCCGGAATTGCCTGGCGGTCACCGGCCCGCCCACCCCGGTCACGAAGGTGTCGAACTGGGCCTGCGGCTCCACCCCTTCTCGATCCCCGACCAACGCCAGCACCGGACATCGGATCGACCCGAGAAGCTCGCCGAGCCGGTAGCCGGCGATCGCTTCCCGCCAGGCGGAGAACGACGGCACCCCGAACCGGCGGCAGATGGACTCGATCCCCCACTGCATCTGCTTGGGCATGAGATCCTCGGGCACCCCGGCCACGTCTTCGGGCCGGATGTCCCGGGTCATCCCGAAGACCTCATGTCCCACCCACGCCTCCATGTAGCCGCGCATGTCGACAATCGGTGGGTTGGCCACCAACGCCCGGACCCGATCGTCGTTGCCGGCGCTGCGGGCGGCAAAGTACGAACCGAAGCTCTCCCCCACCAGGGCGAGCCGGTCGGCGTCCACGTCGTGGCGGGCGCCGATGACGTCGAGCACCGCGGCGATCGGGACCTCGTAGTCAGGCCGGAACGGCAGCGCGGGGTCAAGGCGCATGCAACCGGGTTGACCGGGCCCGTCGAAGGCGAACACATTCCAGCCGCGCTCGGCTCCCGGCGCTCCGTAGTGGAAGTAGAGCTCTTCGGCACTGGAGTCGAAGCCGCCCACGCACACCAGGGTGGGGAGGCGCCCGGATCGGGCCGCGCCACCGCCTCCCGGTTCGCCGGGCCGAAGAAAGTACCCGGGGAGCCGGGACCCGTCGAAGGGCACGTCGACCAGCTCGACCGGCGGCTCCATCAGGGATCCGGCCTCGGCGAAGCAGGCCTGGCTCCGTTCGCCGGTATGCCAGGACATCTCGGTGGCCGGGTCCACGTAGTACTCGGCCGTCCGGTAGTAGGTCGACGCCCGCAACAGGTGATCCCGCCCGCTCACCCGATGGCCGGCTTCGAGGCAGGCACGGGCCTTGGCTTCCACCCGGCGGGCCAACTCGTCGAACCCCCGGGCCCAGCTCTGCGGGCTCCCGTCGGTGATCTCGTCGGCCACCGCCAGGCACTCGCCGACGGTGGAGCCGCCGTAGTCGGCCACCCCGATGGCTTTGATCAGCTGGTAGTCGAATTCCTCGTCGCGAAACCCCTCCACCCGGATGGCGCTGCGGATGATGTCGGAGTCTCCGAAGGACACGACGGCTCCATTCTGCTCGGCTGTTTCTCGACTGCGGATCGGCGGCAGGTCGTCGACCGCCACCCGGCGGTCGCCGACGCTTCCGGGGAGCCATTGTGCCTGACGGCGGCTGGTCCGGCGACCGGCGAAGCCGGAGTCAGGGTTACAAGACGATATGAGGTCGGCTCGCTATCGCCATCGGATGACAATTCAGCCCGGCTGGGCGAAATGATCGTCGCGCCGTCGGCCGGCGGATCGTCCCCCGCCCGTGCGCTTACTCGCTCCACCTCGCCGGGGTGGGCGACAGTCGGGCGACAGTCGGGCGACGGGCGGTGCGGGCCAGAGTCCGGGGGCCGAGGTCGGGTCGTCTCGGTCACAAGGTGATGACGGTCTTCCCCTCGATCGGTCGGGCACCTGTCCCGTTCAATACGGCCGGCACCTCATCGAGCGTAATGCGGGCGATCGGCGGAGCCACGATGCGACCGGTGAGCACTGCACCGGCGAGGCGGTCGAGGAGCTCGGCGCTGGCCTGCAGCGCGAAGTTGACGCCAACGACGTCGCGGGCCTCGAGGGCGGCGGTATCGGCGATGTACCGGGTGGTGACCGCGGTGCCCCCCGGACGAACCAATGACGCGAGCTCCGCGAATGCGTCCGCGTCGCTGACCACATCCAAGAGAGCGTCGATGCCGTCGGGGTGGGTTTTCCGGAGGGTGTCCACTATCGGCATCGCGGTGTGATCGACGATCTCCGCGGCCCCGTACCCTTGCATCCGAGCTGCCTCGGCGTCTCGGACGTTGGCGATTACCCGCGCACCGGCGTCGACGGCGAACTGGGTGGCAAACGTGCCGACGCCGCCCCCGGCACCGACGATCAACAAGGTTTTGTTGGCCAGCGGTCCGAGCGAATCCTCCACCAGCGAGAGTCCGGCCATGCCGGCCGTCGGAAGTGCCGATGCGACCACCGGGTCGAGCCCGTCGGGCACCCGGGTCAGGGGGGCATCCTCAGTGACGGCCACATACTCGGCATAGGTCCCAGCCGACCCTAAGGGGGGTATCAAGAATTGTCCGAACACATTCTGGCCGACGGCGAATCGAGTCGCTCCGGCGCCGACGATTTCGATGACGCCGGCACAGTCGGCACCGAGCACCATGGGGAAGATCGCCGGCATCGGCCGCCAGTCACCGCTGGCCAGGGTGCGATCCATGGGGTTCATACCCGCGGCACTGAGCCTGATCAGAACCTGGCCCGCCTGGGGTTGCGGCGTTGCCACCTCGGCCACCACTGGAGTCGATCCATACTCATTGACGATGACGGCACGCATGTTGCTCTCCTTTTATGAACCTCTTCCGACGATGGGTGACCCCCGGTAGAGGTTTCCGACCGTACAAACCACGCTGGCCCCATCCTTGCCGGGTAGGCAGCAACTCTTCAATGGAGATCGGCAGGCTCGACCGATCACGGCCGCGAGGTCAGGGGCGCACCGGAGCCGGGTAGAGGGCCTCGATCACCGCCGCGGCCAGGCCGGGGCCGTCGAGCCCGGCATCGGCCAGGATGTCGGAGGCCCGGCCGTGGGGCAGGAAGGTCCGCGGCAGTCCCAGTGCCAGCGTCCGCGGGCCGTCATTCCCCGCTCCCGCGCACCGGACGGCGGTGGCGATGGCGGCACCGACGCCGCCGTCGGCGATCCCGTCCTCGGCGCTCAGCACCAGCCGGTGCCGGGCGGCATCCGCCACCATTACGCCATCGATCGGGGCCGCGACCCGGGCATCCCAGACCGTGACCCCGACCCCGAGACGCTCGAGCCGGTCGGCGGCGTCCTCACAGGCGGCGACCATCTTCCCCACCCCCAGCAGGCACACCTCGGGCCGGCGGCCGGACCCGGCTCCCTCCGGAGCCGACCGCAGCCTCCGGGCCGACAGCCCGACCCCGACCCTGCCGGTCAGTGGCGCCTCGGTCTTGGGCCAGCGGATGGCCGACGGGCCGGGGAGGGCGAGCGCGGTTTCGAGCATGGCCCCCAGCTCCTCGTAGGACGACGGCGCCAACACCGTCATGCCCGGCACCTTGGTCAGCAGCGCCAGGTCGAAGACGCCGTGGTGGCTCGGACCGTCGTCACCGGTCACCCCGGCCCGGTCGATGCAGAACACGATGGGTGCCCGGTGCAACGCCACATCGAAGAGCAGCTGATCCCACGCCCGGTTGAGGAAGGTCGAGTAGATGGCCACCACCGGGCGGAGCCCGCCCATGGCCATGCCGGCGGCGGCGGTCACTGCATGCTGCTCGGCGATCCCGACATCGAAATACCGCTCGGGGAACCGGTCCTTGAAGGCCAGCAGGCCGGTCGGGCCGCCCATGGCCGCGGTCAGGGCCACCACCGACGGATCGCGCTCGCCGGCCGCGACCATGGCCCGGCCGAAGGCCTGGGTGTAGCTGGCGGTCGGTGGGCGCCGCGAGGCCCCCGTGGCCGGGTCGAAGGGTCCGACATCGTGGAGGCACTTCTCCGGGTCGTGCTCGGCGGGCCCGTAGCCGCGTCCCTTGACCGTGTGCACGTGCACCACCACCGGCCCGGAGATGGCGTCGGCCACCCGCAGCACGTCGTCGAGGGCGTCGAAGTCGTGCCCGTCGACCGGACCGAGATAGGCGAGGCC
>DASZNG010000062.1:0-14474 GCA_035551535.1 Acidimicrobiales bacterium | reverse complement strand
CGATCTTGGTTAGGGTAACGCTTCACTGGCGAACCCAGGGGGGTCATGCCGAAACGTTTGCGCCTGTTGACGGTGGGGATCTCAGCGGTGTCGATGGTGCTGGCGGCGACAGTTGTCGCGCCGCTGATCCTGTCAGGGTCGGCCGGAGCCGCCAGCAACCCCCTGTTCACCGGGCGGGACATCTACTCGCCCGACGTCATCCCCAATCCCAATGGCCAGGGCTACATCATGTGGTACGGCGGTTGGCAGACCCAACAGGCACTCAACTCCGGCCAGCTGGACACCATCTTCGAGCGAACCGCTCCGACCCCCAATGGTCCATGGTCGAACCCGATCACCAATATCGTTCCGACTCAGGTGTCGATCGGAATCACCGAAGTCAACGATCCGTCGGTAAGCGTCTCCTCGATCGGCGGTGGTGGCTACCTGTTCACCATGTTCTTCACCGGGTTGTCCTGTGGTGTCGGATGCGCCACCCAGCTCTGGTCGGCCACCTCCAGCGACGGCGCCCACTGGGGATCGTTCAAACAGTTGATGTTCACCGACGCCTACGGATTGGACGCGTCCTCACCGTCGGTCGTCCTCCAGCCATCTGGCGCCCAACGCTGGCTGGTGTACTACGGCGCCGACTGCATCATCGCGGTGGCCAGTGTGGATGCCAACCGGAACGTGCTGTCGTCGAACCCCGCCTACAAGGGCAACGGAGGCCAATGCATGGCCAACCCCGACGTCCTGCAGAGCGGAAACCAGTGGTTCATGTACTTCAACGTCATCGAGACCCTCTTCACGGATGTGACCCGCTTCAACATCTGGCAGACCAGTTCCCCGTCGGCCACCAGTTGGTCGCAGCCGGATACGCCGGTGGTCCAGGTGGATGGGGTGCAACGCTGCTCGGCGCTGACTCCCTTCGTGCTCCCGGTTTCCGCCAACCTGGTCAACCTGTACTACGGGGTAGTGGCTCCCACTTCCGCCAATCAATGCACCGACCTGACCAATTCGACCTCGGTGGTGGTCGATGCCGATCCCCCCGCCCCCGGGTTCGCGGTCTACGGCACCGCTCAAACCTGCGCGCCGCTCGCCGCCGGCAGCGTGACCGGGATGGCCGGGGGACCGGATGACGGCGGCTACTGGATCACCAACACCGGCGGTCAGGTGGACGGTTGCGGGTTTGTCTCCACCGGATACGGGGCGCTGCCCTCGCCTCCGGCGGCACCCATCGTGGGTATGGCCGCTACCCCCGACGGACACGGCTACTGGCTGGTCGGCCGGGACGGCTCGATCTACGCCTTCGGCGACGCCGGGTTCTACGGCTCGCTGCCGGCGGGCGGAGTCACGCCCAGCCATCCGATCGTGGGCATGGCCGCCACCCCCGACGGCCGTGGCTACTGGCTGGTCGCTTCCGACGGCGGCATCTTCGCGGTCGGTGACGCGCAGTTCCACGGCTCGACCGGGAACTTGGCCCTCAATGCGCCCATCGTCGGGATGACGGTCGATGCCGCCACCGGTGGCTATTGGATCGTCGCTTCCGACGGCGGGGTGTTCGCCTTCAACGCCCCGTTCGAAGGCTCGATGGGCGGGTCGCCACTCAACCGGCCGGTGGTCGGCATGGCGGCGGACCCGGTCAACAACGGCTACTGGCTGGTGGCCGCCGACGGTGGCATCTTCTCGTTCGGCGGCGCGCCGTTCGAGGGCTCGACCGGTGGCCTGCGGCTCAACCAACCGATTGCCGGCATGGAAGCCTCGCCGGCGGGGAACGGCTACCGGTTCGTGGCCAACGACGGCGGCATCTTCAGCTTCGGATCCAGCCAGTTCTTCGGGTCGGCGGCCTGAGCCCTCCGCCGGGATCGGCGGCTCCCCCGTGATCAGCTGAGCCAGGGGACCGGCGTGTCGCCCGTCGCCGGGCTATCGGAACAGGTCGGAGATGCTCTCCCGGCGGAAGATCCGGCGGATCGCCTCACCGAACAGCGGAGCTACCGACACGATCTCGACCTTCGACGAAAGCGGGGACGGCTGGGTCTCGACACTGTCGGTCACGAACAGCCGTTCGATCGGGCTGTCATCGAGCCGTCGGTTGGCCTCACCGGCCAGCAACCCGTGGCTCACCGCCGCATAGACCGAGCCCGCCCCGCGCTCGGAGAGGACCCGGGCGGCGTCGACCAGGGTGCCGGCGGTAATGGTGAAGTCGTCGACGATGAGGGCGGTTCGGCCCTCCACCGAGCCGATCAGCTCCATGATCTCGGCGGTCTCGGAGTGGTCGACCCGGCGCTTGTCGGCGATGGCGGTCGGAGCCCCGAGCCGGTCGGCCCAGGCCCGCGCCTTCTTGGCGTAGCCGGCATCCGGAGCCACCACCACCAGGTTCTCGAGCCCTTTGGCCGAGATTGCGTCGCAGAGCACCGGGAGGGCATAGAGGTCGTCGACCGGCACCTTGAAGAAGCCTTGGACCTGGGGGGCGTGGAGGTCGAGGGTGACGATCCGATCGGCGCCGGCCGCCTCGATGGCGTCGGCGCACACCCGGGCTCGGATCGACACTCGAGGTTCGTCCTTCTTGTCCCCTTTGGCGTAGCTGAAGTAGGGGATGACCGCGGTCACCGAGGCCGCGCTGGCTCGTTTGAGCGCGTCGATCCAGAACAACAGCTCCATGAAATTATCGTTGGCCGGAAACGCGGTTCCCTGCACCAAGAAGACGTCATGGCCGCGCACGTTCTCCAATACCCGGACGAACAGGTTCCCCTCGGAAAACTTCATGGTCTCTGACGCACCCAGCGGGCAGTCGAGATAGTCGGCGATGGCCTGGCCCAACTTCCGGCTCGCCGACCCGGCCAGCAGCACGAAGTCATCCTGCACCCGGCCAAACTACCGTCAATCCCGTCGCCGACGATGCCGACGATGCCGGCGTCGACGTAGGGTTGCGAATGAGCGACTCCGTCGAGATGGTCCTTTTCGACCTGGGCGGTGTCCTGCTGCAACTCCAAGGGGTCCCGTCGATGCGGGAGCTCTCCGGCATCGCGAACGACGACGAACTCTGGAATCGCTGGCTCGGTTGCCGATGGGTCCGGCGCTTTGAGAGCGGCGCGTGTTCCGACGCGGACTTCGCCCGCGGTGTCGTCGACGATTGGGGCCTGTCGATCTCCCCGACCGCCTTCCTCGACCGGTTCCGGACCTGGCCGTCGGGGCCGTTGCCCGGGGCCGAAGCCTTGGTGACCGAGGTGATGGCCCGGGTCCCGGTGGGATGCTTCTCCAACACCAACGCGTTGCACTGGAACGAACACCTCGCCGGATGGCCGTTGGTCCAATTGCTCGAGACCCGTTTCCTGTCGTTCGAGATCGGCCTGCTCAAGCCAGACCGTCTGGCCTTCGATTACGTCGCCGACCAGGTGGGTCCGGCCCCCGGCCGGGTGCTGTTCCTCGATGACAACGTGGTCAACGTCGACGGTGCCGTCGCCGCCGGCTTCCTGGCGGTCCGGGTGGCCGGCGTCTTCGAAGCCCGGCAGGCCCTGGTCGCCTTCGGCGTCCTCCAAGGTCCTCCGCTAGCCAATCTGGCCGGATGACTGGCTGGCGGGCCCGGCCGGGCCAGCAGCCGGAGAGCCGATATGGCTTCTGACCAGCCTGAACAGTCATCCCGTCGCTCCCGTGCGCCATTCCGATCCCAACTCCGCTACTGTGTAAGTCTGTAAGTATGTAAGTATGTAATAAAGTAATGCCACAAGGAGTAACCATGAGAGGTCCCTACAGAGAAGATTTCGGAGGCCGACGAGGCCGGCCCGGTGGGCGACGGGGTGGGCGGGGTGGATGGCAACAGGCCGACCTCCCCAGCGCCGATGACGCCGAGGGTTGGTTGGCCGGGCGACTCCCCGACGACTGGTTCGTCTCCTCCCCGGAAGTGATCATCGACCGCGAGGAGATCTCCATCATCGGTGAGCTCAGCCCCCCCGAGCCGGCCGACGAGCAAGGGCGGGAGGCAGCCGTCGAGGGCCGGATCAGCCGGTTCCGGGAAGACACCCGCGACGAGCGGGTCGCCATCGCCCAGGAGATGGAGGGCCGCTACGGCCGCAATGTTGCCTGGGGAGCGAAGATCGGGGAGACCACCCAACTCTTCACCCACATCGCCGTTCCGGCCATGACCCGGCTGCGCCAGCCGGAGCGACGGGTGTTGGACACGCTGGTCGATGCCGGCATCGCCCGTTCCCGTTCCGACGCGCTCGCCTGGTGCGTCAAGTTGGTCGGCAGCCACAGTGACGAGTGGCTCGGACAGCTCCGCGAGGCGATGAGCGAGGTCGACAAGCTCCGGACCGAAGGCCCGGAGGTCTGAACCCGAGACCGGCGCTCCGAACCATTCCGAGGCAACCGGAGCCGGCGGTTGCCGGCAGCCGGGAGTTTGAACCGCGGCCGGTTTGGGTATCCCACTGTGAGTGCTGCCGTCCTGGCCGACAGTGGCCGGGCGCAGCCGTCGCGAGATGGGAGGGAACACGATGCGACCAGAATATGGCGCCGGATTCGTTACCAGCATGTTGGTGTTCGCGGTGGGCGCGGTTCTCTACTGGGGGATCACCACCACCCAGACCCACGGGTTTCGGCTTTCCACCATTGGCGTCATCCTCATGATCGTGGGAGCCGTCGGGTTCGTGATGACCCTTGTGCTCTCTGTCGCTTCCGGGGTTCGTCGCCGCAGCACCTTCGACCAGCAGGCGATCGACAACTCCGGGCGACGGTCGGTCGTTCACGAGGAACTCCGCTAAGGCCGAGACGTCATGCGGTGGCGCCGCTCAAGCTCACCGGTGCATGCTGCACCGGTGAGCCGGCGGTCCCGCCGGTGCCGTGCCGGCGGCCTGCGCCGGACGGAGGTCAGAGATGGACGGCAATGTGGTGTCGGTCGAGCGGGTGATACCGGCCTCTCCCGAAGCCATCTTCGAGTTGGTGGCCGACGTGGCCCGCCACCCGGAGATCGACGGCTCCGGCACCGTGATCAAGGCAAAGGGCGGCGCACCCCAGCGCCTCTCCCCGGGGGCCACCTTCGGCATGTCGATGCACCTGGGCATCAACTATTCGATGGTCAGCACCGTGATCGAGTTCGAGGAGAACCGGCGCATCGCCTGGCAGACCCGGCCGGGCGGATTCATGGGTCAGTTCGTGGCTGGCCGCATCTGGCGATACGAACTCGAGCCGGTCGATGGCGGAACCCGGGTGCGAGAGAGCTGGGACATCAGTCACGACCACCAACGCCCGTTCTTGAAGTTGGGGAAGCTGCCCGAGACGACCCGCGCCAACATGGAGAAGACACTCGAGCGGATCGAACAGCTGACGTCGACTGGCGCCGCGGACTGATCAATCGGGGTCAACCCAGCCGCGCGGCGGCGGGCAGCACCTCTTGCCCGATCAGCTCCAGGTGTTCGAGGTCGTCCAAGGTGAGGAACTGCAGGTACATCCGGTCGGCGCCGAGATTGACGAATCTCGCCAGCTTCTCGAGCACCTCATCCGGCGTACCGCACAACCCGTTCTGGCGTAGCTCGTCCACCGAGCGACCGATCGCAGCGGCCCGGCGGGCCAGTTCGGCTTCGTCTCGGCCGCAGCACACCACCTGGGCGGCGGAGCACACCAGCGAGCCCGGGTCGCGGCCGATCGACTCACACACCGCCTTCGACCGCCGGAACTGGGTGGCGGTGTCCTCCTCCGACCCGAAGGGCACGTTGACCTCGGCGCCGTAGGTGGCGGCCAGCCTCGGGGTGTGCTTGGGACCGTGGCCCCCGATCAGTACCGGTGGCCCCGGACGCTGCACGGGTTTGGGCAGGGCCGGGCAGTCCTCGAGTTGGTAGTGATCTCCGTGGAAGGAGAACCGGTCGCCGGGCGGGCACGCCCACATCCCGGTGATGATGGCCAACTGCTCCTCGAGCCGCTCGAACCGCTCGCCCAGCGGCGGGAAGGGAATCCCGTAGGCGGTGTGCTCGCCGTCGAACCAGCCCGACCCGAGACCCAGCTCGACCCGGCCCTGGCTCATGGCATCGACCTCGGCCACCGCCACCGCCAGCAGACCGGGGAGACGGAAGGTGGCCGACGTCATCAGCGTCCCGAGCCGGATCCGGCTGGTCTCCCGGGCGATACCGGCCAGGGTGATCCAGGCGTCGGTCGGGCCGGGGAGACCGTCGGTATCCCCCATGGCCAGGAAGTGATCGCTCCGGAAGAAGGCGTCGAACCCGAGTTGCTCGGCGAGTTGGGCCACCCGCACCTGCTGGTCGTAGGACGCGCCCTGTTGGGGCTCGGTGAAGACTCGTAACCGCATGACCCCGGTTTAGTACACCGTCCCGCCATCGGAACGGGCACGTTGCGACCGTGGCTAGCCGATCGACACGCCGGTCCCGAGGGCGCCCTCTTCGAATTCGGCGTCGGCCGAGCCGGCCAGCGCATCGGTCATGGCCACATCCTCGCTCGGGCGCTCCAGCCCGGAGCTGGTGCGGAGCTTCACCTCCCGGAGAAAGAGGGTGAGCACGCACATGGCCACCGCGATCGGCACGCCGACCAGAAACATCGAGTGGAGGGAGCGCACAAACGATTCCAGGATTCCGTGCTGCACCGCCGCCGGAAACCCGTGGAGCTGGGTGGGGCTCATCGAGAAATTCCCGGTGACGTGGAGGGCCCTGCCCACCGCCCCCGGCACCAGCACCGGAATCCAGTGGCCGAGGCCGGCGATGAAGATGGCTCCGAACAGCGACGTGCCGAAGGCGCCGCCCAGCGAACGGAAGAAGGTGACCGCGGCGGTGGCGGTGCCGATCTGGGTGGGCGCCACCGCGTTCTGGGTGGCCAGCACCATGATCTGCATGGTCATGCCCATGCCCGCCCCGAGCACGATCACATAGAGGCTCATCACCAGGTGGGAAGTGTGCAGTCCCAACTGGGACAGCAGGTACATCCCGATGATGACCAGGATCGATCCGACCACCGGAAAGATCTTGTATCTCCCGGTCCGGGTGACGATCTGGCCGGAGCCGATGGAGGCGACCAACAGCCCGAGCATCAGGGGTATCAGCAGGAGCCCCGACACCATGGCCGACACCCCGTCGACCAGCTGGAGATACAACGGGAGATAGATGATGGCGCCGAACATGACCATGGCCAGCAGGAAGCTGACTCCCGACGACACCCGGAAGATGCCGACTCGGAACAGGCTGGGGGGCAGAATCGGCTCGGACGCCCTCCGCTCCCAGAGGATGAAGGCGGTGACGAACGCCGCCGCCGCCGCACCCAGGGCGATGATCTCCGGCGATCCCCAGGGGTATTGGGTGCCGCCCCACACCGTCACCAGCAGCGTGGCGGTGATGGCCACCATCAGCAGCACCGCCCCCAGATAGTCGATGTCGTGTGCTTGGCGGCGGAACGGAAGCTTGAGGACCACCGAGGTCACGCACAGGGCGACGATCCCGATCGGGATGTTGATGTAGAAGATCCACCGCCAGCTCAGGTTGTCGGTGAACACGCCGCCGAGCAGTGGCCCGGCCACCGACGACAAGGCGAAGGTGGCGCCGAAGTACCCCTGGTACCGACCCCGGTCCCGGGGGGAGACCACGTCGGCGATGATGGTCATGGCCATCGACATCAGCCCGCCGGCCCCGATGCCCTGGATGCCCCGGAAGGCGATGAGCTCGCCCATGTTCTGACTGAGGCCGGCGAGCACCGAGCCGACCAGGAAGATGACGATGGCGAACTGGAAGATCCCCTTGCGCCCCAGTTGGTCGGAGAGCTTCCCGTACAGCGGAGTGGAGATGGTCGAGGTCAACAGGTAGGCGGTGACCACCCAGCTGATGTGGTTGAGCCCGTGGAGGCTGTTCACGATGGTGGGGAGGGCGGTCCCGACGATGGTCTGGTCGAGGGCGGCCAGGAACATGCCCAGCATGAGCCCGCTGAAGATGATGAGGACCTGGCGATGGGACAGTCCCGCGCCGGGGATCGGCGGCGGGGCGGTGACCGAGGGCTCGGCGCCGTCGGCCGGCCGGGGTGGCGTCTCGATGGTCATCGGGTGGCCTTCGGCGAGTTCTCCAGCCCGGCGGCCAGCCGGAGGAGCCCGGTGGCCAAGCTGGCGCGCTCGTCGCCCGACCACTCGGTGAGCGCCTCGGCCAGGGCCTGGCGGCGGGCCTCGGAAACCGACTCCAAGACGGCCGCCCCGCGGGCCGAAAGGCTCAGGAACGACGCCCGCCCATCGTGGGGATCGGGCTCCTTGGTGATCAGGCCACCGTGCACCAGGGCGCCCATCTGGCGGCTCACGGTCGACAGGTCGAGGCCCACCGCGTCGGCCAGATCCGAGAGCCGGACCGGCCCGTCCTCGGAGACCCGCACCAGCAGCCAGTACCCGGCCCGGTCGATCGATTCACCCTCGGCCAGCGCGTTCGGGGGTACGCCGAGGTGGATGATGGCCCGGGCCACCTGGGTCAGCGCCCGTTCCAGGTCGGCGGGAACCGAACCGGCGGTGCCCGCCGCCGGCGCCGGGCCCGGCTTCGTCTTGGTACCGGTGCCTGCGGAGGCGGCCCGGCTCGATGTCGTCCCCATCGCCCTCTCTCTGGTTGTCCGTCGGCTGGCCCGTACTAACTGCTTGTAGCAAGCAACTGTATGGGCCCAACCGCCATCGGAACAACTTCCCTGGTCAGGCGGGTGACCCGACACCGGGTCGGGGGTCGCCGGGCCTGGAGGCGGCCCGGGCGGCCCTTCGCACCTCGGCCGTCGAGTCCCAGTAGGCCGCCTGCCAGGGTGCCGTCTCCGGGGCCACGGCCCGGCCCACCACCAGCACTCCCGCCACCCGGATCCCGGCCATCCGCAACGCGGTCGCCGCACTCTGGGCCCGGGCTCCGGTGGTGAAACTGTCGTCGACCACCAGGGCCCGCACCCCCCGGGTCTTGCGCCCGAGATCCGGGGTGACCGTGAACCCCGACCGGGCGGCCACCAGATGATCGGTGGGTTCGGGCCCGCGCACCAGCAGTCGTCGATGGGTCCGAACCAGGGCGGGGACCGCCTGCACGAGGGTGTCCACCGGGGTCCCGGTGCGCCGGTGGGAGGACGGGACCCCGACCACCAGATCCCACGGTCCTCGGGTCCGGCCCAGCAACCTCCCGAAGTGGTCGTCCAACCACCGCTGGACCACGCCGGCCAGTCGCGCCGCCGAGGCCGAACAGACGGCTTCCGACGGCGCGTCCTTGTAGCCGCGCAGCAGTCGGTGCATCCCGTCGCCCATCCGGTAGGGGGTGACCGCGGTCACCGGGGCCAACGGCATCCGCAGCTGACCGACCAGCGTCGAGCAGCAGAAACAGAGTCCGAATCCCGGCCGGGTGGGGCCGTCACACACTTTGCAGATGCTGAATCCTGGCGAAGTCGGAGCCATGGCCATGCGCTCCCGTGGACAACCGGCGGGCTGCCGGTACGGGTTCCCGGCGACGTCGGTCGGATCGACCCGTCGCGAGGTGAGCCGTGTCGAGGTTCAGCCGGAAACGGTGGTGGCCACCGGACCGACTCCGTCGCCCGTGCTCGTGGGTTCGGGGCGGTGGACCATGAAGGTCCCGGTGGACCGGCTGACCAACCGGTCCTCCTCGTCGCGCACGGTGGCCTCGCCGTAGGCGACCTGCCGGGCCATCCGCACCACCTCGCCCCGCAGCCGATACGACCCCCCCAGCCGCGCGGGCCGCATGCACTCGATCTTCATCTCCAGGGTGGCCCGGGTCCGGTCACGCCCGGGGAGGGCGGCATTGATGGCGAAGTTCATGGCCGCATCCAGCAACAGGCCGTGGACCCCGGCCTGGACGATGCCGTGTGGATTGCAGGCCGGCGGCAGCGGGGTGAAGGCTCCCACCACCCAGCCCAGGTCCTCCCCGTCCACCCCGTAGTCGTCGAAGGACCCGCCCACGGTGCCGATCAACTCCATCCCGCCGTTCCCCAACCAGCGGTCCATGTCCTTGACCCGGGTGCTCACCGGGCCGACCGTAGCGAACGGGTGGGTCGGCGTCGATACCGGGCCCGGATTCCGGGGGACGGACCCGAACTGCCCGGATGCCCGAGGTTGACGCCGGAGTCGCCCCGGATAGAATATTGACCAGGTGGTCAAGTTTTCCGCCCGTACAGTTGACGGACCGACTGAGGGTCCGCAACAGTAGGAAAGGCCGGCAGGCAGAGGCTCCGCCGGACCGAGAGAGGAGTCCCATCATGACCGAAGCGGTGATCGTTGATGCGGTGCGTACTGCCGGTGGCAAGCGCAACGGGAAGTTCCGCAACTGGCACTCGGCCGATCTGGCCTCGGAGCCGTTGAAGGCCCTCATCGAGCGCAACCAGCTGGATCCGGCGCGGGTGGACGACGTCATCATGGGCTGCGTCATGCAGGTCGGCGAACAGGCGCTCAACGTCGGTCGCAACGCCGCCTTGGCCGCCGGGTTCCCCGAGTCGGTCCCCGCCACCACCATCGACCGCCAGTGCGGCTCGTCGCAGCAGGCGCTCCATTTCGGTGCCCAGGGGGTGATGGCCGGCGCCTATGACATCGTCATCGCCGGCGGGGTCGAGGTCATGACCCGCACCCCGATGGGTGCATCGGTCGTCCGTGACCTCGGGTTCCCCTTCGGTCCCCGGGTCATGCAGCGCTACGCCGAGCGCGGCGGGCTGGTCGGTCAGGGCGAGGGTGCCGAGCTCATCGCCGAGCAGTGGGACATCACCCGGCAGGACCTCGACGAGTTCTCGGTGCGGTCCCACCACAACGCCGCCCGGGCCACCGCCGAAGGTCGCTTCGAGCGCGAGATCGTCCCGGTGGCGATCAAGGACGACAACGGCGTCGACACCGACGAGCTGGTCACCGCCGACGAGGGCATCCGCTCCGACTCCTCGGTCGAGGTGCTGGCCAACCTGAAGCCCGCCTTCCGGCCCGAGAACGGGCGGGTCACCGCGGGCAACAGTTCGCAGATCACCGACGGCGCCTCCGCCGTCCTGATCATGAGCGAGGAGAAGGCCAACGAGCTCGGCCTCACCCCCCGGGCCCGGTTCCACAGCTTCGCGGTCATCGGCAGCGACCCGATCAAGATGCTCACCGGACCCATCCCCGCCACCAAGATCGCCCTCGAACGGGCCAAGCTCACCATCGATGACCTGGACATCATCGAGATCAACGAGGCGTTTGCCTCGGTGGTTCTCGCCTGGGAGAAGGAGCACCACCCGGACATGAACCGGGTCAACGTGAACGGCGGGGCGATCGCCCTCGGTCACCCGCTCGGAGCCTCCGGCGCCAAACTGGCGGCCACCCTGCTCAACGAGTTGGAGCGGACCAACGGCCGCTACGGCATGGTCACGATGTGCGAGGGCGGCGGCATGGCCAACGCCACCATCATCGAGCGTTTGGGCTGACCCCCTCGAGCGTTGGGCCGGCCCACGACGGTCGACCGATCTGCGCATGGGATGAAGAACCGGCCCCCCGGGGCCGGTTCTTCGCGTCTCTGAGGTGCGTCGCCGGCGAAGCCGCCGGAGTCAGTGGTACTGGGTGGCCACCATCAGGCCGGCGAAGATGGCGCCGATGGCTCCGACCAGCCACCAGTTGGAGACTCCTCCGGGTAGCACGCCGGCGTAGTTGAGGATGATGACCAGGACGCCGATGATGAACAGAGCGATGATCGACAAGCCCATCCACCGGGGGCTGACCTTCGCCTTCTTCGGGATCGGCGGGGTGTAGCGATCACTGTGGGTGGTGTCGCGTGCGGCTTGCGGGGTGGTGCGTCCGCGAACGGACCGTCCCTTCTTCGTCGCCCTCCCGGGACCGGCCTTGGCCTTGGCCTTGGTTGCCATGGCCGCCAGGATAGCCAGCCTTCGAGGCCGGCCGGGTGCAGGGGAGACCGACCCAAATCGCCCGGTAGCCTGGCGAGACTATGGGCCCCCGGGTGCTGGTCATCGACAACTACGACTCGTTCGTCTACAACCTCGTCCAGGAGCTCGGCGAGCTCGGCGCCGACCCGGTCGTCTTCCGCAACGATGAGATCGACATTGCCGGGATCCGGTCCGACGCTCCCGATGCCATCCTCATCTCCCCTGGACCCGGACGACCCGAGCACGCCGGCATCAGCGAGACGGTGGTCGCCGAGCTGGGCGGGGCCTACCCGATTCTGGGGGTGTGCCTCGGACACCAGTCCATCGGCCACGTGTTCGGCGGAGAGGTGGTTGCCGCCCCCACCCTGATGCACGGCAAGACCTCATCCATCCACCACAACGGGACAGGAGTGTTCGACGGTCTCCCGGATCCGTTCGTGGCTACCCGCTACCACTCGTTGGTGATCGAGCCGACCACCCTGCCGGACGTGTTGGAGGTCACCGCCACCACCGCCGACGGGGTGATCATGGGGTTCCGCCATCGCCTGCTCCCCATCGAAGGTGTGCAGTTTCACCCGGAGTCCATCCTCACCCCGTCGGGGCCCTCGCTGCTCTCGAACTTCCTCGCCTCCACCGCCCGGGTCTAGCCGACCCGACGAGATCAGCCGGTTACCGGCTGCCCCGGACGCTTGAGACCGGGGATCGTGGTGGTCGTGGTGGTGGTGGTGGTCGTGGTGGTCGACGTCGACGTCGACGTCGACGTGGTGGTGGTGGTGGGTGCGGGGCCCGACGAGACGATCAGGGTGACCCCCGAGCCGGGCTGAACCGAAGCTCCGGCACCGGGATCCGACCCGATGACCACACCCGCCTGGTACTGCGACGACGACTGAGACGTGGTACCGGAAACCGTCAGTCCTCGATTGCCAAGCAGGTTCCCCGCGGCTATCTGGCTCAGCCCGGCCACCGAGGGCACCGTGACCGAGTTGGGCCCGGACGAGACCGTCAGGGTCACGGTGGCGCCCTTGTTGATGGACGTTCCCGAGGCCGGATCGGCGCTGAGGACCAGGCCCTGCTGGGCGTTGTTGGGTGTGTTCTTCACGGTGAACTGCAATCCGGCCTGGGTCAGTATCCCCTCGGCGGTGTTCACGTCGGTATTGGTGATGCCGGCGGGCACCGTGGTCTTGGCCACGGCCGGCGCCGCGGCCACCGTGAGCGTCACATTGTTCCCGCTCTTCACCAGGGTGCCGGCGTTCGGATCGGTCTTGAGGACGGTGCCGGGCGCGTACTGGGTGGTGGCCTGGGTGTTGCTGGAAACGGTCAGGCCGTCACCCTTCAGCGTGGTGGTCGCCTGGGCCTGGGTCTTGCCCACAACGTTGGGAAGATTGAACGACGACGCTCCCCCCAGGTAGCCGAGTTGGCGGGCCAGCAGGACCCCGACGATGGCCAGGATCACCAGCAGGACCACCAGCACGATGACGTAGGTGCGGGTCCGGTTGCGTTCCTTGCCGTTGGCGGCGATTCCGTTGTCACCGGGTCCACCGGCGCCCAGCCCGGACTGGGCCGAGATGGCCTGGGTGACGTCGGCGCCGCCCACCGCCCCCACCACCTGGGTGGCGCCGAGGGCCGCCTGCATCGCGGTCGGGTCGTTCATGGCCAGGACCGAGCGCCCCTCGTTGAAGCGCAGCAGATCGGCCCGGAGCTCCTCGGCGGTGGCGTAGCGGTAGTCGGGATCCTTGGCCATCGACTTCAGGATGATGGCCTCGAAGGTCGGGGGGATCGAGGCGTTGATCTCCCGGGGAACCGGCGGGATGTCGCGCACGTGCTTGGAGGCGACCGCCACCGGGGTGTCCCCCAGGAACGGGGCGCGCCCGGTCACCATCTCGAACAGCACCACACCGAGCGAATAGATGTCGCTCCGGGGGTCGACCCCGATGCCTTCGGCCTGTTCGGGCGAGAAGTAGGTGGCGGTTCCCATCACCGCGCCGGTCTGGGTGAGGCTCTCCTCGGTGTTGATGGCCCGGGCGATACCGAAGTCGGTCACCTTCACCTGGCCCTCGTCGGTGATCAGCACGTTGCCCGGCTTCACATCACGGTGGATGACCCCGTGCTTGTGGGCGTAGCCCAAGGCGGCGGCCACGTGGGAGCCGATGTCGGCCGCCCGATCCGCCGACAGCGGGCCGGCCGTCTTCAAAATGGACGAGAGCGGCCGCCCGTCGATGAACTCCATGACGATGAAGTACGCCCCCGAGTCCTCGCCCCAGTCGAACACCGGGACGATGTTCGGATGGGAGAGGTTGGCGGCGGCCTGGGCCTCCCGCCGGAAGCGCTCGACGAACGACCGGTCCACCGACAGCTCCGGGAACAGGACCTTCAGCGCCACCGGACGGTCGAGGAGACGGTCGTGGGCGCGGTACACCTCGGCCATGCCGCCTCGGGCGATCAGGTGATTCAGCTCGTACCGCTCAGAGAAGACGCGGGGTGCCTGGGATTCGTCCATGTGGGTCAAAGCCTATTCCTACGATTCTGATTGTCGGATGATCTCATTGCCCGCCGCCTGAGCTTGGCTGGTTTCCCAAAATGTCTTGAAGAATCTGTTTCACGATCGGGCCGGAGATCCCGGCGCCGGTCTGATGGGCTCCCTGATTCGGGACCACCACCGCCACCGC
>DASZNG010000061.1:0-2069 GCA_035551535.1 Acidimicrobiales bacterium | reverse complement strand
CCTCTGGGAGGCCATCACCGACCCCGAGATCAGGGCCAAGTACAACTTCGGAGCCGGGGTTACCTCCGACTGGAAGCCAGGGTCGCGGGTGGAGATGGGCTCCTTGAACGGCACCGGCCAACTCCTCGGCGAGGGTGAGGTGCTCGAGGTCGATCCCCCGCAGCGACTCGTTCACACCATGGTTGCACTCTGGAGTGACGAGGTGAAAAGCGAGGGCAGCTCGCGGGTCACCTGGGACATCGA
Organism: Acidimicrobiales bacterium; assembly: GCA_035551535.1. GTDB lineage: Bacteria > Actinomycetota > Acidimicrobiia > Acidimicrobiales > RAAP-2 > DASZIT01. The sequence goes on along the minus strand of DASZNG010000061.1, from coordinate 1,826 downwards.
GCCGATCGGTGACTCCTGCCGCCTCACCGTGACCCACGACCAGCTCCGCGAGAACGCCAATGACGAGATCTACGGCGGCTGGCCGATGATCCTCTCCGGCCTGAAGACGTGGCTGGAAACCGGCGAGTTGCTGACCACCCCTGGGTCCTTGATGTACACCTAGAGACCCCGCCTCCGGGGGTTCGTGGGCTCGGGTCCGGTAGTGGTCGGGCGCAGGGTCGAGGGCGGAGGAAGGCGGCTGTGGCGCATGAACGGGTGACATCGCGATCGATCATGGCCTCGTTAGCCTGCGCTGATGGGCATCGGCAACGGGAATCTCGCCGGTCGCCGGCTTGCCCGGGGCGCGGCCGACGGCCGCCGACGCAGGATCGCCCAGGTGTTGCTCAGTGTCCCGGCCATGCTGATCTGGATGTTGCCCGCCGCGGTCGACAGCCCGGCGGCGGGCACCCCAGCTGACGGCTCCTGGACGGTGTACCACCAGGATCCGGCGGGCACCGGCGTGGTCACCTCCGCGGCGACGGTCAACACCTCGCGTCCGGCATGGACGTCGCCCACCCTCGACGGCCAGATTTATGGGGAGCCGCTGGCTTCCGGCGGACAGGTCTTCGTGGCCACGGAGAACAACACCGTGTACGCCCTGTCATCGACGACCGGGGCAGTCACGTGGTCGACCCACCTCGCCCCGCCGGTGCCGTCGGGGTCGCTCCCCTGTGGGGACATCAGCCCGATGGTCGGGATCACCGGCACCCCGGTGATCGACCCGGCCCGGTCCGAGATCTTCGTCGTGGCCGACGAATTGCTCAACGGAAGCCCGGCCCACGTCCTGGTCGGCATCGACACCACGTCGGGTCGCGCCGAGATGACCCAGAAGGTGGACCCGGCCGGTTCCAAACCGGCGGCCCTCCTCCAGCGGACCGGATTGACGCTCGATGCCAACCAGGTGGTGTTCGGCTTTGGCGGGAATTACGGGGATTGCTCCCCCTACCGGGGATGGGTGGTCGGGGTCAACGAATCCGGAGGCACTCCGGCGGACTTCGCCGTCGATTCCGGGGCCGGCGAGAGCCAGGGGGCCGTCTGGATGGGCGGCGCCGCTCCGGAAGTCGACAGTGGCGGGAACCTGTGGGTCGGGGTGGGAAACGGGTCGGTGACGACGGCCGGGCACCCCTACGACGACAGCGATTCGGTCCTCGAGCTTTCCTCGACGCTTCACCTGCTCCAGTACTTCGCCCCCACCTCGTGGGCCTCGGACAACGCTCACGATTTTGACCTGTCGATGGCGCCGGCGCTGCTGGCCGACGGTCAGGTGGTGGCGTCGGGAAAGTCCGCCCACGTCTATCTCCTGGATGGCAGTCATTTGGGCGGCATCGGCGGGCAGCAGGCCGAGCTGACTTCGGTCTGTGGCGACGATGTCGACGGGGGGACCGCGGTAATGGGTACGACCGTCTTCATCCCGTGTCTGAGCGGCATCGTGGCGCTGCAGGTGGCGACGTCACCGGCTCAGCTGCAGGTTCTCTGGACCTCCCACACCGGGGGCGGGCCGCCGATCATCGCCGCGGGACTGGTGTGGACTATCGGCCAGGACGGCATGCTCACCGGGCTGAACCCAACCACCGGGGCCGCACAGCAGCAGGTTTCGATCGGTTCGCCGATCAACCACTTCCCGACTCCCAGCGTCGGGAGCGGGGTGCTCTTGGCTGCCGCCGGCAACCACGTCGTCGCCTTCACCGCTTCCGGATCCACCTCGTCCCCGACCTCGTCGACCACCACGCCGGCGACCCTCCCGCCCGCCCGGGCATCGGCCCATCCTGACGGGGGGTTGCCGGTCG
>DASZNG010000060.1:0-9752 GCA_035551535.1 Acidimicrobiales bacterium | reverse complement strand
ACGGCCTTTGCCCGCATTGGTGGTCACAGAATCCCGATCGTACCCTGCCCGATGGCTAACCTGACGTGGTGGTCAGTGTTGGTGGGGTCCGTCGCCGGGGAAACCGGCCCGGGCCGGGGAGGACCCAGAGGTGGGCCCGATGACCGAGGTCGGCATCACCCTGGCCGACGCGGTCGAGCGCCACGTCCACCCCGGCGACTCGGTCCACCTGATGTTGGGCCACAGCCGCTGGACGGCCGCCGCCCGGGAGATGGCCCGCCAGTTCTGGGGGTCCGATCCCCAGCTGACCCTGGTGATGACCAGTCTCGGCGCCCTCAGCGCCCTCTTCTTCCGGGGCGGGCTGGTCACCCGGGTGGTGACGGCGTATTCGGGGAACAGCTTCCCCACCTACAGCCCGAACCCGATCTTCCGCCGGGCCTACGAGTCCGGGGAGGTGGCGGTCGAGCACTGGTCCATCCTGACCCTCGCCCAGCGGCTGGAGGCGGCGGCCCGGGGACTGCCGGCCATGGTCACCGGCTCGTTGGTCGGGTCGGACATGGCCGGCAACGACGGCTTCTCGGTTGTCGAGTCCCCCTACGGCGCCATCGGGGTGCTGGCCCCGCTGGCCCCCGACGTCGCCCTGTGTCACGCGGCGGTGGCCGACACCGAAGGGAACCTGGCCTTTTCCGAGCCGCTGCTGGAGGGGGTGTGGGGCGCCTGGGCCGCCCGCCGGGGGGTGGTGGCCACCGTGGACCGGATCGTCGACGACCTCCATGGGCTCGGTCACCGGGTGCGGGTGCCATCCCACCGGGTGCTGGCGGTGGTGGAGGCGCCCTTCGGCGCCCATCCCGGCGGGCTCTACGCCCCCGGCCTGCCGGTGCCCGGGTACGGCGAGGACATCCCCTTCTGGGTCGAGGCCGCCCAGGCCGCCCGCGGCGACTTCGACGCCTGGGCCCGGGCCACCTGTCTCGACCTCCCCGACCACCAGGCCTACCTCGACCGGCTCGGCGACCAACGTCTCGACGACCTCCGCCGCCGGGCCGATCCGTCGTCCTGGAAAGCGGACGCCGCCGCCCACCCGGTTCCCGAGGACGCGGAAGTGAGCGACTGGGAGGTCGCCGCCAGCCTCGGGGCCCGGGAGGTGGAGACGACGGTGGCCACCCACCGGGCCGACGCGGTGCTGGCCGGCGCCGGGGCGGCCAACCTGGCGGCGTGGGTGGCGGTGGGCCGGATGCAGGCCGCCGGATGGACGGGGGGACTGACCGCCGAGCTCGGCCTGTTTCACTACACCCCGACACCCGCCGATCCGTACATCTTCAACCAACGGGTGTACCCGGACACCTCCTTCCTCTCCGATGCCTCCACCGTCCTCGGCATGGTGGTGGGCGGTTCGGGCACCACCACCGTGGGCTGCCTGGGGGCGGCCGAAGTCGACCGGCACGGCAACCTGAACTCGACCCGACTCCGGGGCGGGCGGTTCCTGGTCGGCTCCGGCGGGGCCAACGACGTCGCCTCCCGGGCGGCGGCCTGCGTGGTGGTGACCTTGGCCCGCCCGGAGCGGCTGCCGGACACCGTCGGCTACATCACCGCCCCCGGCCACCGGGTGGTGAGCGTGGTGACCGATCGGGGCGTGCTCCGGCGACTGGACGGCGAGTTCCGGGTGGCGGCGGTGCCGTCCGGTCCCGAGCCGGTCGACCGTCGGGTCCAAGCGCTCGTCGCGGCCTGCGGGTGGGAGCCGTCGGTGGCCCGGACCGTCGAGCAACTGGAGCCGGTCGACCACGGCGAGGTGCACGCCCTCCGGGAGTTCGACCCGACCCGGTTGTTCCTGGGTTAGGAAGCGGTCCGGCGGTCGAGGCCGAGGTGAGATTCACCCACCGCCGGCGGGGTCAAAGGCGGGGTCGGGCGCCCCGGCCGGCCATCACCTGTTCCATGGCTCCGAGGGCGTGGTCGGCACTTCCGGCGTAGGCGACGGCGCCATGCTCGAGGATCACCGCGTCGGTCGCCAGCTCCAGGGCCCGGTCGACCTGCTGCTCGACCACCAGCAGCGCGGTGCCGGCCCCGTTGATCTCCCGGAGCCCCCGGTAGACGGCTTCGATCACCACCGGAGCCAGGCCGAGGGAGAGCTCGTCGGCCACCAGGAGGTGCGGGGGCACCACCAGCACCTTGGCCAGCGACAGCAGCCGTTGCTGGCCCCCCGACAGCGTCCCGCCGGGTTGCTTGCGCCGTTCGCCCAGAACCGGGAACGCCTGGTAGGCGCGGTCCAACGATTCGGGCACCTGCTTCCGCCCGGCCCGTTGGCGGAAGGCCATGACCAGGTTCTCCTCGACGGTGAGGTTGGAGAAGATCCCCCGTCCCTCGGGAACGTGGGCCATGCCGGCCCGGGCGATCTTGTAGGCCGCCTGCCCGGTGATGTCCCGCCCCCCGAGCCGGATGGCCCCCTCGGTGCTGGGCAGCAACCCGCTGACCACCCGGGCCACGGTGGACTTCCCGGCTCCGTTCGAACCGAGCAGGGCGGTGACGCTCCCGGCCGGCACGGTGAAGGTGACGTCGAAGAGGGCCCGGTAGGGGCCGTAGGCGGCACACACGTGGTCGACCTCGAGGGCGGGCTGACCGGGAAGGGCACGGTCGCCGACCATGGTGGTCGGTGCGGGGGCGACCTCGGTCATGCGCTGGTCCCGAGGTAGGCATGCCGAACCGTCGGGTCGGCCATGACTTCGTCGAACGTCCCCTGGGCGATCACCGCACCCAGATCCATCACGATGGTCCGGTCCACCACTTCGGCGACCATGTGCAGATCGTGCTCGACCAGGAGGACGGCCATGCCCCGCTCCCGTTGCAGGGTGCGCAGCACGTTGGCCAGCTCTTGGGTTTCGGTGATGTCCAGACCTGAGGACGGCTCGTCGGCCAGCAGCAGCACCGGTTCGGCGACCAGGGCGCGGGCCAACTCCACCAGCCGGCACGACCCCAGCCCGAGGGCGGATACCGGCGCCTCGGCCCGGTCGGCGATGCCCACCAGGTCGAGCACCTCGGCCACCCGGTCGATCTCGGCCGACGTCGGGCGGCTCCGGTTGGCCAGGTCGCGCAGCAGCTGCCCCTCGGCGCACCGGGCCCGCTCGGCGACCAGCAGGTGCTCTCGCACCGTCATGTCGGCGAACACCTCGACCCGCTGGTAGGTGCGCCCGATGCCGAGCCTGGCTCGCTGGAAGGTCGGCAGTCGACCCAGGGTCGTCCCCCCGAGCTCCACCGTTCCGCTCTCGGGACGGAGCTGGCCACAGATGCAGTTGAACAGAGTGGTCTTCCCCGCCCCATTGGGTCCGACCAGCCCCACGCTCTCGCCGGCCTCCACCCTGAAGGTCACGTTCCGGACCGCGGCGATGCCCCCGAACGACTTGGTCACCCCGGTCACCGCCAGCAGTGGACCGCCCTCGCGAATCTTGATCGGGTTGCCCACCGCCCGGGGCGGGAAGACCTTAGGTGCCTTCATGACCGGCTCCACTCTCGGTCGCCGCCACCCCGGTGTACGGCCCGTCCAGCGAGGGCACCGCGACCGGAGATTTGGCCCCGTTGTCGCTCCCCGCCACCGGGGGAGTCGGGCCCGATGCGCTACTCCCGGGGAGGATCAGCCGTTGGAACCGCATCGTCCACCGGCGTTTCTGGTATTCGAGGATCCCCTCGGGGTGGGCAACGTAGGTGAGCGCCCCGGCGGCGAACAGCACGAAGGTGAGGCCGTTGCCTCCGTACCGGGCGGGCAGATAGGTGAGGACCTGCTGGACCACCACGTAACCCATGCCGGCCTGGATGGCTCCCTCGATGGAGCTGACCCCGGTGGTGATCACGATCACCACGAACGCCAGCCCCAACTGATAGTTGAACTGCATGGCATTCACGGTTTGTTGCTGGATGACCAGCATGGTCCCACCGATGCCGGCGACGGCCCCGGAGATGGCGAAGATCTGAATGCGCTGCCAGGTGATGTTGATCCCGATCCCCGCTGCCGCCGTCTCGCTCCCGCGTTGGGCGGCGAGGAACCGTCCGGTGGTGCCGTTGCCGACCAGGGTGACGGCCGCCACGCAGATGACCAGCACGATCATCAGCATGATGAAGAGGTTGTGGCCGTTGGCATTCAGGATCCCGAGGCCGACCCACTTGTCCGCCACGGTGAGCGCGGCGCCGTGGCTCACCCCGATTTCGCTGAAGATGGAATTGTCGAAGAACAGGGCGGCGGCGATGGTCATCAGCGCCAACCCCAGACCTTTCAACCGGAGCGACGCCAGCGCCAGTATCACCGCCACCGCCGCGGCCAGCACGGCCCCGACTACCGCGCCGGCCAGGAAGTTGAGACCAATATGGTTGGCCAGCTGGGCGGCGGTGAATGCCCCGACTCCGGCCAAGGTGGCCTGAGCCAGGGAGAGCTGGCCCCCCATCCCGGTGATGAGGGTGATGGACAAGAAGATGGTGGAGAAGGCCAGGCCGGAGTTGAAGACGCTCTCCCACGTTTTCGGCATCCACGACAGCATCGAGATGATGAAGCCGGCGAGCAGCACGTACCAAGCGATCCGGATCACCCGGCTCAGTTGCGGAGCCCGCAGCGACGCGGTGGTGGGTGGTGGCGGCGGGTCGACGGAGGACAGCGGATCGGTGTCGTCGTGCAGTCTGCGCATGCCGGGAACCAACAACAGCGCGGCCACCAGGACGATGAACGGCAACGACGGGAGCACCGCGGCCGAGAGCGAGCTGGTGGCCGGCAGGTAGCCCTGGAGCACGGTGTCGGCTACCCCCATGAGGATGCCGACCAGGGCGGCAATCGGAAATGAGCGCAGCGCGGCCCAGGCGGCGGCGGCAAAGGCCGCCACCAATAGGGTGGCGTAGTCCTGGGCCTGCAGTTGGCCGTAGATGGGGGCGAGCAGGACCCCGGCGAGCCCGGCCAGCAGGCTGGACACCGCCCAGGCGGTGGCGATCACCCGGCCGGAATTCACCCCGTCCAGTTGGACCAGACGCCGGCTTTCCACCGCCCCCCGCATCTGAAGGCCGAGGTTGGTGAACTTCATGAGTACGACCAGGGCGACCAGGACCGCGGCCGTAACCACCACCGAGCTGAGGTAGATCCCGTTGACCGGGGTCTGGGCGATCCGGAAGTAGACGGTATCGGGGTTGAACAGGATGCTCGGGGAGTTGTACTGGTTCTGACTGCCGAACAGCACCGGCAACAGAGCCGGGATCCCGACGAACAGGCTGATTCCGGTGACCAGCTTGGCGGTGGCGTTGGTGTTGGGGATCTTCCGGAAGAGGAAGCGGTCGAAGATCAGCCCGAGGAGCGGCGCGAGGATGACCACCGAGAGGAGGAAGGCCAACCAGACGGGCAGCTGTTCGTTCTGGACCAACTTGGTATAGACGAAGGCCGAGGTGTAGGCCTGGGCGCCGAAGGCGAAGTTGAACACGCCGGTGGCCTGGTAGGTGAGCACCAATCCCACCGCCACGATGGCGTAGGTGCAGCCATAGGGGATCCCCGGGATGGCAAAGCCGAGGAAATGCTCCACGCTCCGACAGACCTACGCGGCGACGCGAGCGTACGCCGGAGGGCGCAGACGATTCCCCAAGCGACCACTCCGGGAATGCCGCCGGCTCGTGGCCGGGGTCACGTCCCCGGGGTGCCGGCCGGAGGCGTGGCCAGCACCGGGTTCTTCAAGCTCACATTCTGGGCAAAGCATTCGAAGACCTGGTGGCCGGTGCTGACCACCGGAACGAACTTGGCCCCTTTGACCACCACGTCGGCCGAGCAGGCCGGGAAGGTCTGGGTGGTGTGCACCTTGGTCCAGTCCGTCGTGGCACTGAGGCCCCCGGCGGTGAAGTTGGTCAGCTGATTGATCTGGGCGATGACGTTCGCCTGGGTCACGTTCGCCCCGGCGTTCTTGATCCCGGCACCCAGCAGCGCCGCGGACTCCCAGCCTTGCAGGGCCTGGTCCGAGCTCACGAAGTTGGGCTGGTATTTCTGCATGGCGGCAAGGTAGGCTTGCATCCCGGGGTAGACGCCGGGGAAGCTGGTCGTCACTTGGAAGGGGACGTTCCCGTTCACGTTGATGTAGATGCCCTGCATCAGGCTGCTGTACTGACTCAGCAGCGACTGGTCATAGCCGTTGAGCCATAGCTGGTGGCCCTTGAACCCGTACTGCTGGAGGGCCCGGGTCAGGGTGATGTTGTCAGAGGACTGCATGCAACTGACCACGAAATCGGTCCCGGTCTGTTGCATTTTTTGCACGGCGGGGGTGTAGTTGCCGCCGAGCCCGGCCGAGAGATCGGTGTAGCTCACGGTGATGCCCGCCTTGGTCAGATTGTTGGCGTCGGCATTGCAGGCATTGTACGACGAGGTGATGGCCGAGCCGTAGCTGATGAGCGCCACCTTGGTGGCCTTGGTCTGCTTCAGCAACCAGGCCACGGCCGGGGCCCCGGCGTTATAGTCCTGGATCGATCCTCCGGCGGCAAACAGGTTGGGAGGCCCGTTCCAGTTGCCCGACACGTTGTAGCCGAAGGTGGGCACGCCCGACTGGGCGTAGAGGGCGGGACTGAAGAAGAAGGTCGAGACACCCACCGCGAAAACGTGATCCTGATCGAGAAGGGTGTGGGTCAGCTGGGTGAACTGACTTGGATTCGAGCCGTCGTCCAGGTTTTGGGAAAACGAGAACTTGTGCCCGTTGATCCCCCCGGCGGCGTTGACGGCTTGGAAATAGGCCTGCATCCCCGGTGAAAAGGCGTTGAAATCGGCGGCGATGGACCCGGTGAGCGTGGAGATGGCGCCGACGACAATCGTCGACGCCGCCGGACCCCCGGACGTGGTGGGCGTCGAAGACGTCGACGTGGCTGCGGTCGTGGTGGTGCTCGACGACGCGCTCGGGGTCGAACTCGAACAGCTGGCCAGCAGGCCGGCGGCCAGGAGCACGGCCGTGACCGGCCCGGCCCACCGTGCTGTCGTTCTCGTCATGTCTCGCATGCTCCCCCTGTCCCTCACCTCTGCGCACCTGTGGTGCGAGCCGGTACCATCTTGCCTCTCCCCCGGGTCCAGTGGTCGGCGCGTCCAGACCGCACCGTCACGGTTCCGCAAGGCATGGCGATGCACTGTACCTCGGTTCTCGCGTCCGTTCTATGATACGAGTGTCAGGCATCGGAGGGGCGAGGATTGCCCAGGTGGATGGCCAGAATTCGGATGGTTGCCGCCCGCTCGAAACCCGGTCGATGGTCGGATCCGATCGCAGCTCCGTTTGCCGCGGTGACGTCGGATTCGTATCCATCACGCCACGAGAGAAGAGGAGCCGGAATGGTGAGCAGCGGACGTGAGGCCGTCATCGTCGACGTGGCGCGAACCAACTTCGGGAAGCGAAACGGCGCGTTGGCCCACTGGCACCCGGTCGATCTGTTGGCCTTCGCCCTCACCCATCTGATCGATCGCACCGGGGTCGACCCCGAGCGGATCGACGACGTCATCGGCGGTTGCGTCACCCAGGTGGGGGAGCAGAGCACCAACGTGACCCGCAACGGGTGGGTGGCCGCCGGCCTGCCCCAGACGGTGCCGGCCACCACCGTCGACCGCCAGTGCGGCTCGTCCCAGCAGGCGGCCCATTTCGCCGCCGCCGGGGTGGTGGCCGGCCACTACGACCTGGCCATCGCCTGCGGGGTGGAGGTCATGAGCCGGGTGCCCCTGGCCTCCAACGCCCGCGGCGGCACCGGTCCGTTCCCGCCGTCGTTCCTGGAGGCGGTGGACGGGAGGCTCTGGGCCCAGTTCCGGGTGGCCCAGCTGCTGGCCGACCGCTGGGGCGTCACCCGGGAAGACATGGATGCCTTCTCGCTGGAGAGCCACCGGCGAGCGGCGCGGTCCACCGATTCCGGTCACTTCGCCAAGGAGGCGATCCCGGTGCCGATCAAGAACGAAGACGGGTCGCTCTCCGGAGAGGTGCTGGAGGCCGACGAGGGCATCCGGCGGGACGGAACCCTGGGGTCGCTGGCCGGTCTCAAACCCGCCCAGAGCTGGGAGCCCGACACCGCCCTCGACATCACCGCCGGGAACTCCTCCCAGATCACCGATGGCGCCGCCGCCATGCTGATCGCCGAACGGTCGGTGGCCGAAGCGATGGGCCTGCCGATCCGGGCCCGCTTCGCCCACTTCGCGGTGGCGGCCGAGGACGCCGCCATCGTGCTGTCCGCCCCGGTGCCGGTGACCCATCGGCTGCTCGAGCGTTCGGGCATGAAGGTCGCCGACTTCGACGCCATCGAGTGCAACGAGGCCTTCGCCGCCATCGCCCTCATGTGGATGAAGGCGTTCGATCCGGATCCGGAGCTGTTCAATCCCCGAGGTGGGGCCATCGCCATCGGGCATCCGCTCGGGGCCAGCGGGGTGCGGATCCTGGGGACGATGCTCAACCACCTGGAGGCTACCGGCGGCCGCTACGGGTTCCAGACGATGTGTGAGGGCGGGGGTCAGGCCAACGCCACCGTCATCGAGCGGCTGCCGTGACCGTTTGACTTGACCGGCTGACTGGTGAGGTTGTTCGTGGCGGTATGGCCCGACCGTCCGACCTTGGAGCGTCTGGCATCCCTGCCACTGGGAACTACGGAGGGTCTCCGGCTGGTCGGGCCCGGGACCTGGCACGTCACCCTCCGGTTCCTCGGTGATGTTGACGACGACCGGGTGCCGGAGCTGGTCGAGGCGCTCGACACCATCCCGGCGGACCTACCCGGCGCCCTCCGGTGCCGACTCGGCCCGCACACCGCGTGGTTCGGCGATCGGGTATTGCAGATCCCCGCCCGGGGCCTGGAGGACCTGGCCGCCGCCGTGCGCTCGGCGACCGCGCCGGTGGTCCCGGTGCGGTCGGACCCCGAACCGCGGTTCAACGGTCACCTCACCGTGGGCCGGGCGACGGGCCACCGACTCGACACTCGTGCGAGACGCTCGCGGGCCGGGATCCCGTTTGCCGCCAATTTCGGTGTCGATTCCTTTGATCTGGTGGCGTCGGAGCCCTCCCGCCCGGGTCGCCGGTACACCACGCTGGCCAGGTTCTGGCTTCGGGGGTGACCGGCGGGGTGCGCATCCAGCCCATCGAGATGGAAAAGGACTGAGAGCCTCAGCGCACCTCGTACCACTCGTAGCGGAGTCGGCTGCCGTCGAGCACGCCCTTCCCGACCGCCTGGACGGCATTGAGCCACCGGTAACGAGGGTCGGCGGTCTCGAAGCGGGGGGCCACGTAGATCGGTGAGTTGCCGGGTCCGCCGCTGAGGTCGGTCCGCCCCAGGTATTGGGCCAAGACAATGGCGCCGTCGTGGGTCTGGATGGTGCAGCGCACATCGATCGACCCCACCGGCCCGGAGACGGTCACCCAGTCGGCGCCGGCCCGGCCGAGCAGGGTGCCCCGGAGACGGTCGCCCTCCACCGTCAGGTCGAGCACCTCGTAGATGAGCCGGACTCCGGCAGGTCCCTCGCCGACCACGATCGGCTCGGCCAAGGTGACGTCGATGGTGCACAACGGAATCAGTTCGAGGGGCACCGCAGGAACGGTATCTCGAATCAGGGATTTAGCTCGGGAAGTCGATGATGGCCAGGCTCTGGGGAAGCTGGTCCTTCCGCGGCAGCCCCGTCCGGGCCGGACGGCGGCTCCCGCTACCGGCCGGTCCAGACCGGTTGCCGCTTCTCGGCGAAGGCCTTCGGTCCCTCCTTGGCGTCGTCGCTCCCGAACACCTCACCGGCCAGCTCCGACTCGATCCGGTACGCCTCTTTCATGTCGGTGGCC
>DASZNG010000059.1:0-2377 GCA_035551535.1 Acidimicrobiales bacterium | reverse complement strand
CATCAAGGTCGTCACCAACGCCGGCGGCCTCAACCCGGCCGGCCTCGCCGAACAGGTCAGGCAGCTGGCCGACAAGCTCGGGCTGGCGGTGTCGGTCGCCCACGTCGAAGGCGACGACCTGATGCCGCGCCTCGAGAAGTCGCAGTTCGAGGGGAACCCGCTCACCCACCTCGACACCGGTCAACCCCTGGCCGACGCCGCCGGTGAGGTGGTCACCGCCAACGCCTACCTCGGGGCCTGGCCCATCGTCGAAGCCCTGCACGGCGGGGCCGACGTGGTCGTCTGCCCCCGGATCACCGACGCCTCGCTGGTGGTGGGTCCGGCCGCCTGGCACCACCGGTGGTCCCCGACCGACTGGGACCGGCTGGCCGGGGCGGTGGCGGCCGGTCACGTGATCGAGTGCGGGCCCCAGACCACCGGGGGCAACTACGCGTTCTTCACTGAGGTTCCCGGGCTCGAGCACCCGGGCTTCCCCATCGCCGAGGTGGCCGAGGACGGGTCGTCGGTCATCACCAAGCACCCCGGCACCGGGGGCGAGGTGTCGATCGGCACCGTCACCGCCCAGCTGCTCTACGAGATCGCCGGGCCCGACTACCCCAACACCGACGCGGTGGCCCGGTTCGACACCCTCCAGCTGTCCGACGACGGCCCTGACCGGGTGCGGATCTCCGGGATCCAGGGAGACCCGGCCCCCGAGGACATCAAGGTCTCCATCAACCTGCTGGGCGGGTGGCGGAACACCATGACCTTCGTCCTCACCGGCCTGGACATCGAGGCCAAGGCCGCCCTCACCCTGGCCGCCCTGGACGCCAAACTCGGCGGCCCGGAACAGTTCGCCGAGTACGACGCCCGGCTCATCCGCACCGACAAACCCGACGCCCCGACCAACGCCGAAGCCGCCGCCCAGCTCCGGGTCACGGTGAAGGACCTCGACGCCGACCGGGTGGGCCGGGCGTTCTCCGACGCCGCCACCGAGCTGGCCCTGGCCGGCTACCCCGGCTTCCATCTGACCTCGCCGCCCACCGCCGGGACCGCCTACGGGGTCTACTGGCCGGCGCTGGTCCGGGCCGACCGGGTCCGCCCCGAGGTGGTGGCGGCCGACGGCACCCGGGTGGCCGTCCCCCACACCGCCTTTCTGTCCGGGCGAGAGCACCGCCCGTCGGCGACCGGGGTGACGGCGGTGACGGCCCCCGCGGCGCCGGCCGACGACCCGACCGAGCGGGTCCCGCTGGGGACCATCATCGGGGCGCGCTCGGGTGACAAGGGGGGCAACGCCAATGTCGGGCTCTGGGCCCGCTCGGATGCCGCCTGGGCGTGGCTCGACACCTCCCTGACCGAGGCGCGGTTCCGGAGCCTGCTTCCCGAGGCCGGCGATCTGGCCGTCCGGCGCTACCGGTTCCCCAACCTCCGGGCCCTCAACTTCGTGGTGGTCGGCCTGTTGGGGGAAGGAGTAGCCTCGTCCACCCGGCCCGACCCCCAGGCCAAGAGCTTGGGTGAGTACCTCCGGAGCCGGCTGGTCGACATCCCGGCCAGCCTCCTGCCCCCGGGCCCGACGCCGCGCCGCGCAAAGGAGTAATCCGGTGGACTTCAGACAATCCGACGAGCACGTGATGCTGCGGGAGGCGGTCAGCGCCATCGCCAGCAAGTTCGGCCACGAGTACTACGTGGCCAAGGCCCGGTCCGACGGGCGCACCACCGAGCTGTGGGACGCGGTCGGCGAGGCCGGGTTCCTCGGGGTCAACGTGCCCGAGGCGTACGGCGGGGGCGGGGGCGGCATCACCGAGCTGGCCATGGTGACCGAGGAGCTGGCCGCCGCCGGTTGCCCGCTGCTGATCATGGTGGTGTCCCCGGCCATCTGCGCCACCATCATCGCCAAATTCGGGACCGAGGCCCAAAAGCAGCGCTGGCTGCCGCGCTTCGCCACCGGCGAGCTGAAGATGGCCTTCGCCATCACCGAGCCCGACGCCGGATCCAACTCCCACAACCTGTCCCTCTCCGCCACCCGGGACGGGGACATCTATCGGCTCAACGGTTCGAAGTACTACATCTCGGGGGTGGACGAGGCCCAGGCCATGCTGGTCGTCACCCGGTCGGGCATCGACCCCGACACCGGTCGGGGAAAGCTGTCGCTGTTCGTGGTGGACACCGACACCCCGGGCCTCGACAAGCAGGTGCTCCCGGTGGAGATCACCGCCCCCGAGAAGCAGTACACCCTGTTCTTCGACAACGTCGAGGTGGAGGCCGATCGGCTCATCGGGGCGGAGGGCGAGGGACTGCGCCAGGTCTTCTTCGGGCTGAACCCGGAACGCATCCTGTCGGCGTCGATCGCCAACGGCATCAGCCGGTATGTATTGGACAAGGCGGCGGTCTACGCCCG
>DASZNG010000058.1:0-1545 GCA_035551535.1 Acidimicrobiales bacterium | reverse complement strand
CCGGGTCTCGGGGAAGTGGACGATGTACTTGTTCTCGCTGTCGCACGGCCAGGGGACGTCGGCCTTGCCGTCGGTCAGGGGATCCCCGACCGAGTGGAGACAGGGCACGAAGTCGCCGTCGGCGCCGAGCACCTCCAGCGCGCCCCGGCCCATCCGGGTCATGATCCTCATCGACACCACCACGTAGGGCGAGTCGGTGATCTCCACCCCGATGTGGGCGATCTCCGATCCCAGCGGCCCCATCGAATACGGGACCACGTACAGGGTCCGCCCCTGCATCGAGCCCCGGAACAGACCGGTGAGCGTGGCCCGCATCTCGGTCGGGTCACGCCAGTTGTTGGTCGGCCCGGCGTCCGACTCCTGGGTCGAACAGATGAAGGTCCGGTCCTCCACCCGGGCCACGTCGGCCGGGTCGGAGTGGGCCCAGTAGCTGTTGGGCCGCTTGGCGTCGGACAGCTTGGTGAAGGTCCCGTTGTCGACGAGAAGCTGGCAGAGCCGGTCGTATTCGTCGGCCGATCCGTCGCACCATTCCACCGAGGCCGGCTGGGTCAGCGCCGCAATCTCGTCCACCCAGGCGATCAACTTCTTGTTCTCAGTGGGTGGCATAGGTGGGCGATTCCTCCTCGGGATTCCAGGTCGGTGGCGGCGACGATCGCGTACCGCGGGTGCTGGCGTCGCAGTGGGACTACTCGATATTAGTGGCGGTGGCCGAAGTGGATGGTAGGCAAGAGACATGGTCGGAACCAATTCCGGGTCCACGTCAGCCCATTTCCCCGGTTCAGGCGATGAATTCGACGCCATCGACCGCCTCCGGGCGCGATTCGAGCGGGCGGCCGGCGCCCGCATGGACCGGGGACAGCCGCCGGAGGGGGAGACCTGGATCGGGGACGACGCCGCGGTGGTGCGGCGCCCGGAAGGGGACCTGGCGCTGCTGTCCACCGACCTGGTGGTCGCCGGGGTCCATGTCGACCTGGGCCTGAGCGGTCTCGATGACCTGGGGTTCAAGGCGCTGATGGTGACAGTGTCCGACCTGGCCGCCATGGGCGGCCGCCCCGAGCACGGGCTGGTGTCGATCGCCGCCCCGCCGGGCACGGATCTGGACCTGGTCGCCGACGGGATGGCGGTGGCCGGCGAGCAGACCGGGTGCGTGGTGGTCGGCGGCGACCTGTCGGGCTCCCCGGTGCTGGTGGTCTCGGTGGCGGTCACCGGATCCCTCCGGGGATCGGACCATCTCGGCCCGTTGCTCCGGTCGGGGGCCGCGCCGGGGGACCAGCTCCTGGTCACCGGCGCACTGGGTGGGTCGGCGGCCGGTCTCCGGCTCCTGCGGAAGCGTCGGGATCAGCCGGTCACCACCCCGCCGTCGAAGGAGGAGTCGGCCCTGATCCTGGCCCACCGGCGCCCCCTGGCCCGGCTCGACGAGGGCGAGGTGGCCCGGCTCTCGGGGGCCCGGGCCGCCATCGACGTCTCCGACGGCCTGGTGGCCGACGTCCGCCATCTGGCCCGGGCCTCCGGGATCGGGATCGACCTGGTGGAGGTCCCGGTGGC
>DASZNG010000057.1:0-4455 GCA_035551535.1 Acidimicrobiales bacterium | reverse complement strand
GACGCCTTCGCCGCCGCCGATGTCGATGAGGCCGCCGGCCGACTGGCCAAGATCCTCGACGAGGAGCGCGCCGACGCGCTGGTGATCTACGACGAGCACGGCGGGTACGGCCACCCCGACCACGTGAAGGTGCACACCGTGGGGGTGCAGGCCGCCGAGTTGGCCGGCACCCCGCGGGTGTTCATGGCCACCATGGACCGCGGGTTTCTCCAGTCGTTGGCCGAACAGGCGGCCGAGGGCGGGGAGGAGGGTTGGGCCCCGCCGGAGGACACCGCCGCCGACATGCAGACGATGGGCGAGCCCTCCTCGCGCATCACCACCGAGGTCGACGTGACCAAGTGGATCGACGCCAAGCGGGACGCCATGCGGGCCCATGCCAGCCAGATCAGCGAGGAGAGCTTCTTTCTGGCCATGCCTCCCGAGGTGTTCGAACTGGTGTGGGGACACGAGTGGTACGTCCGGATCCGGCCGGCGGCCCCCGATCCCTACCCGGGGCCACGAGAAACCAGCCTGTTGGATGGGTGAGGCCCCGTCGGCGTCCGGGCCGTCCTCCCACCGGGTCCTCCGGATCCAGGGCGGCCGGCTGGTGAACTCTGAGCCCCGGGCCGACCTGGAGTCGGCGCTCGACGATGCCAGTGCCGAGGGCTTCGGGGTGGTGACCACCTTCGCGGTGGACGACAACGTCTACCTGGTGTTGTCGAAGCCCCGCGATCCGGAGTCAGGGCACTAACCGAGTTCGGCGATGAGATCGGCCACTGAGTCGACGATGCGGGTCGGCCGGTAGGGAAAGCGGTCCACCGCGTCGGACTCGGTCATGCCCGACAGCACCAGGATGGTCTCGAGGCCGGCTTCGATGCCGGCCAGCATGTCGGTGTCCATCCGGTCGCCGACCATCACGGTGGTCTCCGAGTGGGCGCCGAGGGTGTTCAAGCCCTCGCGGACCATCAACGGGTTGGGCTTGCCGACGAAGTAGGGATCGATGCCGGTGGCCCGGGTGATCAGCGCGGCCACCGATCCGCAGGCCGGGAGCAGACCTGCGGGTGACGGGCCGGTGGGATCGGGATTGGTGGCGATGAACCGGGCCCCGTCGGCCACCAGCCGGATGGCGGTGGTGATGTTCGAGAAGCTGTAGGCCCGGGTCTCGCCGAGGACAACGTAGTCGGGGGCGCGGTCGGTGAGGATGTACCCGATGTCGTGGAGGGCGGTGGTGAGCCCGGCTTCGCCGATGGCGAAGGCGGTGCCCCCCGGGCGTTGGCTGTCGAGGAACCGGGCGGTGGCGAGGGCCGACGTCCACAGGGCATGGACGGGGATGTCCAGGCCGGTGGTGGCCAGCCGGGCGGAGAGGTCCCGCGGGGTGTACATCGAGTTGTTGGTGAGGACCAGAAAACTGCGCCCGCCCTCGAGGAGCGCCTTCACGAACCGGTCGGCCCCGGGAACCATGATCCCCTCCCGGACCAGCACGCCATCCATGTCGCAGAGCCAACTCTGGGGGGTTTGGCGGGTCATCCCCCCAGTATGGACGGTGACCGGCCGGCGACGGGCAAGAGCGGGGTGGACCCAGACTCCTGGCGTCGGGGTTGGCGCCGTCGGCCTTCCCGGCCGGCCGCGGCGGTCGGTGGCGCGCCGTCGCGCTAGTGCTTCGGGCCGAGACCGACGGGGGAGGGGGTGGGAGGCGAGCGGCGCGGGCCCGATCACCTCAAACGACACCACCTGGCCCTGGGCACCCGGGTCGATGACGTGACCGCCGAGGAAGCCGCGTATACGAGCCATCACTGATCCGGAAAACGGCCTACCTCCCCGCGAGGGCAGCCACGACCGGGGCAACTGCGTTGAGGGCAGTCGTCCGAACCGTGTAGTGCGAAAACCCCCAGCGTTCGCGACGTTCGATCAGAGTCTCGACGATCCCATCTGCGGTTCCGACAAGCAGGTAGGGCGTCGCGAGAACATCCGTCGTGGTCAGGCCAGGATGTCGTGACAACAGGTCATTCACTGCCGTATCGCGTCGGTCGGTCACGATGACGGCTTGGACCAGCGCGTGGAGCTCCAGGTCATCAAATCGGCTACCGGCTTGCTCACGGACCCACTCAACCTGTGCGGTCACGGCCGCGGGCCCGAACCCGGTGGGCTCATGATGGTTCCCGTCGGGAAGGATCTTGCCGAGTCCGGTAAACCCGACGGCGTCGGCATAGCGGGCGGCGACGGCGAGGGTTCGCTTCCCGCCTCCACCGACCAGGATCGGGATGCTGGCTTGAGCCGGCTTTGGGTAACAAGCCTCACCCTCGAGGTTGTAATGCGCACCATGGAAGCTGACGGTTTCGCCCCTCAGTAGCCGGCGTACCACCTGCACGGACTCGCTGAGCCGGTCGACCCGGATGGCTGCGGTGTCGAATTGCAGCCCGTTTCGGATGTACTCGGGTTGCGCATGACCGGCTCCCAGGCCGAGTTCGAGGCGACCTTCGGTGAAAAGGTCGATGGCGGCGGCTTCCCGTGCCAGCAGACTCGGATGACGAAGGTCGTTGTTGAGCACGAGCGTGCCGACCCGCAGGTCAGGCGCGGCGTCGGCTGCCGAGACGAGTGCCGGCAGTGGAGCCACGCACTCATCGAGATGATCGGCCGTCAAGAGCAGGGAGAAGCCGAGGTCGGCCACTTTCCGAGCCAGGTCCCTCCATTGGGAGACGTCCTGGACCGTGGAGGCCTGGAGGCTGAATCGGAAAGGCCGGGTCATCGCTCCATCATGGACCGCCGCGGTGAGAGCGCTCGCCTGGACCGCCCAACGAGAGCGGGTGACGGGGATCGAACCCGCGTAATCTGCTTGGAAGGCAGAGGCTCTACCATTGAGCTACACCCGCATAGAAGCTTGCCCGAGAGCATGGCACACCGACTGGCGACCTCGGATCCGCCCGGGTAGGAGCAGGTGATCTTGGCGGCAACCTCGCCGAGGTATTTCTACGGTCGCCACAGTGGTTGTTCGACCCCGAAGCCGACCGAGTCACCCCAACGATTGCGGTAGGACACCTCGTCCACTGGTCGGCGGGGGGCGACGGCCCAACGCCCGGTCGGATAGCCGAAGCTCACGCAGCAAGCCATGACCCACCCTTTGTCCTTGGGCACGCCGAGGATCTCGAACGTCTCATCGGGATGGAAGAACCCGAGGACGGCGGTGAGGGAACTGCCGACCCCTTCGGCCCGGGCCGCCAGCTGCGCACTCCAGATGGCCGGGAAGATCGATCCCCCGGTGGGATCGGACTGGATGAACCCGAACAGAAACAGGGGCACCTCCTCGAAGTGGTCGGCCAGCCATTGGGCCGATCGCTGCACCTTGAGCAGCTCGACGCTCTCCTCCGACTCCGGATCTGCAGCGGCGGCGGCCAGGCGGTCGGCGTAGACGGTCTTCCAGAGCTGGTCGATGGCATTTCGGTAGAGGGGACCGATCTGGCCGATCACCTCCTTGTCGTCGGCCAGGAGGAACCGCCAGTTCTGAGAGTTCCCGCCCGACGGGGCCCGGATGGCGGCGTCGAGAATCCGGGCCTGGACCGGCAGCGGTATTGGATCCGGTCGGACCCGGCGCATGGCCCGGGTGGTGTACAGCGCTTCATAGATGTCCATCGGTTGTCCTCTCGTCAGAAGTTGGCTTTGGCCGGCGGCGCGTCTTCGAGGTCGGTGGAGAGGCGCCCGAGCATCTCGGCCAGTTCCATGTGCTGGTCGGGGGTCCAATCGGCCAACAGGTTCTCGAGCTGTTTGCGCCCGGCGGCCCGCAAGCGCCTGGAGATCACCGCACCCTCGGGGGTGACCACCGGCGCGGCCGGGTCGGAAGAAAATTCGGGAAGCAGCAGCCCTTTCTCCCGCAGCGTCTGCAAGGCCAGGCGCATGCGCTCCACCGGCACTCCCCGGCGGATCGCCGATGCCTCGAAGTCCCACCGCGGGTCCTCTTCGAACCGGAACAGCATCCACGCCTCGCCGGCCGACAGATCGACCTGCGCCTGTCGGGCGATCCCCTCCATGAGTTGGCGGCCCTGTTCGCGCCCCACCAGCACGGACAGCGACCGGGCGATCTCCCGGAGGGAGCTGGCTTCTTTCGGCACCGAGAAGGCCTCGCCGATGCCGGCGGTGCCGACGGTGTCGCGCATGGGGAGGGCCTTGATCAACCACGACGCCCCGAACGCCACCACCGAGACGCCGGCGGCCACCAGGAACGCCGCGTCGATGGCCCCCGCGTAAGCGTGGAGGACGGGGGTGTGTACGGCGGCGGGCAGCTTGTCGAGCTCGGAGGGGGTGAAGCTCGAGGGAGTCGTGACCACGCCTCCTCCTGTCGACCCGGACGGGAAGGCCTGATGCAGCTTGAGGGCCAACTGATTGGCAAAGACGGCGCCGACCACCGCGGTGCCCACCGCGCTGCCGACGGTCCGGAACAGGTTGTTGCCGGAGGTGGCCACACCCAGCTCCGAGTAGCCGACG
>DASZNG010000056.1:0-9298 GCA_035551535.1 Acidimicrobiales bacterium | reverse complement strand
CCGCCGGCCGTCGTGGGAGACAGGCATGCCGGTGGCTTCGATCACGTGGAGCTCGGCCACCCGGGCCAACTCTTCGAGCCGGATCCGTTCGACCGGTTCCACGTTCGGTTCCGGGGTACCCCCGGTGGCCACGTTCACCCCGAACGACCTCGTCATCTCCCACTGGTCGGGAGCATTGGTGCCCAACATGTTCATCAGATCGCCGAGAAGAGATTGGAACGGGTTCCCGGCGTCCCCCGATTCAGTTGGTGGCATCACCTCATGCTACGGGGACGAATCGGCGTCCGATGCGTTGCTCGGGTAGGAGGCCAGCACCGCGGTGGTGGTTCCCAGTGTTCCGCCGCGCTCGACCGCGACCGCCACGGTGGTGCCCGGGAGGTCGGCGTACAGCCGGGTCCGGAGCTCGGCGGTGGAGTGCACGGCGCCACCGTCGATGCCCACGATGACGTCGCCGGTCTGGAGGCCGGCCTGCGCTGCCGCCCCCTGGGCGTCGACCGCGTCGAGGGTGGCGCCATCCGTAGGGCTGTCGCCGGTCACGGTGGCACCGGTGGTCCCGTCGATGTCGCTGGCCTCGATGCCCAGCCACCCCCGTTCGACGGTGCCGGCCGCCACCAGTTGCCGGGTCACGCCCAGGACGAGCTCGGCCGGGAGGAAGACACCGACGGTGTCGTCGCCGTCAGTCTGGGTGGAGTCGAGGAGTCCGGACACCAGTCCCTGGGCGCTGAGCAGCGCGCACCCGCTGTCGTGGCCCGACACCGGAAGGACGGCGGTGGTGACGCTGAAGCCGGACTCGGCGGTGTTCGTCCCCACCGCGGTGCCCGAGGAGCGGACGGCCCCGGCGTACACCGACGACCGGGGGGCGGCGCCACTCCCGGTACCCGGGTGCATGGCCACGGCCATCATGGTGGATCCGGGGACCGGATCGGTGCTGTCGAAATTGGCCACCGGCAGATCGGAGGCCACCCGGAGGACGGCGATGCCCGATGCCGGATCGCTGCCCACCAGCTCGGCCGGTGTCCGGGTGCCGTCCGTCCCGTCGAACGAGATGGACCGGGCCCCGGCGACGGCGGCGGCGGTGGTGGCGATGATGCCCCCCGACTCGGCGATGATCCCGGTGGTCATGGAGACCCCGGAGGGGCGGGTGACGGTCAGGGCGGCCAGTGACGGGCGCACGGTGACGGCCATCTGGTCCATCTGGGTGGTCCCGGCCAGGTTGGCGGTTCCGGCCTCGGTGGTGGGCGGGGTGGTCACCATGGCCAGGCTGGTGGCGGTGGTGCCCGGCGGAGGAGGTCCGGCGGCATCCGGCGATGCCCCGGACGTGGCCAGGACGAGGCCGGAGGCGAGGAGGGCCCCGGCCACGCACACCGCGCCCGCGCCCACGATCCAGGGGCTCGGCCGGTTGCGATCCGCCGCCGCCACCCGGTGGCCGGCGGCGGCGGCCGACGTCGCCTCGGAGGGATGCCGCCACAGTCGGTCGTCGGGGGAGATCCATCCGCGGATGCGGTCCTGGGACTCGTCACCACGGTCGGGGCCGTCCGCGCCCATCCCGGTGTCCTCCGGTGTGTCTCCACTCACGGATGGAGACTAGCGATCAACCCGACGAATGGGAGGTCGCCCGCCGACGGAATCCGGGTCCGCCAGGTCAACGCAACCGTCGGCGGAACCGCTGGCCCTACGATGGCGCCGTGGCCCGTGACCTTGCAATCGACCTCGGCACGGCCAATACCCTCGTCTACGCCCGGGGCCGGGGCATCGTCCTCAACCAACCGACGGTCATCGCCCTCAACACCCGGACCCGCGACGTCCTGGCCGTCGGCAACGAGGCCTGGCACATGATCGGGCGGACGCCGGGCTACATCGTCGCCGTCCGCCCGCTGCGTGAAGGGGCCATCACCGACTTCGACATCACCGAGCGGATGATCAGGCTGCTGCTGCGCCGGGCCGGGGTGACCAAGCTCACCCGGCCCCGGGTGCTGATCTGCGTCCCGTCGGCCATCACCTCGGTGGAGCGGCGGGCGGTCAAGATGGCCGCCCGGCACGCCGGGGCCTCCTCGGCCTACCTGATCGAGCAGCCGATGGCGGCAGCCATCGGGGCCGGCCTGGCCACCCACGAGCCGATGGGGAACATGGTGGTCGACGTGGGCGGGGGCACCTCGGAGACCGCGGTCATCTCCCTCGGGGGGCTGGTCACCTCCCGGGCCATCCGCTGCGGCGGCTTCGATCTCGACGCCGCCATCCAGAGCTACGTCCGACGCGAGTACGACGTCGCCATCGGCGAGCGCACCGCCGAGGAGCTGAAGCTGGCCATCGGATCCGCCCTGCCGTACAAGAACGAGGTGAAGGCCGAGGTCCGGGGGCGGGAGGTCGCCACCGGGCTGCCCAAGGTCGTGGTCCTGTCGCCGGAGGAGATCCGGTTCGCCATCCGGGAGCAGATCGACCTCATCCTCTCCACCGTGGTCGAGTGCCTGGGTGAGGCCCCGCCGGAGCTGGCCCAGGACATCATCTTCCAGGGGATCTATCTGGTGGGCGGTGGCGCCATGCTCCGGGGCCTGGCCAACCGCCTGGCCGACGAGACCGAGGTGCCGGTCCACCTGGTGCCCACCCCGCTCGAGTGCGTGGTCCAGGGAGCCGGGCTGTGCCTCGATTCCTTCGACCGGATGCGCCACATCTTCGCCGCCGCCGATTCCTGAGCGGCCGGCCGGGCTCAGTCCACCGCCAGCAGGTCCTCGGCGACCTGGCGCACCTGCCAGTCCCGGTCCTCGAGGCAACCACGGAGGGCGGCCTCGACCTCCGGCCCGGCAAAGGCGGCGAGGGCCACCGCCGCCCGGCGCCGGATGGCCGGCTTGTCCTCCAGGGCGCCGAGCACGGCCGAAAGGCCGTCGGGATCGCCGATGGCGCCGAGTGCGGCCACCGCGGCTTCCCGGCACAGGGGCTCGGGGTGACCGGACGCCATCGCCGCCATCGCCGTCAAGGCGGGCACCGCCCCCGCCGCCCCCTGTTCGCCAAGGGCCCAGGCGGCCATCTCGGCCACCGACGGGTCGCGGTCACCGAGGGACGAGGAGACATCCAGATCCGGATAGCCGGCGGCCAGCTCGCAGGCCCGGCGGCGCACCGCGGGGTCGGGGTCGGCCAACCCCGCGGCCAGATCGTCCACGCCGAGTTCACCCAGCCGCTCGAGGGCGCCGAGGGCGGTGACCCGCACGGCCGGCGCCGGATCGGCGAGCCCGGCCCGGGCAAGCTTGCCTCCCCCGAGGTGGCCGTCCATGGCCACCTGGCGCCGCCGTTCGGTGACGGTCTGATCAGAAGGTTCCGTGGCAGGCTGGAGGGTCTGGCTCCCCGGGGAGCGACCGCCGGGCCCCGCCCGGCCGGACGACTTGGGATTGACCACCGCACCACTATGACCGAAGAAACCATCTCCACGCCCACACCGGGCATCGAGTCGATGCCGGTCGAGCCCCCGCCCCGTCGTCGCCGCCGCCGGTGGCCGTGGGTCACCTTCATCGCCGTCGCCGTCATCATCGTGGTGGCGTCGAGGATCAACCTCAACTACTACGCCGTGCAACCGGGGACCGCCGAGCCGGTACAGCAGTTCATCACCGTCCCGACCGACAAGGGCCACCGGGTCGCCCACTCGATTCTGCTGACCGACGTACAGATCGCCCAGGTGTCGGCGCTGTCCTACCTGTACTACAAACTCCAGGCCAACACCGACCTCTTCCCGCTGGAGTCGATCACCGGTGGGGCGCCCCCGTCGGAGTTCACCGCCCAGGGCAACCTGGAGATGTCGCAGGCGGAATCGTCGGCCAAGGCCGCCGCGCTCACCCGGCTCGGCTATCCGGTCACCTCCCAGGCGGCCGGCGCAGTGGTGGCGGCCACCTACCCGAAGACTCCGGCGTTCGCCGCCCTCAACGTGGGTGACGTCATCTCCGCGGTCAACGGTACCTCGACCACCAACGCCACCGATCTGGTCACCGTCCTCCACACCTACCATTCGGGGCAGCGGATCACCCTCACGGTCACCCGGTCCGGGGGCACCGCGCCGACCTCGGTGCCGATCACGCTGAAGAACACCTTGATCGATGTCGGCGGGGGAGTGATGCAGACCGAGGACCTCGGTATCCAGGTGGACGATCAGGTCAACTACACCTTCCCGTTCCCGCTCACCATCGACGTGGCCAACATCGGCGGCCCGTCGGCCGGATTGGCCATGACCCTCGGGGTGATCGACGAGCTGACCGGCGGCCTGCTCACCGGGGGGAAGACGGTGGCCGCCACCGGGACCATCGACGCCCAGGGCAATGTGGGGGACGTCGGCGGGGTCCCCCAGAAGACCATCGCCGTCGAGAAGGCCGGGGCCACCATCTTTCTGGTGCCCCCCCAGGAGTTCAAAGCGGCCACGTCGAAGCAGAGCCACGGGCTGCAGATCTACTCGGTCTCCACCCTCGGTCAGGCCCTGGATGTACTGGCCGCCCATGGCGGAGTGGTGCCGCCGGCCCCGGCCCCACCGACCCCGACCACGGCACCGTCCGGAGGGTGACCCGTTTGAGCAACCGCTGGTCGTAGGCTCTCCTCCATGCCTGAGGACCATTGGATGACGATCTCATCCTCGTCTCACCTGGCCCCCGACGAGGTGGCCCGCCACACCTTCGCCACGTCACGTCGCGGCTTCGATCCCGACGAGGTGCGGGGCTACCTCGAGAACCTGGCCAAGGGGCTGCGGGAGCTGGCCCAACGGGAGCAGGAGTTCCGGCGCGAGCTCGAGGAGGCCGAGCGACGGGCGGCCAATCCGGTCATCAACGAGGAGACGCTGACCGCCGCGCTCGGCCAGGAGACGGCCCGGGTGTTGCACAGCGCCCACGAGGCGTCCAACGAGATGCTGGGCAAGGCCCAGGCGGAGTCGGATCGGCTGTTGATCGACGCCCGGGAGGAGATCGCCGCCACCGAGGCCCGGGTCTCGGCGCAGCTGTCGGACCGGGCCCAGGAGGCCGAGTTGGTGGCGGCCGACTTCCGGCAACGGGCGCAGGAGGATGCCACCGCCACCCTGGAAGCGTCCCGCACCGAGGCGGAGGCGATGATCGCCCAGGCGCGGTCCGACTGCCGGGAGATGATCGACGAGGCCCAGGGGCTCCGGGCCCGAGTGCTGGCCGACCTGTCCAAGCGCCGCAAAGTGCTGCACGCCCAGATCGAGCAGTTGCGGGCCGGGCGCGAGCACCTGGCCGACACCGTCCGGGGGGTGCGCCGGTCGATCGACACCATCGCCGACGATCTGTTCCGGGCCGAGGACGAAGCGAGATTGGCGGCGGAAGCCGCGGGACGGGCCGCCGTGGCCCGCCCCGACGAAGGCACGCCGGAGGAGTTGGCCTCCACGCTGTTGGCCGAGGAGGCGGCGCTGGCGGCGACGGCCGACGTGGTCCCCGAGGACCTGACCCTGGCCACCCCGGTGATCGCCGAGGTGGTCGGCGAGCTCGACGAGGTGGCGGCGGCGGCCGCCGAGGTGCAACCGCCGGAACCCCTCCCGTCGGTCGACGAGCTCTTCGCCAAGATCCGAGCCTCACGGGGGGAGGCCCCGGCGGATCCCGAAGACCCGGCCGTGGTCGTGGCCGGGCCGGTGGCGGAGGAGCCCGCCATCGAACCCGACGAGCCCACCGCCCCCAATGCGGTCGTGGATGTCGCCGACGTCGTCGAAGTTGCCGACGTTGTCGAGGAGGAGTCACCACCGGAGACGAGGAATCCGTTCGTCATCCGTCGGGACGAGATGACGGCTCCCCTGGTGAAAGCCTTGGCCCGGCGGATGAAGCGCACCCTCCAGGACGATCAGAACGACCTGCTCGACCGGTTGCGCTCCGCCAACTTCCGGTGGTCGGCCGAGATCCTTCCCGCCGATCCCGAGCACCTCGATTCCTATGCGACCGCGGCACTGCCGCATCTGATGGAGGCCGGTCAGGCGGGCGCTTCCTTCGTCGGCTCCGAGGGGACCCACCGGCCGCTTACCGACGAGGTGGCCAAGGTCGCCCACGAACTAGCCGAGGCAGTGGTGATGCCCCTCCGACGTCGGCTGCTGGACGGCGAAGGTGAAGATCTGACCGGTGCGGACGAGCAGGTGGTGGCCGAGCACGTCGGGTCGGCCTTCCGGGAGTGGAAGGGCGAACGTATCGAGCGGCTGGCGGGAGACTACGTGGTGTCGGCCTTCTCGCTCGGGTCGCTGGCCGGTTCGCAGCGGAAGAAGAACCTGCAGATCGAGTGGATCGCGGCCACGGCAACCGGCGATGAACCGTGTCCGGACTGCGAGGACAACATGCTCAACGGCCCCCAGCGTCCCGGCGGGGATTTCCCCACCGGCCACGTGCACCCGCCGGCCCATCCGGGCTGTCGATGCTTGCTGGCACCTTCCGCCACCTAGGCTGCTCCCGTGCGGCCCCCCACTGACATCCCCAAGCCCGCTCGCCCCGCGTCGCACGCCCGACGCCGCGGCATCGTCATCGCCATCATCGTGCTGGTGGCCATCCTGCTTTCGCTGAACGCCTTCGCCCACATCTACACGGATGCGTTGTGGTTCTCGTCGGTGCATCTGCATTCGGTGTGGCGCAGCCTGTTCGACATCAAGGCCGGCTTGATGCTCTCGTTCGGAGTCATCTTCGGGGTGCTGCTGTTCGCCAGCCTGATGGTCGCCGAGCGACTGGCCCCGAAGGGGCCTTCCCTCGACGCCGAGGATGAATTCGTGAAGCGCTACCAGGAAGTCATCGGGCCCTATGTCCGCTGGCTGAGGATCGGGCTGGTGGTGGTGCTGGCGTTGATCGTCGGGTCCCAGGCGCTCGGCCAGTGGAACAACTGGATCCTGTTCCGGAACGGGGTGCCGTTCGGGGTGAAAGACCCGCAGTTCGGCCGCGACGTCGGCTACTTCGTCTTCAAACTCCCCTTCGAGCTCTTCCTGGTCCACTGGGCGCTGGTGGCGTTGATCGTCATCCTGCTGGTGACCGTGCTGTTCCACTATCTGAACGGCGGCATCCGCCTGCAGGGGGCGCGGCCCCGGGTCCGACCGGCGGTCAAAGCCCACATCTCGGTCATCCTGGGCCTGATCGCCCTGGTCAAGGCGGCCGGCTACTACCTGGCCCGCTATTCGCTCGACCTGTCCTCGAACGGCTACAGCAAGGGAGCCGACTACGCCGACGTCCACGCCCGGATCCCCGCCATCGAGCTGCTGATCCTGGTGTCGTTGGCCGCCTTCGCGCTGCTGATCTACAACATCCGCCGCCAGGGCTGGGCCCTCCCGGTCATCGGGGTCGGGCTGTGGTTCGTGGTGGCGCTGACCGCCGGCACCATCTACCCGGCCATCGTCCAGGCGCTGAAAGTGAACCCGGCTCAGAACACCCTGGAGCGGCCCTACATCCAGAGGAATATCAACGCCACCCGGTCCGCCTTCGGGCTCAACGCCATCACCAATACCAACTATCCGGCCACCTCGACGCTCACCGCCGCCCAGCTGACCGCCAATGCCGACACCCTGGCCAACGTCCGGTTGTGGGACCCGCTTCAGACCCAGTCGACCTACGACAAGCTGCAAGACCGGCGCTCCTACTACCAGTTCAACAGCCTGGCCGTCGACCGCTACCAGGTGATGGGCTCGACGACCCCGGTGATCGCCGGGGTGCGGGAGATCAACGATCAGGACATCCCGTCGCCGTCGTGGGTCAACACCCACCTGGTGTTCACCCACGGGTACGGGATGGTGGTATCGCCGGCCAACACCCAAACCACCCAAGGGGACCCCACCTTCGCGGTGCAGGACGTCCCCCCGGTGTCGACCAATGGGTACCCGACGATCACCCAGCCGTCGGTGTACTTCGGGCTGGACAACAACGGGTACGTGGTGGCCGACACCAAGGCACCGGAGCTGGACTACCAGCTGGCCAACGGCACCAACGTGCAGACGCACTATGCGGGCAACGGGGGCGTGCAGCTGTCATCGTTCTTCAACCGGCTGATGTTCGCGCTGCGTTTCGGCGACTACAACCTGTTGATCTCGAGCCAGCTGACCGACCAGTCACGGCTGATCTTCGACCGCGGCGTGCAGGCCCGGGTGTCCAAGGCGGCTCCCTTCTTGAGCCTGGATGCCGACCCGTATCCGGCGTTGATCGGCGGCCACATCGATTGGATCCAGGATGCCTACACCACCACCGACAACTACCCGTACTCGCAGGACGCCGACACCAGCGCGCTGTCCGGCGGCAGCGGACTGCTGAAGCCCGTCAACTACGTCCGGAACTCGGTCAAGGTGGTGATCGACTCCTATACCGGGGCCATGACCTTCTACGTCCTGGATCCGAAGGACCCGATCATCCGGACCTACGAGAAGGCGTTCCCGGGGATGTTCACGCCGGCGTCCAAGATGCCTGCCGACCTCACCGCCCACCTCCGGTATCCCGAGGACATCTTCACCTTGCAGGCGTCGATGTACGGCAAGTACCACATCACCAGCGCGCCGAACTTCTACAGCGCGGCCGACGCCTGGACACTGTCCCCGTCACCGGGGTCGGGGTCACCGTCCCAGGCCCTGGCCACCACCCAGACCACCAACGCCCAGGGCCAGCTGGTCTCCACCGGCCAACTGGTGCGGATGGCCCCCGTCTATCAGGAGTTGCGGGCGCCGGGGCAGACCCAGCAGTCCTTCACCCTGCTCGACGCCTTCGTGCCGGTCTCGAACCAGAGCCAGATCCAGACCCTGTCCGGCTTCATGATCGCCGGGTCGGATCCGGGCCAGTACGGCAAGCTCGAGATGTTCATCACCCCACGTAACCAGCCGGTCAACGGCCCGGCGATCGTGGCGTCGGAGATCGATGCCAATCAGGCGATCTCCAAGCAGATCAGCCTGTTGAACCAGAACGGTTCGAGCGTGCTGTTGGGGAATGTGCTGATGATCCCGGTGGCGGATTCGCTGCTCTACATCCAGCCCCTCTACGTGGCCTCGGCCCGAAATGCGATCCCGGAGATCCAGAACATCATCGCCGTCTACGGGAACAAACCGGCCATTGGCACCACCCTCAGCGACGCCCTGACCCAGGTCTTCTCGGCACCGGTGTCGACCACCGTGACTCCGGGGGGTACCTCCAGCGCCCTGTCGCCGACCGTCCGTCAACTGCTCTCCGATGCCCAGACGTTCTACGCCCAGTCCCAGATCGATCTCAAGGCGGGGAACCTCGGCGCCTACCAGAACGACATCACCTCGATGGAGGAGGACCTCCAGCAGGTGCAGACGCTGACCGGTGCCGTTCCGCCCCCCGCCCCGGCGGCGGCCTCGCCG
>DASZNG010000055.1:0-41362 GCA_035551535.1 Acidimicrobiales bacterium | reverse complement strand
GTTCCGTCTGCCCGCTTGGAGGTCGCGAACGCTCCGACCACTCCACTGGCTCCTTTCGGCGGTGACCCGGTGGGGACGGTGAATGGGGGCCAGAGCTGGGCACAGGCCCCGGTGCACGAGCTCTGGCCATTCTGGTCGGCGGCGAAGCGGTACAAGGTGGCTCCTGCCGCGTTCACCAGGATCGTCCCCAAGGTCGGGTTGGTCGTCGAACCGATCGTGGTGGCGGGAACCGTGGTGGCCTTCGATCCCGTGGTTGCGGTGTTGGAGACGGCGGACGTCGGCGACGAACTACAGGCAGCGGCCACCAGCCCCACCGAGATGATGGCTCCGACCACCAGGCGCCGGGAGACCGGTCGGGCGATGAACCGGATCCGCCGTTGGGCTGAGGATGCCCCGGTGGCGCCGTCTCCACCCACCGGGTCGTCCGCGCCATCCGCCGAGCCCCCTCGGAATGAGGGCAGTTTGCTGTCTGGATACCGGATCTGGTGGCTCATGATGTGGTCCTCCATGGTGGTCACTGCGCTCGACAGACGTGCGTCCTGCCCCTGACTACGGCCGGAGCCCGCCTTCTGTTCACCAGATCGTCGACGACGCTCCCGACGGCGGCGGGCGCCGGCCCGCGGGCAGCCGGGCGTTCGGATCCGTTCGATTCCGGGTAGAACGAAGACCATGTCGAACCAGAACGCAACAGACACTCGTCCGATCGCGCAGTCCGGGACCTTCCAGCTTGGCGACCTGACCGTGCACCGCCTCGGTTTCGGGGCCATGCGCATCACCGGGAAGGGCATCTGGGGTGAACCGGCGGACCGGGCCGAGTGCGTCCGGGTGCTCCGTCGGGCCGTCGACCTCGGGGTCGATCTCATCGACACCGCCGACTCCTACGGCCCGGAAGTGAGCGAAGAGATCATCCACGAGGCGCTCTATCCCTATCCCGAGGGTCTGACCATCGCCACCAAGGCCGGGCTGGTCCGCACCGGTCCCAATGTGTGGTGGCCGGTGGGGCGCCCCGAGTATCTCCGCCAACAGTGTGAGATGAGCCTCCGGCGACTCGGCGTCGACCAGATCGACCTCTTCCAGCTCCACCGCATCGACGCCTTGGTCTCGACTGCGGAGCAGTTCGGGCTGCTCGCCGACCTCGTCGCCGAAGGCAAGGTCCGCCACGTGGGACTCTCCGAGGTGTCGGTCGACGAAATCAAGGCGGCGCAGGCGGTGGTCCCGGTGGTCAGCGTGCAGAACCTGTACAACCTGACCAACCGGCAATCGGAGGCGGTCCTCGACTACTGCGAGGCCGAAAGCCTGGGATTCATCCCCTGGGCCCCGATCGCCTCGGGGAACCTGGCCAAGCCGGGAGGCCCGGTCGACCAGATCGCCGGTGCCACCGGAGCCACCGCCTCACAGGTCGCCTTGGCCTGGTTGCTCCACCGTTCGCCCGTCGTGCTTCCGATCCCGGGCACATCGTCGGTCAGCCATCTGGAAGAGAACTGCGGAGCCGCCACTGTGGAGCTGAGCGACGAACAGATCAAGACGCTCACCGCCGCCAAGTAGGCACGCCGGTCGGCGAGCAACCCGCTGAGCCGGGTGGGGCCGCGTCGCAGACCTGTTGACCAGGGCCATCAACGGCAGGGGCGACGGGGGCGATCAGGAGCTGACGGGGGGAATCAGGAGCTCGGCGCACCGAAAACCATCGGGGCCGACCGGACCCCGGCGATCACCGGTGACGGCGTCCGCTCCACCGGGCCGGCCGACTCCACCGAGCCGAAGCGGGCCAGGAGTTCTTCGAGCACGATCCTGCCCTCCAGGCGGGCGAGTGCGGCCCCGATGCAGAAGTGGGCGCCGAACCCGAAGGCCAGGTGGGGATTCGGGTCTCGGCTGCTCTCGAACCGGTCGGCCGACGATCCGAACACCGCCTCGTCACGGTTGGCCGAGGCGTAGAGCATCAATACCGGGTCGCCGGCGCTGATGGGCTGGTCTCCGAGGACCGCGTCCCGAGTGGCCGTGCGCATGAACGACACCACCGGGGTCGTCCAGCGCAGCATCTCCTCGGTGGCGATGGCCAGGGCCCGTGGCGCCGATTCCGCCACCCGGACCCGCAGTGCCGCCCACTCCCCCGGAGTCTCGGCAAACTCGCTCAGCCCTCCGGACACCATGTTTCGAGTGGTCTCGTTACCGGCCACCAGCAACTGCACCAGGAACATAGCCAGCTCGGCGTCAGAGAGACGATCACCGTCGATTTCGGCCGACGCCAACTCCGAGACGATGTCCGAGCTCGGCGACGCTCGCCGGGCGCCGGCCGCGGCCAACAGGTACTCGACCATTTCGGCGCTGAGCGCCTGACGCTCCGCCTCCGGCCAGTCGGTGGCCCCGGGGATCACCGCTTCAGACCAGCGGAAGAACCTCGGCCAGTCAGCTTCGGGAATCCCCAGGAGGTCGCTGATGACCTGGAGCGGTAGGGGAACCGCCAGCTCCGACACGATGTCCACCGGCATCCCGGGTTCCAGGCGGTCAACCAATGTCTTGGTCCGGGCCCGGACGGCATCTTCCAGCCCCCGCATGAACTTCGGTCGGAAGCCCGGCTGCACCAGCGCCCGGTACCGGGTGTGGTCGGGCGGATCGGTGTGCATGATGGTCGGCGGCGTCGGGTACTCGTTGCCGATCTCGAAGACCATCACCCCTTTCCCCGAGCAGAAAGTGTCAGGGTCCCGGGAGACCGAGGCCACATCGGCGTGCCGGCTGACCACCCAGAAGCCGAGCGTGGGGTTGCGAACCACCGGAGCTTCCGTCCGCAGCCGGGCATACAGGGGGAACGGGTCGCCGGCGTAGAAGGTCGGGTCGAGGAGCGGAGCGGTCAGGTCGTCCGCGCCCGGGCTCGGAACGTGCTCCGACGCTTCCGACGCTTCCGACGCTTCTGACGCTTCCGACGCTTCCGACGACGCCGACGACGCCGATGTGGCCGATGACATAGGGGCTACGGCCTCATCCGATGAGCACGCCGGTGGGCGGGTCGAACCCTTGGGCCACCGCCAGGGCCTCGTAGGCCGCCAGGGTGCCGGCCCCGTCGGTGACGCTCTCGACCGAACCATCGGCCGCCAGGTTGAGGTTGACCCCCTCCATGACGAAGAGGACGTCGGTGAACCCGTCGTTGTCGTCGGGGACGTCGAGAGTGTGGACTGAACCGGCAGGCTCTCGGATGTACGACCCGGCGTGGTTGTAGAATTCGTACTCCAGGTAGTGCCACCGGCCGGAGATGGTGAAGCCGTCGACCGCGCCGGTGTGCCGGTGGGTCTGGAGGCGGACTCCCGGCTCGAAGCGGTTGCGCACCACCCAGACGCCGTTGGCGACGTCGACCCGCAAGACTTTCAACCAGATGCCCCCGGAGGCGTCCACCCACGGCAGGTCATCCTCGGCCGCGTGGCGCACCACCTCGGTCGTACTGGCTATCGCCATGTCGATCCCCTCCCTCCATCCGTTCTCGGATGCGATTTCCAGATTGTCTCTGACCGCTCAGTACCGGCCAATCCGCTGGTCAGGATTGGTGTCGATCAGGTGCTGCCCGCTCAGGGACACCTGGCTCGTCCACATCGTCCCGTCCCACCATCGGTAGTGGAACCTTCCGCTCGGATCCGGGTGCCAGCCCGGGGGCGGCAGCGCCTGGGGCCCGGGTTCGGGAGGCGGTGGCGACCCGGGTGGAGGATTGGACTCGGTTACCCCTTCCGATCCGGCCGACGATGACGGCGTCCCGGATTCCGCCGGCGGCGACGCGGGCGGAGTCGGCGGCGGGGGTAGGTCCGAGGGTTCCGGTTCCCCGAGCCCCGGCGAGTTGGCCGGCCGGGGGTAGGCGGGAAACTGTGAACCTGCCCGTATGGGTCTCGCCATCGGCGCAGTTGGCCGGGTCCCGAGCGACTCCCCGGGCGCACCGGGGCCGCCCGGGTGACCGGGACCCATCCGGACCGCTCTTCGAGCGTCGCTGGACCTGGCGATCAGGAACAGCACCAGACCCAGCGCCACCGACAAGAACCACAGCAACGCCCAGACCGGTGACGGGAGCCCCCAGGGTGTGCGCCCGGTGACCTTCCGAACCCCCTCCGACAGGCGGTACCCGATGGCGGCCCAGACGATCGAAAGGACCCCGATGACAATCACCTCGGTCGTCGACATTTGCATATCGCTACAACTCTAGGTCGGTGTGCCAGGCCGCACTCTTCATGCCTGCCGGGGGTCTTTCCCGAGGTCGAGGGGGTAGCATGAGTCGGTGCCCGTTCTGCCCGAGATCCCTTGGCTCAACCGGCTCGAGAGCTGGCGGCGTCAGGTCACCACCGAGCTGATCGCGCTGCCCTCCACCCTCCAGGAGTTCCGGGAGGGTGTCACCAATTTCCAACGCATTACGACCCGGCTGCTCGACGCCACCGACACCCTCGAGCAGTTCACCCGGCTCTACACCACCGGCGTGGCCGACACTCGCCGCCAGGTGGAGGAGGTCAACCGGGTCCTGAGGGAACAGGTCGGCTCCCCGGCCACCGATCTGGTCATCGGCGCCGTCGGCGAGTTGACCGACGCGCTCTCCTCGATGGTTCGCCTCAACCCTCTCCTGAGACGACCGCTGCCGCCGTCCGACGAGGATCCGCCCCCGATCGACGCCGAGGACTGACCGGGAGCGCACGGCGGTCGTCCCCGGATCGGCAGGGACAGGTCCGGGTTGCGCGGCATCCGGCCAAGGCCTTGCCGTCGCCCTCATGGTTCGGCCGGTTAGGTCACAGGCAACGCCAAATGCATAATACGGAACGGCTTGCCCGTGTCCGGTTCGGGGATGCCGATCAGAGCGCCGGTCCGCCGATGTGCTGCGACCGGCTCGATGATCTGCCGCCCCATGAGGTGGGCGGCACGAATCCGGGCCCGCCGAATTTTCGGTAGCGCGTCGGCGCGGGTCTGAGGGAAGATGCGGCATGGCACTGCTGGTAGCGAGGCTCGGGCTCGCCGCGGTGTTTACGGCCGCGGTGGCGGCGAAACTCGGCGATCACACCGCTACCCGCCTCTCAACTGTTCAATTCGGCGTCCCGGACGCCATCGCCGCTCCGCTGGAATGGGTCCTCCTGGCCTGCGAGCTGGCCATCGCCGTCTCGATGATCGTCGCGTGGACGGCGGCGACGGGCGCCCTCGGCGCCTTGGCTCTGCTCACCGGCTACAGCACCGCGGTCATCGCGAGTCTTCTCCGAGGTCGTGCCCCTGAGTGCCATTGTTTCGGACGATTCTCGAAGGCCCCGGTCGGGTGGTCGACGGTGGCGCGCAACGGCCTCCTGGGCGCGATCGCCGCCTACATCGCCCTGCACGGGCGGGGGTCGGTCGGCTTCGCGGCGATTGGCCTCCTCGCAGCGGGCACCTGGACGGTGCTTGCCGCTCGGCGGTCACGAGGGCGGTCGAGGGGGTCTCTCGCCCCCGGGTTCTCGGTCCCGGATGAGCGGGGCCGGTCCTGGACGCTCGAAAAACTACTGGCGCCCCGCCGACCGGTCGTCCTCGTCTTCAGCCACTCCGCCTGCGGTGCCTGCCGCGCCATGCTGCCGGACGTGGCCGGATGGCAACGGTCGCTTCAGGGCCGGCTGACCATTGCCGTCCTCGGCGGCGGCTCGCGTCTCGACAGCCTGGCCACGGCCGCCTCGCTGGACCCCGGCCTGGACCTGGACCTGGACCTGGACAACTACATCTTCGACGAGTCCGGCGATATTGCCCGCGCCTACGGCGTCACTGCCACCCCCAGCGCGGTCCTGATCGGGAGGGACGGCCGGATCGCGGCCTCGACGGCACGGGGTTCGGCCGAGATCGCCGATCTGGTGGACGACGCCATCGCCATCGGCGACGCCCCACGAATCGAGCGGCGCACTGCCCTCGGAATCGCCTCGCTCGCCGCGCTCCCGATCGTCGGATCGGCTTGCAGCTCGGGAAAACCGGCCGTCGCCCGGCCGAAGACGCTCCACATCGATGGCGCCTACATCTGCGACCAGAAGTACGCGTTGTGCACCGATGCGCCGTGTGTGACCTCCACGACGGACCCGAGCATCGTCATCTGCGACTGTGTCACCAAAACCGGGTACTCGGTCGGCTTCAAATCGTGCTCGGAGAGGGAGCCGAAAGGCGACAGCCTCCATTCGAACTTTTCGACGCAGCTGGTGACGAGCAGCACCCTGGTCATGACCTGCCCGGCCGACGCCCCTTGGGGGAACTGTCTCGACGTCGTCTGCACCGTCGATCCCCATGATGCCAGCAAGGTGCAGTGCCAGTGTGTGCTGGTCGACACTGGACCGTCGCTGACCTTCGGCGGCGGCTGCCAGACCAAGACCTGCACGTCGACCATCTGGTCGGCGGCGACTTCCAATTTGCCGGGATCGACCCAGTTGGAGAAGGGGATGAAGCAACTCGGTCTGTCACTGACGCTGCCCAAGTCGTGCCCGAGTAGCTGATCCTCGCCCGGATATGGCGGGGGGGTTGGCCTTCCTCCTCAGGCGACGAACGGGTCGGGGAGGGAGACCAACTCGAGGCTGCGTTCCCACAGCTCGGCACGGACTTTGCCGTCGTAGGCCTGGTCGTCGGCGGTGGCCTCTCGTGTCCGATCGAAGAACCTGCCGGTGACTCCGGACAGGTCGGAGTCGATGACAAGGCGTCGGACCGCGGCTACCCCCACTTCCAGCCCGTCGACCGTGCGCCCGATCTCTTCCAGCACGATTTTGGTCGGCATGTAGGTGCCGGGATGCAGGCTGTTCACCGTCACCTCGGCGGCGGGAACCCGGTCGGCCAGTTCGAAGCCCGACATGATCTGGGCCAGCTTGCTCTGGCCGTAGGCCCGGCTACCGCTGTACGCGTGTTCCAACATCAGATCGTCGAAATCGAGCGGATATTGGCCGATGGAAGCAACGTTGATGATTCGGGACGGACCGGAGCTCCGGAGAAGCGGGAGGAGTTCGAGGGTGAGCAGGAATCCGGCCAGGTAGTTCACCGCCAGGCGCAGTTCATAGCCGTCCGCACTGGTGCGCCGGGTGCGGCCGTCGGGCTCGCCGGTGCCAATGCCGGCGTTGCTCACCAACCCGTCCAGCCGGGGGGTCGTGCGGAGTACGTCCGCCGCCATCCGCCGCACCTGCCCGAGATCGGCCAGATCGGCGACCACCGTCGTTGGTGGGCTCTGGGCGGCCCCAGCGATGGCATCGGCGACCGCGTCGAGTTTTCCCTGATCTCTGCCGTGGAGGATCAGCCTGACGTCGTCGGCGGCCAGCCGGAGGGCGAGGGCACGCCCGAGCCCGTCGGTCGCGCCGGTGATGAGGACGGTTGGCGGATCGGTCATCGGTGTTCCATTTTCTCGCTCCTCGATTCTCCTGGCTCCTCGATCCCCTTTTCCCTGCTCCCTGATCCCTTCATTCCTTCCCCCCTCCCCCGCTCTTCACCCCTCGCCGTCGCCAGCCCCCCGGCCGACGGAGGCTCGGCCGGGTCCGGATAGCCTCGGAGGTATCCCAGAGTGAGCAGTCCAAATTGCGCCAGCCTGACGCGATTGTTGGATCCTGAGAATGGAGGCCGAGATGGCAAAGATCCTTTACACCGCGGAGGCAACCGTCACCGGTGGTCGGGTGAACGGGCACGGCGTCACCAGCGATGGGGCGCTGGAGGTACAAATCCGCTCACCCAAGGAACTGGGTGGTGAGGGTGGCGGCACTAATCCGGAGCAGCTGTTCGCGGTGGGCTTTGCGGCTTGTTTCGAGAGTGCGCTCAGTGCGGTAGCCCGACGCGAGAAGGTCGAGGTCGGCGACGTTTCGATCGACAGTCATGTAAGTCTTCTTCCCACCGAAGAGCGGGGTTTCAAGATTGCCGCCGAGCTGGACGTCACCCTCCCGGACGTCCAGGACGCCGAGCAGGCCGTCCAGCTGGTCGCCGCCGCGCACCAGGTGTGCCCCTACTCGAATGCCACTCGGGGCAACATCGACGTCGCCCTCACGGCCAACGGTCAGAAGGTCGGCTAGTCGATTGACCCCCTCCTGGAGGGGAGGGGCTTCCCCTCCAGGTCACCCATGACCCGTCGCCCGGCGGCGCGTACTGGGTTAGCTGGACGAGCGATCGTCTTGAGTTTGCTGCTCGATGGTGAGGGCCACCAAGGCGACTAGGGCATCCTTCGAGAACGGCTTGGCAATATACGCATCCATGCCGGACGCCAGACAACGCTTTCGGTCCTCCTCACGAGCTCCGGCGGTCACTCCAATAATCGGGATGAACCGGGAGGGGCTCTTCAGGGCCCGGATTGCCACCGTCGCGTCATAGCCGCTCAGATGCGGCATTTGGCAGTCCATCAATACTGCGCAATATCCGCCGTCGACGACCTTCTGCAGCGCCTCAGCGCCATTGTGCACCGTGTCCACCTGGTAACCGACGCCAGAAAGGATGGCGACCGCAACCTTCTGATTGATCAGGTTGTCTTCAGCCAAGAGTATCCGCCCGGTTTTTGGCGTCCCCGTCCTGGCTGGCGCTGGCGGTGTGATTTCCTCCTGAGGTCGAAGCCGAGCAACGGTGGAAGGAACTGGAACGGAATTCTGCCTCGCCTGCCCGTGATCGGCGCGAACACAAATCGTGAACCAGAACGTGCTTCCTTCTCCCAGCCGGCTGGAGACACCGCAGTCGCCGCCCATGAGGCCGACGAGTTGGCCACAGATGGACAGGCCCAGGCCGGTACCGCCGTATTTCCGAGAGGTCGACATGTCCGCCTGCACAAACGGCTGAAAGATCAGATCGAGCTTCCGCGAGTCGATGCCATCGCCAGTGTCGGAGACCTCGAACCGAAGCACAACATCATGACCTATGGATTCGAATTCGGTCACCCGGACCGATATTTCGCCGACCTGCGTGAATTTTATTGCGTTTCCTACCAGGTTGACCAGAACCTGACGGACCCGAAGCGGGTCCCCGCTGACCACGGCTGGAACCGAATCGGCAACGAATCCAGTCAACTTGACACCCTTGCTCTCCGTCTGGGGTCTCATCAGATGGAGGACGTCGTGAACCACAGCCGTCAAGCTGAACTCGATCTCCTCGATATCTACCTTCCCTGCTTCAATCTTCGAGTAGTCGAGGATGTCATCGATGACCGTCATGAGCGCGGCACCCGAATTCCGCACTGTCTCGGCGTAGTCACGCTGCGCGTCGTCGAGATCGGTCTCGAGCAGGAGCTCGGTCATGCCCACGACACCGTTCATCGGCGTACGGATCTCGTGGCTCATGTTTGCCAGAAAATTGGATTTGAGCTGGGATGCTTCGTTCGCCTGGGCGGCCATGTGCTCGAGCTTGCGTTCGGACTCTTTGCGGTCCGTAATGTCGAGACACGCAGCCAGAAAGTGATCGCCGGTGCTGTCGCCTCCATGGATACGTACTGCTCGGACAACGCACCACACGACCTGCCCCTGGGCGTGGATGAAACGCCACGTGTAGTTCAAATCCTCGACATTGCTCTCGGACAGGGCAGCCACGACTCGGCGATTCATGTCGCCTTCATCAGGATGGCTGATGTCGGAGGGCGCCATCGACAGCAGTTGATCGGCCGAGTAGCCGAGGATCTCGCACACCGCGGGGTTGACGCGAAGGAAGTGGCCGTCCATGGACAGCTCGGCCAGGCCGACCGGCGCCAGATCAAATACCGTTCTCCATCGTCTCTCCGACGCGACAAGCGAGGACTCGGTTTCCTTTTTTTCCGTGATATCGACGAAGTGCGACAAGATAAAGGCAAGGCGTCCGTCCTCGTCGAATACCGCGGACGCACTGACAGAACACCAGACCACTCCGCCGCTGGCGCTGATGTAGCGTTTCTCGGCACTGAATTGCTGGGACGTCCTCGAGGCAAGCGCCGGCGCAGCTCGCCGTTCCATCTCGGAAACATCCTGAACCGTCTCGTCTACATCGTCGGGATGGCAGATGTCAGCCGGAGTCATTCCACAGAGCTGTTCGGCCGAGTAGCCCAAGATCTCGCAGAGCGCAGGATTTACTTGAGCGAAGTACCCGTCGGCGGAGATCTCGGCCATGCCCGCCGGCCCGTGCACAAATGACGACTGGTACTTGATTTCACCAATGCGGAGCGCGTGCTCGGAGGGGCGCCGAACGCTCAGATCTGTCGCCATGGCGATGCTGCCTGCGTACCCTCCATCGCGGTCGTAGATCGGCATTGCCACCAGTTGGACCCAGACCGGCATTCCGGCCCCGTTGAGGAATCGGTTTTCGTAGGAGCCCAGTTTTCCCGATCGACGATGTTGCAACTGCTCGGTCATGACGCCCTGAGCATCCTCATCCATGAACTCGAAGATGTGCCGCCCAACGATCCGTTCCTCGTCCCTTCCGAGGATGGCCGTTGCCCCGGCATTGATGAACGTGACGATTCCCTCCGCGTCGATCGAGAACACCGCGTCGGCGGCCAGGTCGAACATTTCCCGACAATTCTCTTCGCTCATTTGTATCTGGCGGTGTTCGACGGCGACACGGTGTTCGACAGCGACCCGGTGTTCGACGGCGACCCGGCGGGCGACCGCAACCCGGGCTTCGAGGTCGTCGGGTGAGAACGGCTTTTGGATGTAATCCTGGGCTCCCTCCCGCAGCGGGCTTCCCTTCATCGAGTCTTCGGACGCAGTCGAGAGCACGACGACCGGTATGCGCTCGGTCTCCGCCGTGGACTTCAACTCGGCCAACACCTCCCGTCCGGTGCCGTCAGACATCTCGAGATCGAGAACGATCACGTCCGGCTGGCAATCTCTCGCGGTGAGAATGGCCTCGCCGGTGGTGATCGCCTCTTCAACCGTCCAACCCGCGGTACCCAGCGTCGAGCGCAGTCCGAGACGCAGCTCTCGGTCGTCGTCGATCACCAGAACTCTCGGCTGGTCGCTGCCCGCGACGACGTTGACGGGTTTCATCATTCTTATTATCGGCACTGGTAGCGGCAGAGTTGAGTTGCGTGGCGAGCGCCGTCGAACGCCCCAAGCCGATGTCGAGTCAACCGCTCCGGTATCCGACCGCCCGAGCTCGGTGGCCGGTGGGGGGCCAAGAGCTCGGACCTGTCCTTACCCTTGGGCGGTGCCTCCCGGCCTGCTGCCCGGTGAGCGGCTGCCGGCTCGTCCATCCCCGCTCAGGG
This sequence comes from Acidimicrobiales bacterium, assembly GCA_035551535.1. Lineage (GTDB taxonomy): Bacteria > Actinomycetota > Acidimicrobiia > Acidimicrobiales > RAAP-2 > DASZIT01. The sequence goes on along the minus strand of DASZNG010000055.1, from coordinate 30,228 downwards.
GGTGGTGGCGACCAACCAGAAAGACCTTTCGCCCGTGGGGCTCAATGCGGGTCCACTTCCCTGTCGGCTCGGCCTTGAGCGAGCGCGTCTCCCACGATGGTGACGAACTCGACGGACCGGACGGGTTTGATCAAATGGGCGTAAAACCGCCCACCCGCGTCGGCGGGCGCATCAAGAGAGGCAAATCCGGTGAGCATGATCACCAGGGTTTCGGGGTTGCGCTCCCTGATGGCATGGGCGAGCTCGGTGCCGCTCCCATCGGGCAGTCGGTCGTCAATCACTGCGACGGCCGGAAGATGGGCGGCCTGGAGGCGCACGGCGTCTTGAAACGAGTTCGCCGCGACTGATCGGATGCCTGCGGAATCGAGCATCCGGCAAAGGCCTTCACGCACTGGATCATTGTCGTCGACCACCAGGACGACCTCGTGCCGTTCGGGCGTCCGCTCCGCAGCGCTCACGGACGTGACGCCGACGTGGGTTCCACCCAATCCCCAACCGCCGCAGAACCGATGCACACGCTGGTGTCCTCCCCACCGGGCTCGACCGACAAATCGACCGTGCCGCCAATAGCGGAAATAATTTGCAACTTTAGCCCATCAGGTATCGCGAAACCCGGGGAACGTCGAACCGATGGATCGGTGCTCGATCCCGCTGATGGCCCCCCTTGATCACCGGGCCGGAGCGCCCGCGGCAATCGCTTGGGCCATTGCCTCGAGGAGTTCGGTCGGCAAGAACGGCTTCTTCACGATTGCCGTCGATGGGGTGACAACGCCTCTTTCGGCGATGGTCTCTTCGCTGTATCCCGACACGAAGACCACCGGGAGACCGGAACCCTTGGCCCGCAATTGGTCGGCCAGCGCCTTCCCCGAAATGCCCCCCGGCATGACCACGTCGGTCACCAGAACGTCAATCGACTGAGATTCAAAGGCCAATGACGCCTCAACGCCGTTCCTGGCCTGCAGTACTTCGTAGCCGCCGGCCTCGAGGATGCGGGTCGTCGATCGGCGAACGCCTTCCTCGTCCTCGACGAGGAGGACGGTTTGGTGGCCCCCGTCAGGCTGAGACACCGTGGGGTTGGCAACACTCAGATCCGGGGCATCCGCGGAAACGGGGAACAACACGGTGAAGGTCGTTCCGGCGCCGACCTGAGTGGAGACCGATACCCGTCCTCCCCAACGATTGGCGATCCCGTAGACGATGGAAAGGCCGAGGCCGGTCCCCCGTCCGGTCTCCTTGGTGGTGAAGAACGGCTCGAAGGCCTTGGCCGCCACCTCGGGTGGCATGCCTTCCCCGGTGTCCTCCACCCCGATTTTTACGTATGGTCCCGGGGGGAGCCCGGCGGCTTCGGCCCCCAAGGCGTCGAGCACGACCACGTCAACATCAATTGAGAGTTCACCTCCCTGCTTCATGGCGTCGCGACTGTTGATGGCGAGGTTCATCAGCATCTGCTCGATCTCCGGGGCATCCGCGCGTACATAGCAGGGATGGTCAGCGACTCTGCAGCGGAGGGTCACATCTTCGCCGAGGGTATGTCGCATGAGGCGCGCGGCATCAAGAACCACTCTGTTGGCATCGATCGAATCCGGACTGGTGACGTCTCGCCGACTGAACATGAGCAGCTGCCGAGTGAGATCCGCCGCTCGCTCGGCAGCCTTTTGGACCTCCCCAACGTCTCGATGCATGTCACTCTCTGGGTCGGTCGAATCGGCGAGGAATCCTGCATAGCTGATAATGACCTGGAGCAGGTTGTTGAAGTCGTGGGCAATCCCTCCGGCGAGCTGACCGACTGCCTCCATGCGTTGGGCTTGGCGAAGGGTCTGCTCGGCCTCTTCCTTGTGGGCCAGAGCCGAGTCGAGTTCTGAATTCGAGACCTTGAGCTCCCTCACCAAACCCAGTGCATCGTCGCGCCGTCGAGTGGCAATCTCGAGCAGACCCGCTGCACCCAGGGTCGCCAGTAGGCCGAACACGCCCAGGATCCAGGGAAACTCCTTCGTGAAGCCGCCGACAAGATTCGCATGTGAACTGATCTCCACAACGACGTGACCGGGCGACACGACGGATCCCGGATGACTGACCAAGGCGGCGCCAGTGGAGTTGTTCGCGGGATCGGTGATGATCGAGATCGCCACTGGTCGACCGTCCCTCCCAGGCAGCTGCTGGGTTGTCCGTAGCGCGAGGTTCGCCACCGTTGGAGAGCCGACGAAGGCTGCGGCGTAGGTGCCCGGGAACACGACCCCGGACAGCGATGTGACGGCGTTGGCCTTCCCGATGGGCTGCTCACTGTAAATGGCAAAGCCGGCCGGAACGTATCCGGCTCCGTAGACCATCTCGAGCCAGCGCTGCCCCGAAGCCAAAAACACGCCGGCGAAGTTGGCGTGAGCCTGCCGGGCGAGGGTGGCGATAAGGGCGGTGTCACCGGCGGCGGAAAAACCACGATGGAGATCGCCGACCGACGCAAGAACGTTCACGCGGTCCCCCGTCACCTGCAACAGCGCTATCGCGGATCCATTGGCGGCCGGCGCGGCGGCAGCGGCATCGAACGCGGACGGGGACACGCCCGACGGCGTCACGACTTTACCGAGCTGTTGATAGGGCGTTGTCAGAGTGGTGATGACTTGGTTCAGGACCAGTGCCCCTTGAGCGGCGTCCTGACGCAACAACGCGTTATTGGCGTTCATCACCGAATCCCGCGACGCCGCGAACACCGCGATCGACGCCGCGACGCCGACGATCACCACGCCCAGGGTGATCCAGTGAACCCCGCGCCTCATCCTGGATGCGATACGGCAGTCACCTCCCCCTTTGATCGCCGCGCTCGGTTAAGCGCCGCCGTTGAGTTCGATTCCTCGTGGATATGGTCGGCTCAACCGAATCCGGGCATTAATCCCGCCCGTCCCTTCCGTCGACCTGGGACCAGAGTCCCCGTCACAACGACGCCTGCCGCGGGCGGGCCCGAGCCTCCAGCCTTCCGACCACCGTGAGTGGCAATACGGGCTGACGGGACCACACCACCGGGACGGCCGGACATAGACAGTTCCGTCTATACACTGGCCGACACCATGGAACCAGCTCTACAAGCAGTCACCGAGGACGGCGATCCGACCAGGGCGGATGATGCCTTGGACGCCTACTCGGCCGTGGTCGTCCGGGTTGCCGCCACCGTCGGGCCGAGTGTGGCCAGCGTCACCGTCAAGACCCGGCGCGGGGCAGGGGCCGGCAGTGCCAGCGTCCTCACGTCGGACGGCTTCCTGCTGACCAGCGCTCACGTCGTCCAGGGAGCGGACAGCGCCGGCATCTCCTTCTCAGACGGCACCGGCACGGACGCCGATGTCATCGGCCGAGACCCGTTGTCGGACCTCGCCGTGCTCCGGGCCCGGGGCGAAGTGCCGCTCCCAGTGACGCTGGGAGATGCCGAAGAATTGCAGGTCGGCCAGCTGGTGGTGGCGCTCGGCAATCCCCACGGGCTCTCCGGCAGTGTCAGCGCCGGAATCGTGTCTGCGCTCGGGAGGTCGCTCCCGACGGTGGCCGGACGCATCGTCGACGAGGTCATCCAAACTGACGCGGCCCTGAATCCCGGGAACAGTGGTGGAGCGCTGTCGAACAGCTCAGGGCAGCTGGTGGGCGTGAATACCGCCGTCGCCGGCATCGGGCTGGGCTTGGCGGTTCCCATCAACGCCTCCACCCGGGGCATCATCAGCTCGTTGATGACCGAAGGCCGGGTCCGGCGAGCCTGGCTCGGCATCGGCGGGGCGCAGCAGCCCCTTCCCCCCATTGCGGTCAGGGAGTTCGGCCATCGTTCCGGACTTCTGGTCTCCACCGTGGTGCCGCAAAGCCCGGCCGCCAAGGGCGGATTGCGGGCGGGCGACCTCGTCGTCACCGTGGACGGCGCCAACGAACCATCGGCGACCGGCTTGCAAAAACTCATGGGGGCGGAGGCCATTGGGCGCCCGATGGCGATCACCGTCCTTCGCAACGGAAAACCCGTCTCGCTGACGGCGGTGCCGAGCGAGCTCGACGAGGGCACCTAACCGGAGGTCGGACGCTTCGGGCTGGAACCCTTGGCCGGTGTCGCCGGAGGGGCCGGAGGAGGCGTCGAGGCGTCCACCAGGGCCGTCGCCGCCGACCGCGCCGCGTCGGCGGCACCTGCCCGGTCCTGGTCAAGCCGGGCCGCGACCGCCGCGCCGTCGTAGAGAAGGGCCAGCTGTCGGGCCAGCCGCCGAGGGTTTTTTGCCTTGGCTGCCCTGGCGAGATCGGTGAACAGCGTCCGCAGCCAGGTCCGGTACTCGTCGGTGACCGCCCCAACGCTCTCGCCCGGCCGGGCCTCGGCACTGGCGTTGACGAACCGGCAGCCCTGGAACATCGGATGGGCGAGGGCATCCTCGACATCCGAAAAGAGTCCGAGAAGGCGTTCCCGGGGGGTGGCATATCTGGACAGAACCTCCGCCACATGCTCGCGGCGGGCTTCGAAATGTTCCTCGAGGTACACACGGACGAGTCCGTCCTTGTTGCCGAAATGAGCGTAGAGGGAGGCCTTGGCCACCCCTGACTCGTCGAGAAGCCGGTCGATGCCGACGACGTGGACCCCCTCGTCGTAGAAGAGCCGGTCGGCCGTCTCCAACAGGCGCTGCCTCGGACCCCGCTCTCCGCCGACAGCCTCCGTCGGGCGGGTTTCCGGACCACTTGACCTCGACTTCGGCATCGGTCGAGGGTAGCAGACGGATCTGTCTGCTCGGGGTCGGGCCCGCCGAATGCCGAAGAGCACTCGCCCAGTCATGGCCCAGGCCCTCGCCCCGCCGTCGTCGGCCATGGCACCGTGATATAGACAGATCCGTCTGCTACGGTGAGGGTGGTGCGCCGCCTTGCCCGCTCGTGTCCGCTCCAGGTTTCCGGTCGACGCCAGGGAAGGCGATGAGCCGATGAAGGCAATCGGGTTTTCCCAGTTCGGCGGCCCCGAGGTTCTCAAGATCGTCGACCTCCCCGAGCCTCAACCGGGCCCGGGCGAAGTGTGCATACGAGTCCACGCGGTGCCGGTGAATCCCACCGACATCACCTTCCGGTCCGGAGGCCGGGCGGCCCAATCGGCGGAGCGCCCGACTCCCTACATCCCGGGCATGGACGCTGCCGGTGTCATCGACAAACTGGGAATCGACGGCGACGGGCGCCTGGCGGTCGGCGACGCCGTGATCGCCTACGTCATTCCGATGGGCCCGCACGATGGGGCCCCGCGGCCGCCTGGTCTTGGATTTCTCCGAGGCACTTTGAACGCGCTCGACGATGACCAGCCTCGCCAGATCAGAAGCCGATGAAAAGCCGATGATCAGTGAGCAGCCCAACGGACCACCGGAAGGGGAGTGAACAATGCCCGAATTCGAGTACGACTCGACTTCAATCCATTTCGAGGAGCACGGCAGTGGGTTCCCGATCCTCCTGATCGCGCCGGGGGCGATGGATTCAACCATCGCGATGTGGGCCAAGGCTCCGATCAACCCACTGGCGCGCTACGAGGACAGCTTTCGACTGATCGCCATGGACCAGCGAAATGCTGGCCAGTCGTTCGGTCCGCTGGAGCCCGCCGACCCGTGGGGCGCCTACGCCCAGGACCAACTGGCCCTGCTCGATCACCTGGGCATCGACCGATTCCACGTCATCGGCTGCTGCATTGGAGGGTCGTTCGCACTCAAGCTGATCGAACGGGCGCCCGGTCGGGTGGCGGCCGCCGTCCTGCAGCAACCGGTCGGAATAGCCGACGGGAACGGGCAGTTGTACGACGAGATGTGGCGTTCGTGGGGCAGCCGGCTCTCGGGCCGACCGGACGTCAGCCCCGAAGCCATCGAGGAATTCGGGAACCGGATGTGGGGAGAGGACTTCGTGGTGAGTGTCACCCGGGAATTCGTGGAGTCGTGTCCGACCCCTTTGCTGGTGCTTCCGGGCACCGACCGGTATCACCCCACGGCCACCGGTCGGGAGATCGCGACGCTCGCCCCCGCCGGGGAGGTGTTCGAGCCGTGGAACGACTCCCGACAGCACCTCACGGAGGCCACCGAGGCAGTACGCAACTTCCTCCAGATGCACCTACCCGGGTGAGGTCATGGCGACGCTGACGGTTACCTCGGAGGCGCCGTCGACGACGTCTCGGGCGCTACCCCGGGGCGCCGCGTTCTGGGTGGTGGCCGCGACCACCGCCGTCCTCCTGGCCGCGTCGAGCGCCCCGAGTCCGCTCTATTCCGTCTACCAGGCCGAGCTCAAATTCTCCTCGATCACCCTCACGGTGATCTTCGCGGTCTACGTCCTGGCCCTGATGATGAGCCTGCTCACCGTGGGCAGATTGTCGGACTTCGTGGGTCGGCGGATGGTGCTGGCCGGCGCTCTCCTGGTGGAGGCGGGCGCGATGGCGTTGTTCCTCGGGGCCGATGGCGTCGGGTGGCTGCTGAGCGCCCGGATCGTCCAGGGACTGGCCACCGGCGCGGCGCTCGGGGCGCTGGGGGCTTACCTCTTGGATCTGCAGCCGGGTGACGGGTCGCGACTCGGCTCGCTGGTCAACAGCGTGGCGCCGACGTTCGGTTTGGGGTTGGGTGCGATCGTGACCGGAACCTTGGTGGAGTACGCCCCGCATCCGACCCGTTTGATCTTCGCCATCCTCGCCGGCCTGTTCGTGGCGTTGGCCCTGGCCACCGCGGTGCTGCCGGAAACCGTCCCGCGGGTGCCGGGAGCGGCGGCCGCCTTGCGACCCCAGATAGCCGTCCCGCCGCGGGCGAGGCGGGCGTTTGCCGGTGCCGTCCCGACCATGGTGGCCACCTGGGCGCTGGGCGGATTGATCCTGTCGGTCGGTGGTTCGGTCCTGGCCAGCGTGTTCGGGCAAGGCAATCACGCGGTGGTGGGCGGGGTGATCGGCGTGTTCCCGCTATCGGGAGCCGTCGCCGCGCTTCTCGCCCGCGACCTGTCCCCGGCCCCCATGGCCCGAATCGGCATCGCCACCCTGGCTGCGGGAACGGGTCTGTTTCTCCTGGCCATCGGGTCATCTTCGATCGCGCTGTTCGTCGTGGCCTCGGTGGTTGCCGGCGGGGGCTTCGGAGCTGCGTTTCTCGGAGCCTTGCGGTCGGTGACCCAGCTGGCGGAGACCCAGGAGCGGGCGGCGCTGCTATCGGCGGTCTACGTGGTCAGCTACGTGGCCTTCAGCGTCCCTGCCCTGGTGGCCGGGGTTCTGACCATCCACATCGGCCTCCGGGACACTTCGTTTGCTTACGGTGGCTTCGTGGCGGTGGTGGCGCTGGGCGCATTGGCCTTCGAGCGATTGAACCGCCGCCCGCCCCACGACACGAGCCGAAGCTGAAGCTGAAGCCGGAAACATTTCGGCTCTTCGGATTTCAGCGGGGTACGCCGCTCGCAAGAGCAGGTAATCGACGGAGCCAAGATGTGTCCCACCTAGCCGGTGGACGGGGTCACTTGTAAGGATGGGAGCCTCGTGGTTTCGGGGCCGTCGTGGAAGAACCTATGCACTCGTCACGGCGAATAACTGCCAATCGCCGGGCACCCCCCTGAGTTGGTGATTGCCACGATCTGCGAACTCAATGCCCGACCCTGCCACGAGATCGGTGACGGTGCGCGAGACGAGAACCTCACCAGCATGAGCGACCGCAGCGACACGCGCACCGATGTGAACGGAGATCCCGCCAACATCTCCACCTCGTATTTCGATCTCGCCGGTGTGGAGTCCCACACGCACTTCAATGCCGAGTGGTCGCAGGTGGTCGCGTAGCTGACAACCACAAGAGATCGCCCGCGCTGGCCCGTCGAAGGTGGCTAGCACGCCGTCTCCCGTAGACTTGACCAGCCTTCCTCGATAGGTCTCGATCTCTCTACCCACGACGGCGTCGTGTTGGTCGAGAACCTCCCTCCATCGTCGGTCGCCGATTGCCGCTGCCTGTTCGGTGGAGCCCACGATGTCGGAGAACAGAACGGTGGAGAGCACGCGGTCGGTACTTACGGCGTGATGTCGGCCGGTGAGAAACGTCTCGATTTCATCGGCAAAGCGGGGGTCGAGGACAATGGCCAGGTGATCGCCGGGAAGCTCGACAAAGCGGGCGCTCTCGATGTGGTCGGCCAGCCAGCGACCATTGCCGATTGGGACTGTGATGTCATCGCTCGCGTGGAGGACGAGAGTCGGCACCGAGATCGTTGGCAGGACGGCTCGCACATCGATGCCCACCAGGGTGTCTATGAAGGCCCGCATGGTCCCGGGGCTGCCGGCGGCCCTCTCCACGCGAGCCGTGAACTCACGGGCGGGCTCGGACTCCATGAGGCTAGGAGCGAACTGTCTCAAGGACTCGCCCGTCCCCCACCCATCATCGAGGATCCGATATAGCTCGGCGAGGTTTTCTTCGTTGCCATGGGGAAAGTCGACGTCACGGCGGACCCGCGCCAACGTTCCGTACAGCACCAGGGCGACCGTCCGCTCCGGATAGGTCGCAGCGAACAGGACACTCATCGGGCCACCCTCTGACACGCCGATTAGAGCGGCGCGCTCCGAGCCGACAGCGTCCATGACCGCCCGGACGTCGTCCATTCGCTCTTCGAGGGTCGGAGCGCCGACGTTGCGATCCGACAGTCCCATCCCTCGCTTGTCGAAGACCATCAGGCGAGAGAACGAGGCCAGGCGCTGGAAAGTACTGACCCAGAGCGGGCTCTCCCAGTCGATTTCGAGGTTACTGGCAAGACCAGGGACCCACACAAGATCCAGTGGACCCTCGCCCATCACGCGATAGGCGATGGTTACCTCACCTGCCGTTGCGTAGCGAATCGGCGGTCGCTCGTCCACAGCCTTCAGTCTGTCGCAAGATCACAACGGGTGCCTCATGGGCCATACCGTGAGCGGGTTCCCCCGATATTCCCGTCACATTGTGAGCCAGCACCGCTGGCTTATGTGCCGATCATCGGCGGGCAACTATCGCCAGCGCTGTACTGGACCGGCGACCACACCCCGCTCAGATCCGAAGTGCCAACATTTCGTGGGGACGGAGGGATTCGAACCCTCACTGGAGGCGGTTTAAGCGCCCTGCCTCTACCGGTTGGGCTACGTCCCCGGGACGGTGCGCTGACGGATGTGGGAGGTCCACCACGTCAAGGGGAGCACTTTAACTGGGAAACCACCGGGTGAACGGGGTTCGCCGAACGGGCGGGTTGCGAACCCCGGGCCGGACCACGACGACATCGACGACGACGTCGACCTCGACGTCGACATCGGGGACCCGCCCGAACATGGAAACCCACCCGATCGCCGGCCCCGACGCCGGCACCACCATCAGCGGTCCGCGGCCGCCGGGACAATGTCCGGCACCGCGGGTGCGACGGCGGGGGCCAGGGCCTCCAGCTCACCGTCGCGGGGACCGGAGATCGGGCGCCACATGCCGTCGGTCCCCGGCCACGGGCCGAACACCATGGTCGGCCGCGCCTCGGCCTCCCAGGCCGGCCACTCCCCGACCGTGCCACTGGACGGCACTCCCGATCGGGCGAACGCCACCCACGAGCTGCGCATCCCGTCCGAAAGCCGGAAGGCGTCGTCTCCCCCACCGGAGAACAGCTGGACGTTCGGGTTCCGGACGGTGCCGAAGACAAACGGCATCTCCAGCCCGTGGCACGAGCCCAGCATCCCGCCCAGGGCCGGCGTCTCCCAGGTGAACAGGTACAGGTAGGTCCCGGCCTCGGGAAGGGCGGCGGCGGCATGGACGTCGGCCAGCCGGACCGACGGCAACCGGAAGATGACGTCAGTGGCGATCGCCGACCACAGGTCCGGAGGTTGCACCGATTCGCCCCGCCCGGCTCGGATGTCGCGGTAGGCGCCGATCACCGTCGACGCCGGGTTCGGGCTCGGCGCGGCTCGCTCCACCCATCGCACCAGGCCGTCGTCGTCGAGGCTGCCGATCTGGGGGACCCCGACCGCGAAGAAGGCGGCCTCGTCTCGGTTGGTCCCCACCATCAGCGGGACATCGGCCACCGCCCCAGCGGCGATCGCCGCCTCCGGGATGGTGGGCAGCAGGCCTCCGTCCACGGTCGGGAGGAGTGCAAGGGGCAGCCCGTCCCCGACCCGGAGGGTCGTGCTCAACTCCCCCACCGCCCGGACCAGCTGGTCGGCGGATACACCGGCGAGTGCCTCCCGGGTCATCGGAACCCCGAGCAGGGCGGCCAGGCCCTCGGCCCGGGCGGCCGCCTGGTCGACGCCATGGGTGTAGGGGGGCCCGCTCTCGATGATGGCCCGGTGGAACAGGCCTCGGGCCTCGGGCACCCCCAGCAGGGCGGACACGCTCATCCCTCCGGCCGACTCGCCGAAGACGGTGACGTTGGCGGGATCCCCGCCGAAGGCGGCGATGTGGTCCCGCACCCAGGCCAACGCCGCCACCTGGTCGGCCAGGCCCCAGTTGCCCGACCCCGACCACGACCCGCCGCCCAGCCACTCGTCTCCGGGATCGGCCAGGGCGGGATGGGCCAGGAATCCCAACGCTCCCAACCGGTAGTTGATGGTCACCACCACCACGTCCCCGTCGCGAGCCAGCCTCCCGCCGCGGTAGAGGGGACCCGACCCCGAACCGGTGGTGAAGCCGCCGCCGTGGATCCACACCATCACCGGCCGCCGGGCGGTGTCGACGCCCGGGGTCCACACATTCAGATACAGGCAATCCTCCGAGTGCACCTCGACCTCCCCGGCGATGGACATCCCGCCCACCGCCGGTGGCTGGGGGGCGCTCGGCGAGAAGGTGTCGCTCTCCCGGATCCCGGCCCACGGCTCGGGCTCCGCCGGGGGCCGCCATCGCCGCTCCCCCGCGGGGGGCGCGGCGTAGGGGATGCCGGAGAAGGACCACACCCCGTTCCGGGCAACGCCCCGGAGCCGACCACTTCGGATCTCGACGACGCCGTCCATGATCATTTTCCTCCGAATTCCGCACGCCACCTGGACTGCAACCTACAGGCTGACCACCGTGAGTGGCTTGGAACTCGGGATTCGAGGGACTACTGTTTCTGAAGTGGCTGATGTGAGTATCGGACAATCGGCCGGTACGAAGCACGCGCCACCACAGCGCTCGTTCCGTAAACGGCGCTTCGGGCGGACCTCCGCATCGGTCGCCGGCGCGCTCGCCGCCAGCCTCGCCGCCCTGGCGGTCTCCGGGGTGGCCGCCGTCTCCGGCGTGGCATCGGCGGCCCCGGGATCCACGAACTCCACGACTCCGCCGGCGCCGGGCTCGTCCCCGATCAGTGCCACCCAGGCCCAGTTGTCCACCATCGAGAATCAGATCTCCCAGCAGCAGAAGACCCTCGACCAGGCCGACGAGAACTACAACCAGGCGGTGGTCAAGCTCTCTGCCACCCAGGCGTCGTTGGCGAGCACCGCCACCGCCCTCAACGCCTACAAGGTCAAGCTGGACACCGACCGGGCCCGACTGAGCGTCGACGCGGTCAACGCCTATGTCTCCGATGCCTCGTCGCGACCGATTGCCGATCTGTTCGCGGTTCCCGGCGACAGCAACGAGACCCGCCACACCTACGAGAAGGTGGCCGCCGACAGCGTCATCCGTGACGTCAACGCCGTCCAGACCGGTCAGCGGCTGCTGAAGAAGACCCAGGCGACGTTGCTCGCCGAACAGCAGGCGGAATCCAGCCAGGTCGCCCAGGAGGGCCAGACCAAGCAGACGGCGACCCTCATCGCCGGCCAGGCCCAGGCCACCCTGACCCAGGTACAGGGCACCCTGGCCGCCCAGATCGCCCAGCAGGCCGCAGCCCAGGCTTCGGCGGCGGCGGCGGCCGCCGCCGCGGCCAAGACACCGAGTGCCGCCCAGTCGGCCGCCGCCCAGGCTTCGCAGGCCGCCCAGGTGGCCAGTTCGGTCGGATCGGGCTCGGCGGCGGCGGCCTCCGCCACCAATGCCGCCAACCAGGCCAACCAGTCGGCGGCCAGCGGGGCACCGGGAACCGGCCCGGTGGCCAGCGGCGGGGCACCCCAGGCCGCCGGACTCGCCGCCGTGCACGGGGCCATGAAGTACCTCGGGGTCCCCTACCAGTGGGGAGGGGCCAGCAGCTCCGGGCTCGACTGCTCCGGGCTGACCATGCTGGCGTGGGCCCACGCCGGGGTCTCCATGGACCACTCGGCTGCCGACCAGTACGCCTCTTTCCCCCACGTGAGCCTCTCGTCGCTCGAGCCCGGCGATCTCATCTTCTATGACCTCGACGGCAGCGGCATCGACCACGTGGTGATGTACGTCGGGCCGGTGCTCGATGGCCAGCCCACCCAGTACGGGTCGGGGACGATCATCCAGGCCGCCCATGCCGGGACCGTCGTCTCCTTCGACCCCATCTGGTACAGCGGGTTGGTCGGCGCCGCCCGGCCGTAGCGCCGCGAATCCGCCCCCCGGGGCCGGCACCGGGCGTCACCCCGCGCTGTAACATCGACCTCGTGAGTTCGGACGTCCCCGACAGGTCAACCACGTCGGCGCGGACGTCCTCCCGGCGCCGCTCCATCGAGGCGGACCTGGTGCACCGACCCGACGCCGGGCGCTCGCCGTCGGTCGGCACCGGCACCCGGGTGCCTTCCACCCTGCCGGTGGTGGCCCCCCGCGAGGAACACCCACACCCACCGTTGCCGGATCCCCGACGCTCGGACGTCGATGAATGGGGACGCTCCGAGCACATCCGGTCGATCACCCGCCGCCTCTACGACCCCTTGTACAAATACTGGTTCCGGGTCGAGTGGGAAGGTCTCGAGAAGATCCCGACCCACGGCGGGGCCTTGATGGTCGCCAACCATGCCGGCGCCATCCCCTCCGACGCGCCGGCTATCATGCACGGCATCGAAAAGGAACTGGGTCGCCCGGTGTACGGGATGGCCGACTACTTCTTCCGCACCGTCCCGCTGGTGGGCACCCTGTGGGCCCGCACCGGAGGCCTTCCCGCCCATCCGGACAACGCCTACCGGCTGCTGCACGACCAGGGGCAGCTGGCATTGGTGTTCCCCGAAGGGACCAAGGGCCCGTCCAAGACCTACTCCGACCGGTACCGGCTGCGCCGGTTCGGCCGCGGGGGCTTCGTCGAGATCGCCATGCGCGCCGGTGTCCCGGTGATACCCATCGCCGTGGTCGGCGCCGAGGAGTCGATGCCGATCCTGTTCCGGATGAACGGGCTGGCCAAAACCCTGAACCTGCCCTACTTCCCGGTGACCGCCAACGACTTCGTCTTCGGCCCGATCCTCGGCAAGGTGGCCTATTTCCCGGTCAAGATGAAGTTCCGGGTGCTCGACCCGGTCTCCTTTGACGTCGAACCCGGGCTCGAGCGCTACTCGAAGAGCCGGGTCATGGACGAGGCGGAGCAGATCCGGGCCAAGCTGCAGGACACCCTCCACGACATGTTGCGCGAGCGCCGCAGCGTCTGGTTCGGCTGAGGATGGGACGTCGGGTACTGGTCACCGGCCTGGACACCTTCTGGGGGGGCCGGATGGCCCAGGCCCTCGAGGCGGATCCGAGCGTGGAGATGATCCTCGGTCTCGGGACCGGGGAGCCCCGGGTCCCGCTGGAGCGCACCGAGTTCGTCCGGGCCGACCAGACCTACTCCATCTTGAACCGGATCGTGAGGGTCACCCAGGTGGACACCATCGTCCACACCTTCCTCAAGACCAACTCGGTCGGCATCTCCGGCCGCATGCTGCACGAGATCAACGTCATCGGGACCCTCAACCTCCTGGCCGCGGCCGGCGCCCCGGGGTCGTCGGTCCGCCAGGTGGTGGTCAAGTCGTCCACCCACATCTACGGTGCCTCCGAGAAGGACCCGATGTGGTTCCGGGAGGAGACCCGCCGCAACGCCCCGGTCCGCACCCGGTTGGAGAGCTCGCTGATCGAGGTCGAGGCGTTGGTGCGCGACTTCATCGTGGACAACCCCCACCTGGTGGTTTCGGTCCTCCGGTTTGCCAACGTCCTGGGTACCGACATCGTCACCCCCATCAGCATCGGCCTGCGTCGCCGGCTGCTTCCCTGCATCGCCGGCTTCGACCCCCTGGTCCAGTTCGTCGAGGAGGACGACGTGGTCCGATCGCTGGAGTTCGTCACCCACCAGCGGATTCCGGGAACCTTCAATGTCGCCGGTGCCGGCAAGCTCCCGTGGAGCGAAGTCGCCTCCATCGCCGGGGCCCGCCTGTTTCCGCTGTCGCCGATCAGCACCCACTCACTGGCCGCACCGTTTCGGTGGGTCGGGCTGATCCAGGTCCCGGTCGAGATGGAGTCGGTGATGCGCTTCGGGCGAGGAGTGGACACCACCCGCCTGATCGACGCCGGCTTCAACTACCGCTACACCAGCGCCGGGGCGGTGGAGAGCTTCACTCGGGCGAACAACCTCCGTCGAGCCGTCGGGGGGAGCGACCCGGCCTACCGCTACGAACAGGACGTGGAGCAGTTCTTCCGGCATTCCCCCGCGGTGGTCCGGGGCAGCGAGAGCTGACGAAGCCGGCAACCGGCTGCGCCTATCGGTGTCGAGCCGGGCCGAGCCGGGGCGAGCCGGGCCGAGCCGGGCCGGGGCCGCCGGCGCCGCCGCGTCAGGGCTGGCGACCGAGCGCGATCCGGATCCAGGTGGAGCCGATCACCCGGGCGTAGTGCAAGCCGAAGATCACGTTCCCGCCCTTCTTGGACTTCCCCGACGCCCGCGGGTGCCAGACGGTCGGGCGTTCGGCGATCCTCCAGCCGCGGTGGGCGGCGGTGATCACCACCTCGGCCGTCTGGTACTGGTCCTGGCGCAGGTAGGGGGTGATGTCCCGGAGCAGATCGCTGCGGAAGGCCCGGAACCCGTTCGAGGTGTCGGTCAACCCTTCTCGGGTGATGGCGTTCAGGATCCGGGCGTAGAGCCGGACGCCGGCCTGCCGGAAGCGGTCGGTGGTGTGGTCGACCCCCAACCGGCGTGAGGCGATCACGAAGTCGGCTTCGTCGGCCACCAGGGGCTCGACCAGATTGCTCAACTCCGCCGGATCGTTCTGCCCATCGGCATCGACGGTGACCACGAAGCGGGCCCCATGGGTCAGGGCCAGCTCGTAGCCGAGCCGGAGGGCGGCCCCTTGCCCGAGGTTGACCGGTAGCACGCAGGTGAACACCCCGGATTCGATAGCCACCCGGCTGGTGCCGTCATCTCCGCCGTCGACCACCACCAGGACCGACACCTCGAGGTCACCGGCCGGGTTCGGCACCTTCCTCAGCACGTCGCCGAGGTTGGCCTCCTCCTCGTAGGCGGCGATCAACACCACCACCGGTCCGAATCTCGCCTCCGGGTGCCGCTCCTCGAAATCGGAGCGGGCCCGGTCCAGCGCCATCTGCCGGAGTTCTGTTCGTCGACTGTCGCCGGTGATGGCCCGCTCGGGGTGGGTCAGCAAGCGGCTCTAGTCCTCCGCGGTGGCGCCGACCGAGGAGGCTTCGCCAGGGAGGTTCACGGTGACGTCGAAGTTCCTGTCGGTCGAGAGATGGCTGCTGGTGCTCCGCCACTCGACCCTCGATTCGATCACGGCCGGGTCCACGTTCGCCTTGTGCCGCTCGGCCACGTCCAGCATGTTCCGGATCACCGACGGTTCCAGCAGATGGGGCACCAGCCCGAGGTCGAGCAGCTTGGTGTGGGCCGCCCGGTAGTAGTGCTCCTCCTGTTCCACCCGCGGGTCCAGCGCATGGTGGATGGTGGCCTCTCCCGAATACTCCCCGGCCACCAGCTCGGCCATCTCCCCGACGGAGAAGGACTCGGTGAACTGGTTGAACACCCGGTACTCACCGGTCTCGGCCGGATGGTCGAGGGCTAGCTCGACGCAGGCGAGGGTGTCGACGATGTTGAGGACGCCGCGGGTCTGCCCGCCGCTGCCGTAGACGGTGAGCGGGTGGCCGGTGACCGCCTGCACGCAGAAGCGGTTGAGCACCGTCCCGAACACCCCGTCGTAGTCGAACCGGGTGGCCAGTTCCGGATGGAGCCCGGTCTCCTCGGTCTGGTGGCCGTAGACGATTCCCTGATTGAGGTCGGTGGCGCTGACTCCCCAGGTTCGGCAGGCAAACATGATGTTGTGGCTGTCGTGCACCTTGGACAGGTGATAGAAGGAGCCCGGTTGCTTGGGGTAGGGAAGGACGTCGGTCCGACCCCGGTGGGTGATCTCGATGAACCCCTCTTCGATGTCGATGTTGGGGGTGCCGTACTCCCCCATGGTTCCCAACTTCACCAGGTGGATGTTCCGATCCTGCTCGGCGATGGCGTACAACAGGTTGAGGGTGCCCACCACGTTGTTGACCTGGGTGTAGACCGCGTGGCGGCGGTCGATCATCGAATACGGGGCCGAACGCTGCTCGGCAAAGTGCACGACGGCGTCGGGGCGGAACGAAGCCAGGGTGTCGGAGGCGAACACCGGGTCGGTGAGGTCGCCGATGAAGGTGTCGATCTCCAAGCCGGAAATGTCCTGCCAGCGCCGCACCCGCTGATGGAGGTCGGCGATCGGAACCAGGCTGCCGACCCCGAGTTCGAGGTCGTAGCGCCGACGGGCGAAGTTGTCGACGATGCCCACCTGATGACCCCGTCGGGACAGATACAGGGCGGTGGGCCATCCCAGATAGCCGTCACCTCCCAGGACCAGCACCTTCACGCGTTCGTTCTCCTCAGCAACTCGATTTCACCGCAGGTGTCATTCCCGCCAATCCGGCGAGTGTAACAAATCGACTTTGACGACTTTAAGGATGCCCGTCGCCGGTTGTCATTCTCGGCATAAACGGGCAGTTGGCTTGGGCGACTTGCTCGTCGGACCGACTTTCTCAGGGTGTTCTCAGGTTTCATTCGACCCCCACCGGATCGAAGAATCCCTCGACCCGCGCCGGGTCGGGGTCGGCACCCTCGTGGGCCTCGAACCGGCTCAAGCGGGAGGGAAAGCTCCCGACGATGAGCCGGAGCCAGATCCCGAAGGCGACCAGGAACACCACGAACGCCACCGAGATGGCCACCGTCCCGAAGGGTGGATGCCACTTCCCCCCGAACGGGAGGAACGTCCCCCGCAACCCGACGGTGTACCGGCGCAACGCCTGGAAGAAGATGGCGAACTCGGCGATGACCAGCACCACCGGGATCACGATGGCCACCCGCCGGTGCATCCGGTCGGTGAGATAGCCGTTGACCACTGCGCCGGCCGCCACCAGGGGGATGCCCGCGGCCAGCGGCAGGGTGTACCGCCCCTGCCACACGTATCCCAGATTGTGGGCATTGGCCGCCTCGAAGACGATGGGGATGACCAGTGTCAGCACCACCAATCCCACCAGCACCACCACGTACGGCCTCCGGCCCAGGAAGAGCCCGAGACCGAGCAGCATGAAGACGACGGCGATCCATCCGTAGTAGGCCACCGACGGGATGGGCACGTCGAGCCACCCGACCACCCCGATCATCTCCCGCACGAAGCCATCGGAGAACCCGATGCTGTTGGCGATCACGCTCGAGGCTGACGCGTGCTTGGGGGGCAGATGGTTGGTGGGCAACAACGCCAGCGGGTCATAGCGAATCAGCCACCAGGCGGTGAACGCGCAACTGAGCGCCAGTACCCCGGCCCAAAACCTCGCCACCCGGTCCCGGGACAGTTCGACCAGTTGGCGCCTCCCGGCCAGGACGACCAAGGCGACGGCGATGAGAAAGAGCCAGAGCGGCGACAGCCCGCGCACCTGCACCAGCACCGCGGCAGAAATGCCGACCCGCGCCAACAGCCTCCGATCCGCCACCACCGACTGTTCGGCCAGCAGCGCGATGCCCGACGTCCACAGGCAGATGGCCGAGCTCGCCTCCAGACCGTTGGGGTTGATGGTCCCGGCCATGAACAGCACCATCGGGGTCATCGCCCCGGCCACCCCCCAGACCAGCAGACGACGCTTTTTGCACGCCGCCGCCGACTCCAGCGCCGAGGCCAGGAACAGGGCCGACAGCAGCCCGCTGACCAACCGCATCAGCCAGATGCCGGTGTTCGACGGCCACAGCAGACTGGGCAGCCCGACGATGGCGTAATACAACGGCTCGTAGCGACCGGCGGTGGTGGCGATGTTGACTTCCCGGGTCGACGCCCCCGGGGTCGGGGCGCAGGAGGCGGGCACGTTGGGATGGGTCGCGTAGCAGCCGGGAATGGCCCCGAGCCCGGCGATGTTCTCCGGCACCCGCACGGTGATCTCCGACGACGGCCCTTGCTTGGTGGCGCGCTGCGGGGTGCCGTAGAACTCGCCGCGGGCTACCGCCGCCGCCTTGATGGCGTGGGCCGGCTCGTCGGGCGAGGCCATCAGTGGGGTGGCGAGGCTCCAGGCCTCGATCATCAGGAACAGCAGGGCGAAACTGACGGTCCACCGGAGGGCCCGGCGCCGACCCCGGGAGGGGGTGCTGAGGGCGGCCCCGAGGACCGGTTGATACTCGCGATCATGGTCGTCGGCATCCCGGGCATCCGGGAAGGTGAACGTCGGCCAATGGGCCCGGGCCCAGAACCCCGGCCGCTCGGGTCCGAACGCCGGCTCCAGGTCGGGCTCCAGGCCCGGTTCGAGGTCGGGCTCCAGGCCCGGTTCGAGGTCGATTCCCCCCTCGCCCTCGTCCGCCTCCATCGGGAGCACGGCGGCGGTCTCGAAAGCGGAGAGATCGAGGTCGAGGTCGGGGGCGGTGGTCGAGGCGACCGAGAGGAAGTCGGGGGTCGACTCCTGGCCCACCCCGGTCAGGGCCTCGGCATCGGGATCCTCCTCGCCGAGCTCGCCGAGCTCGCCGGGCTCGCCAGGGGCGCCGGGGGCGGTGGCGACGACCGCGGCGTCCGGGGGCCGGGGCGGTGCCGACGACAGCATCCCCATCTCCTGGGCCAGCTTGGTGTTCTTCTCGTTCAGCCGGGCCTGGCCGATGGAGAGTTGAAAGGTGAAGGCGAACAGGAAGAGCACGGCGATGAGGAGGATGAGATCCGGGGGGTAGGCGATGCCGACGAACCGGGCGGCCCGGTCCAACAGGTGGAACGGCAGGGTGGCGCTCAGGAACACCATGATCAGGCTGACCCCCAGCCAAAGCATCCCGGTGTGCTCGCTGAGCCGGTGTTGGCGGATGGCGCGCAGCGAGAGGGCCAGGAACCCGATGCTCACCGCCAGAGACAGGCCAAACAGCCTCACGCCACGCTCCGACGTTGGGCGCCGTCCACCAACAGGTCGACCACCACCCGCATCATGTAATACGCCGATCCGAAACCGCCGATGCTCGACCTTCCGTGCCGGCGCGGCTCCATCTGGACCGGGACCTCGGCGACGGTCAAGCCCGAATGGCAGGCCAGCACGATGGTCCCGACTTCGGGAAAGTCGGTGGGATAGCTGGCGGCGAACAGTTCGATCCCCCGTCGGCCCACCGCCCGGAAGCCGGAGGTGGTATCGGTGAACGACCCCCCGGTCTTCCAGCGAACCAGCAGGGCCAGGACCCGCATCCCGAGCCGGCGGCCGGCCGGAGACTCGAATGCCCCCCGGCCGAGCCACCGCGACCCGATGGTGACATCGGCGATCCCGTCGAACAGCGGTTCCAGCAGGCGGGCGGCTTCGGCCGGGTTGTGCTGTCCATCGCCGTCGATCTGCATGGCGAATTCGAACCCGTGCCGCAGGGCGTACTGATACCCGGTCTGGACGGCGCCGCCGATGCCCAGGTTGATGGGCAGCGAGACCACCGCGGCGCCGGCCAGGTACGCCTGCATGGCGGTGTCGTCGGTCGAGCCGTCGTTCACCACCACCACGTGGGCATGGGGCAACGACGCGTAGATTCTCTGCACGACGTCGAGGACCGATTTTTCCTCGTTGAAGGCCGGAACCACGACGCACAGGCGGTGCTGCTTGCTTACCGAGTCGGCCTCCCCGCCGAGGGCATTCATCGTCACCATGCCATGGAGGTACAAGCCACCGGTGCCGAATCGATCGAGATCATGCGGTGGAGCCCCGGACGACCGGCACCGACACCCCCCTCCCATGGCAACCGCATTGGGCGAGACTAGCCTTCCGGCGATTTGAGGTCGCGTTTCCTCCGGTCCCCGCCGGTCCGCCAACCCGAGGGTTCCGGCCGCCTGCCGAGGAGGTGATCGACCGGCCGATCTGCCCCGGGATCGGAGGAAGATCCGGGGTGGATGAGACCGGGGTTCGGTCCGGGATGAGACCCGGGATGAGACCGGGGTTCGGTCCGGGATGAGACCCGGGATGAGACCCGGGATGAGACCCGGGATGAGACCCGGGATCGGACTCGGATGAGACGTGGATGAAACCCGGGATCGGACCTGGATGAGACCCGGGATGAGACCCGGATCGGGCCGGGGATGCGGGCCGGACGGTCGGGCGGAAACGACCCGGGGGTCAGGCCCGCTTGAGCCAGGTGGTGAGGAGCTCGGTCCGGCGAGCGGCCCACTCCTCGGCGGTGATGGCGTAGCGGATGTGGTCCTCCCACTCCCCGTTGATCTCGAGATAGCCGAGGGCCACCCCTTCGACCCGGAGGCCCAGCTTCTCGACCACCCGTCGGCTCGACTGGTTGCGGGGGATGATGGCCACCTCGATCCGGTGGAGGCCGAGCGACTCGAAGGCGTACTGGAGAGCGACCACCACCGCCTCGGGGACCAGGCCGAGTCCGGCCAGGTCCTGGTCGATCCAGTACCCGACCGAGCCGTTCTGGAACGGGCCCCGCTGGATGGAGGAGAGGGTGATCTCCCCGGCGAACCGCCCCTCGACGAAGATGCCGAAGCCATACCCGGTTCCGAGCTGCCGCTCCCGCTCCCGCATGAGGCAGCGGCTGGCGAAGCTGGCAGCGTCCTCCGGCGCCAGGGGCGCGCCCTTCGGCCTCGGCTCCCAGGGCACCAGCCACGACCGGCACCGGTCCCGCACTTCGTACCAGGCCTCGTAGTCCTTCTCGACCAGGGTGGCCAGCCGGACCCTCCACCCCGGGAGCTCGAGGGATCGCACCGGAGGTGCGGACGCCCGCGGGCTCACCGCCCGGCCGTCCCGTGCCCGGCGCGCCACCCGGACACCCGAATCCGTCCCGCGGTCATCGTCATTCCGCCGCGCCGCGGACGGCACCCCGGGGACGCGTCTGTCCGCGTTGACACAACACCACCGGCGCATCGTAGGCCGATACGCTGTGGCCCACGCCAAACCCGGTAGCGAGATTCACTGCCCGGGCACCGGAGACGAACAGACGGCATGCCAGCAGAGAACAGGACTCCGGTACTCGGCTCTGCCCGGTCGTGGATCCTCCGCCAGGTGAACCGAAGGTCGCACGAGATCTTCCCGCTCGTCTGCATCTTCGTCGCCGTGCTGCTGGCCAATCTTCCCGGCCTGCTGCATTTGGTGACCAGCAACCCCCAGGCCGTCGACGCCTATCTGAACCCGGGCAAGAGCGCTTGGTTGCCCGGCCGCCCCTACATCGACCCCAATTCCGCCTTCACCACCCAGGCCCTCGGCCACCTGGCCACGGTGGACTGGATCAACGGCCACATCCCGTGGTGGAACCCCTACGAGGGACTCGGGGCACCGTTGGCCGGCGAGATGCAGAGCGGGGCGTTCTTCCTCCCCACCTTCCTGCTCCTGTTCCACCAGGGGATGCTGTACCTCCAGATCTTCCTCGAGACCGTCACCGGGGCGGCCACCTACCTGCTGGCCCGAAGGCTGGGGGTGGGGCGCACGTTCTCGATCGCCGCCGGCGTCGCCTTCGGCCTGTGTGGCTCGTATGCCTGGCTGACCCACGCCCCGGTCCGACCCATCCTCCTGCTGCCGCTGTCGCTGCTCGGAGTGGAGCGGGCCTTGACCGCGGCCCGGGCCGGGCGGCCGGGCGGCTGGCGGTTGCTCGGGGTCGCCCTCGCCTTCTCGATCCTGGCCGGCTTCCCGGAGACCACCTTCATCGACGGGATCTTCGTGGCCTGGTGGGCGGTGATCCGGATGTCCGGCCCGGGTCGGGAGTGCTGGCGGAAGATGGTGGCCAAGCTCGTCGCCGGCGTGGCCGTCGGGGTCGCCCTGGCCGCGCCGCTGCTGGTCGCCTTCCTCACCTTCCTACCCCACGCCAACCTCGGCGGCCACGGCCCGGTCGAGGCCCACGCCTCCCTTCCCCCGGCCGGGCTCTCCCAACTCATCCTTCCTTATTCGTTGGGACCCATCTTCGGCTTCCGGGGTGCCGGGATCACCGCCGGAAACGTCGACGGCATCACCGCCTTGTGGGGCAGCGTCGGCGGGTACCTGACGGTGACGCTGGTGGCCGCCGGGCTGGTGGGCCTGGCCGGCCGGCGAAACCGGCGGCTGCGGGTCGGGCTCGGCGCCTGGATCCTGCTCTGCCTGCTCCGTACCTTCGGGTTTGCCCCGGTGGTGTGGGTGCTGGCCGCCATACCCGGGATCAACTCCACCGCCTTCTACCGCTACGCCGACGCCTCCTGGGAACTGGCCCTGGTCGTCCTGGCCGTGCTCGGCATGGACGACGTCGCCCGGCGCCTCACTCCCCGTCGGGTATTGGCGAGAAGCACCCTGCTCACCGCCGGCCTGGTGGCGTGGGCCGGGCTTGCGGCCTGGACGGTGATGGCCCGGGCCAAGACCGTCACCGCCGGGCACCACGGAAGCGGCGACCCGTACATCGTGGCCAGCTGGGCGCTGGCCGGCGTGGTCCTGGCCGGGCTGCTGATCGGCGGGTGGCGGTCGGGCGGCAATGCCGGTTCGGACCTGAACCGGCGGGTACGGCAGGTCAAGCGGCGCGGTCGCATCCTGGCGGCCGGCGCCATCTGCGCGGAGTCCGTCCTGTTGCTGGGCTTCACCTATGCGTCGGCGCCCCCGCCCTCCGCCCTGCAACTCGGTTCGGTGGCCTGGCTGCAGACCCATCTGGGGACCTACCGGTTCGCCACCCTGGGCCCGATCCAGCCCAACTACGGCTCCTCCTTCGGCATCGCCCAGGCCAACACCACCGACCTCCCCATCGCCAGCGACTGGGTCACCTACGTCAACTCCATGCTGGACACCAACTCTCCGACCTTGATCTTCACCGGCGCCGCCACCGTCGACCCCCAAGCGGAGTCGCCGGCCGACGAATTCACCTCCCACCTGGCCAACTTCGAAGCCATCGGCGTGCGCTACGTCGTCACCAACGCCAACGGCCTCGACGTGGTCGGCTCCCGGTTCCCCACCCCCGGTACCGCCGCCTGGCCCACCGGTCCCCGGGTCGTCTACCGCGACAGCTTCGCCGAGATCTGGCAGCTGCCCACCCCGGCGCCGCTGTTCTCGCTGCTGCCGGCCTCGCCCAAGAACTCGGTCGACACCAACTTCGTGGGCGCCGGCTGTTCGGTCACCGGCCACGGTTGGGACCAGGCCACGGTGACCTGCTCACGTCCTTCGGTGCTGCTGAGACAGGTCGAGGACATTCCCGGTTGGTCGGCGAGTGTCAACGGGAACGCCGTCGCGGTGCAGAAGGTTCCGTTCGGGCCCAAGGGGCTCTTCCAGGAGGTACCGCTGCCCGCCGGCACCTCGACCGTTCAGTTCAACTTCCTGCCCCCCTACGAATTCCCCGCCTTCGCCGCCGTCGTCCTCGGCCTGCTGGCCATCATCGGCTCCTTCTTCGTCACCTCCGGACGACTGGCGCTCCCTCGCTGGCGCCCCCGCCTCCCCGGACCCCGGCCAGCTCGACCCAGAACACCGCGGGGCCGAACGGTGAACCCCAAGCCCAGACACCGGGTCAGCGGGCCATCCACCCGACTGCCGACCGGCCCGCCACGGCACCGGGTCGGCGGACGGCCGGAACCGGGCAGCCGGCCCGAACCGGACGGGGGGCCCAAACCGGGCCGCGGGCGGCGGAACCCGGGCCGAGGAACGTCCGAACCGGGGCGGGCAACGTCCGAACCGGGCCCGGGAACCTCGGCTCAGGACGGGTCGGGCGCCGTCTCCATCAATCCGCCCACCAGCGACAGCCAGACCTCGTCCTCGTCGGGGGGTCGCAGCGGGCAGAAGGGCTCGAGCCGGCCGAGGTTGCGGTTGTAGAAGGGGTCGTCGGTCCGCAGGACACCGAGCCAACGGGCCAGGAACTGCTGGTAGTCGTGCTGGTAGCCGGAGAGCCCGCGGCTCACCGATTCATAGTGGATCAGGGTGGCATGGGGGGTGTAGAGGATCCGGTAGCCGGCCTGCCGCATCCGGATACAGAAGTCGACGTCGTTGAAGCCGACCGCGTACGACTCGTCGAAGCCGTCCAGCTCTTCGAACACCTCCCGGCGGACCAGCATGCAGGCGGCGGTCACCGCGCTGTACTCCTTGACGATGAGGTCCCACCCGAAGTAGCCCATATCGCCCTTGGGCATGCCGGCAAACAGATGGCCGGCCACGCCGCCCAGCCCGAGCACCACCCCGGCGTGCTGGAGGCTTCCGTCCGGGTAGAGGAGGCGGGCGCCCACCGCCCCGACATCGGGACGCTGGCCCAACTCGACCATGGCGTGCAGCCATCCCTCCGCCGCCGCCTCGATGTCATTGTTGAGGAACAGCAGCATGTCGGTGTCGCAACTCTGGGCGGCGACGTTGTTGATGGCCGACCAGTTGAACGGGCCCGGATACTCGAGCACCCGGGTGGCGGGCCGGGCTTCCAGCTGTTGGCGCAGGGCCTGGGTCTCCGGCTCGGTGCTGCCGTTGTCGATGAGCACCACTTCGCTGATGGGGTAACCCGGCGCCCGGTCCAGCGACGCCAGGCAGGCCACGGTCAGGGCGGCCTGGTCCCGGAAGGGCATGATGATGCTGACGGTGGGTGACCCGTCGACCTGTCGCCGCACGTGGTACGCCCCCTGGAAGGGCCCGCCGTCGACCGCCCCGTTGATGCCCTGTCGCACCACCGCGTCCTCCACCGCCCGGCGGCTGGCCAGGTGGGCCCACGGCTTGGCCTCGGAGTCGCCCGCCGCCGATCCCGCCACCACTCGCCAGTGGTAGAGCACCCGGGGAATGTGCACGATGCGCCGGGCCTGCTCGGTGGCCCGCAGCATCAGGTCGTAGTCCTGGCTACCGTCGAACTCGGGTCGGAACCCGCCGATCCGCGTGATCAGCTCGTGGCGGATGGCGGTGACGTGTCCCAGGTAGGGGAACGACAGCAGCATGTCCGGATCCCAGTCCGGCTTGAAGTGCGGTTGGCAGGGCCGGTCGAGCTCGTCGAGCTTGTCCTCGTCGGTGTAGATGACGTCGACGTCCTCCTCGGCCAGCACCACCGCGGCGATCTCGGCCAGCGCCTCCGGGTCGAGCACGTCGTCGTGGTCGAGGAGGACCACGAACTCTCCGGTCGCCGCCGCCAGTGCCTTGTTGGTGGCCCGGGAGATGCCGCCGTTCTGCTCGAGGGCCATCACCTGGATGCGGGCGTCCCCGGCGGCCATCTCGTTCATCGCCGCGGTCAGCTCCGGATCGCCGGAGCCGTCGTCGCAGAGGCAGAGCTCCCAGTGCTGGTAGGTCTGGTCGACGACCGACTGGACCGCCTCCCGGAAGTACCAGAGCGAGGGCCGGTAGACCGGGACGACGAGGCTCAGCAACGGTCCGTCGGTGGGGAGATGGCGGAGATCGATGCTCTTGGCCCGCAGCTGGTTGTGCAGGTGAATCCAGTGCCAGTAGGCAGGAGGAAACAGCGCGGCATGCATGCCCCAGGGCTCAGCCGGCCTGGCCGTCACCTCGGGGAGGGGTGACGATTCGGTGTATTTGTCGGACATCCACCCCAGTGCAGCCACGGTTTCGCCATCCACCGACGTCGATTCTGACACGTGGCTCAGGGATGGGTGACGGTCAGGAGTCGACATGGCATGGGCGGGTCTGTCCGGGAAATCGGCGGCATCGGTGCTCGGCCGCTCCCCGGCGGTTTTCCCTCGTCGGGAGCTTGGCGATGCGCCCGATCCGCCCGAGAGCGTCGGTGGGGCAGCTGGGGAGCGGACGGACGGCCCGACAGCGGAGGCAGGCTACCACGGCACCCCCGGCGGCCAGGCACCCGACCCGGCCGTTTTTCACTGCCGACGGCCCCACCTGGGCGGTTCCCGGCCGGACCGTCCACCCCGGGTATCGACAGGGCCGACCACCGATTACGGGTACAATCCGCGGGTCGATCGGGTGGCACGGGCGTACGTTGACCCGCGGGCCCACCGGGAGCGGACGGCGACAATTCCGAGCGCCCGGTGAAGACCGCGTGGGCTGGCAGAGGGCAGAGAAAGGATCACATCGTGGGAAAGCCCGGGCTCGACCCGAAAGAGTTTCTCGAGCGTCTCAAGGAAGACCACCAGGTGCTCCGGTGGGAGCCGCTTCCGCCCAATCAGCCCAATCCCTCCTCGGGGGGCGAGCAGTCCCGGAGCGGCGGCTCGCTCGACTACCTCCACAAACACTGGGCGCTGCCCGATTCGTTCCATCCCGAGGATGCCGGCGGCGGTCCTAAGGGTCGCCTGGTCTCCCTGTTCGGGCGCCTGACCTACCGGGTCCTCGGGCGCTACTTCCACGAGGAACGGGAACTGCTGGGCCATGTGGTCCGGATCAGTGAAGCCCTCGAGCGCCGGTGCGACGCCCTCACCCTCCGGGTCCAGGAGATGAACCTCGAGATGGTGAGGCGCCAGGTCGCCGAAGCCGAGAATCAGGCCATCCTGGCCGCCTGGCTCCATGCCGAATCGCCCCGGACGACCGGCGGCATCACCTCGATCTCCTCCACCCTCGCCCAACGCAACAAGGCGGCGGCCGCCGCCCTGTCGGCGGTGGCGGCCAATGAGGACCCCGACCGCGCCCGATGACGCCGAACCGAACGTCGCCGGGCCCCCGGCACCGGCTCCACCCCGGGGCGGCGGCGTGAACGATCGACCCCTGATCGCCCTCCTCACCAACCGTTGGGAATCGAAGACCGAGGAGGGATGGGCGACCCGACAGGTGGCCGGCGCCCTGGCCTGCGCGGCCGACGTCCATGTGATCACCCCTCAGGGCGGCACCCCCGTCCAGCGCACCGACAGCGTGTTCACCGTGCACGAGATGGCGACCCCCAGCGGCGCGGCGGCCGAGATCCGCCGGGACCTCCTCATCGAGGCCATCTCCGAGACGGGGTCGGGGGTGACCGGGCGGCTGCTGCCGGAGTTCGGCCGGCTGCTCGACCGGGACCTGCTGCGGTGCTGGGACGGCGCCTCGGACCTCATCTCCGGACTGCATCCCGACCTGGTGGTCATCGCCGGTCATCAACTGGTGGGGGCGGTGGATGCCGTCGACCGGGTGGCCCCCGACCTGCCCGTCGTGCTGCTCGCCCTCGGCTCCGACCTCGACAGCCTGTCCTTTCCCCACTTCGCCCGTGTCTTCGACCGCGCCCGTTCGGTCCTGGCCATCACCGAGACCGAACGGCTGGCCGTCATCGAGCATCACGGCGGCGCCGAGCGGGTGCACCGGATCGGGGCGCCGCTGGCCGCCAACCCCAGCGCCCTCAACGAGCCCAACACCTGGGTCGGCAAGACCGACTACGTCTTCGTCATCACCGGCACCAAGACCCACGCCGACGAGGAAGCCGCCGCCCTGGCCCGGCTGGTCCGCCTGCGCTTCCCGGAGAACCCGGTGGCCATCTCCGCCACCGACGCCCTGAGCGTCTGGCACCAGGGTCGCCTGGGCGAAGGCTGGCCGGTGGAGCGCTCGAGTGACCTGACCCGGCTGATGGCCTGGGCGCGGGTGGTCGTCGACCTCCGGCCCGGCCCGCTGTTCGGCCGGCGCGGCGTCGATTCCCTCCTCTACGGCACCCCGATCATCGTCCCCGGGAACTCCCGGGCCCGGGAGCACGCCGAACTCGGGGGTGGCGGGCTGTGGTTCGACACCCCCGGCGAGCTCGCCTGGTGCGTCGAGGCGATGTTGGACCCGGAAGTCCGGGCCGTCTTCAGCGCCCAGGGCCGGGCCTATGCCGAAGCCGCCTACGGATCCACCGACGCCTTCATCCGGCGGGTGCTCATCGCCGTCGGGGACGCCGGTGACGCCGATGACGCCGATGACGCCGATAGCGAAGACGGCGTGGCCCGGGCCGAGAACGGCGTGCGCGGCATCGGGGGGGCGTGGCGCATCGGTGGGAACGGCCGCGTCGCCGCGGCCGACGACGACGCGGCCAACCTTTCCGTCACCGCCTGACCCCGGCCCCAGTCGGCCCCAGTCGCCCCCGGCCGTCCGTGGGCCCCGGCCGTACGCGGCCGGACTCGGCCGCCCCCAGTCGGCTCGGCGGTCCGCACGTCATCCCGCCAACTGGCCGGCGACCATGCCGTCGAGGATGTCGGCCTCCGACACCAGGCACTCTCGCATCTGGAAACGGGCCATGACCAGGTGCAGGATCATCGCGCCCCCGACGATGACGTCCTCCCGGCCCTTGACCATCCCGGTACGGGCCAGCCGGGCGGTCCGGTCCTCGGCCGCCAGCGTCCGATACCACGACAACACCTGCTCGCCGGTCAGCACCGAGTGGTGCACCCGGTTCCGCTCATAGGTCGCCAACCCGTGGGCCAGCGACGACAGGGTGCTCACGGTGCCGGCCAGCCCGACCAGCCGGCGGGCGTCCAGCAACCGGGGGTGGGCGGCAATGGCTTCCTCCAGGGTGGCGACCACCATCGCCTCGGCCGCCGCCAACTCCCCGGGGAGCGGGGGGTCGGAGGTGAGATAGCGCTCGGACAACCGGACACAACCCATCTGCAGCGAGGCGACGTCGACGTCGACGTCGTGGTCGCCGTCAGCGGGTCCCGACCCCACCACCAGCTCGGTCGAGCCGCCGCCGATGTCCACCACCAGGAACGGCCCGTCGCCGGGGTCGAGCTCGGCCACCGCCCCGGCCATCGACAGGGCGCCCTCCTCCCGACCGCTCAGCAACTCGGGGGTGACCCCGGTCGCCTCAGCGGCGGCGGCGAGGAACACCGGCCCGTTGGAGGCGTCCCGCGCCGCCGACGTGGCCACCATCCGCGCCCGCACCACCCCCCGGCCGGTCATCACCTGGCGGTACTCCGACAGCACCGCCACGCAGCGGTCGATGGCGTCGACCGACAGCTTCCCGGTGGCGTCGACCCCTTCCCCCAACCGGGTGATCCGCATCAACCGCTCCAGCGGGCGGCCGTGCTCGTCGACCACCAACAGCCGGGTCGAGTTGGTACCGCAGTCGATCGCCGCCACCGGCCCCCGCGAGTTCACGTGGCCTTGCTACCACGCCCTCAGGACGGGTGGAGACCGATGCGCAGTGCCGTCCATTCCCCCACCGGGTCGTCGGCTCCGGTCAACCACCAGGCCAGGTGGGCGTGCAGGCACTTGACCCCCTGCCGGGTGCCACCGACCCCTCCCGACGGCCTCGGGCCCTGGTGGTCCTCGGGAATCAGCGCGTCCCGCTCGGCGGCATAGCGGGCGTGGGCTTCGGCCAACGCCTCGGCAGGAATGGCGGCTTCGGCTTGGTCCACCCCTCCCGCCGACTCGATCTTGGCCACCGCCTCCCGCAGCGCCGGGTCGACCAACCAGTACCGGGTGGGCATGGGGGTGCCGTCGTCCAGGAACGGGGCGTTGGCGATGACCGCCGGGGCCCCGTCGCCGGCCCGGACCACCACTTCGAAGGCACCCGCCGGGGGCCGGCCCAGGAGTTCGGCCACCCGGGCGTCGTCGTCGACCCGGTCACCCGGCGACGCCGGGCTCATCTCCAGAATTCGAGGGTGGTGGAAACCCGATGCCAGAACCCGCCGGGGCTGGCACTCCCGGAGGTCCCGGTCGCCGACCCCGCCGAGGGGGCGACCGGGCTCGATCCCGAGCCACCACTCGACGACGATCCGCCGGTACCCGGGGTGCCGCCCTGGGGGAGGCCGGGATCGGGCGACATGTTCGGGGCGTTGGCCGGAGACACCAGGGGTTGGCTCCCGGGATCCCCGGTCGGAGCCGTGCCGACGGCCGTGGCGGTGTGGCCGGCGGGCGGCAGCACATTGAAGAGGGTCGCGCCGGGCAGCACCAACTGGTAGTACTGCCGGGCGAACCGTTGGATCTCGGCCTTGGAGTTCAGCTGCTGCTGTTGCTCGGCCAGGAGTTGGTTCTGGTGCTGGAGCTTCTGCAGCTGGGCGCTGCTCGAGGCCAACTGCTGGTGCTGGTGGAGGAGGGCGGCGGCCGGGAAGCTGGTTCCGACGATGACCAGCGCGATCACCGCGGCGATGGCGATGGGCAGGCGGCGGGCATTCGGGCGGGACCGCGGGCCGGCGCTCCGGGGCCGAGCCGGCCCCGCGGGCCGGCTGGTCGAGCGTCC
>DASZNG010000054.1:0-4826 GCA_035551535.1 Acidimicrobiales bacterium | reverse complement strand
CTACGACTGGCTGCGGGTCGACGGGGAGAACTTCGCCGCCGCCCCGGTCGAGGCCATCCTCATCCGTCATCCGGACATCGTGCTCGCCTCCGTCTACGCGGTGCCCGACGTGGCCGTCGGCGACCAGGTGATGGCCGCGGTGTTGCTCCGGCCGGGCACCGAGTTCGATCCGGACGGCTTCGCCCGGTTCCTTTCCGAGCAGACCGATCTCGGGACCAAGGTCGCCCCCAAGTTCGTCCGGGTGGCCATCGACCTCCCGGTCACCGCCACCAGCAAGGTGCTCAAGCGGGTGCTGCGAAACCAAGGCTGGCGTTGCCCGGACACCGTCTGGTTTCGGCCGGGCCGAGACCTGTCCTACCGGGTGCTGTCGACGGCCGACGCCGACGAACTGGACGAGGCGCTGGCCAGCCGCTGACACCGGGCTGACCCGCAGTTTCCATTTACTTGCGGTCTTGACCGCAAGTGCAATCCCGGCCTAGTCTCAAGTTGTATGACTGCCGTCAGCCGGAGGTTGTCGTGACCGATCTAGCCGCCACTCGAGACGACACTCAGCTGGTCCCTCCGGCGGTGGTCCCGAAAGGTCGGCGACCGCAAGCTGAGCGCCGGGCCGCCATGCAGGAGCGGCTCCTCGACGCCACCGTCGAGTGCCTGGTCGAGGTGGGTTGGGCTCGCACCACCCTCCCCGAAGTCGTCGCCCGGGCCGACGTCGCCCGGGGTGCGCAGGTGCACCACTTCCCGACCAAGGCGGCGCTGATGGCCGCGGCGGGCGAGCACCTCCTCCAACGCCATCGCCAGGAGTTCGCCGATGCCTTCGAAGCCCTGCCTCCGGGGGAGCGCACCCTGGAGGCGGCCATCGACGGCCTGTGGCGGATCCTCTGCAGTCCGACCTGGACAGCGGTGATCGAACTGGGCCTGGCCAGTCGAACCGATCCGTCCATCGCCGAGAGCTTCACGGGCTTCACCGAACGGGTGGATGATGCGGTCCTGGAGATCGTGAGCGAGTACTTCCCGGCGCTGGCCGAAAGTCCGATCGGGACGGTGGTGGTGAGAGGCACCCTGGCCCTCCTCTACGGCCTGGCCCTCCAGACCTCCATCGACGGGGACCGGCTCGGCCGTCACGCCGAGGTCGTGGCCCAGTTCACCCTCCTCTGCACCGGGCTCGCACCGGCGTTGCTGGGTACCGCCGCCCCGGTCCCGCCGACACCGGCGGTCGTCGTCCTGGAAACCACCGAACCACCATTGGCCCTACCCGACCACGATGAGCAAGGAGATCACTGATGACCCAGACCGCATCCCCGGACGCCCGAATCATCCCGCTCCGCACCGTGCGTACCCGGCGCATCGCCTTCGAGTACCCGTCGACCGACCTGCCCCGTCATTACATGAACGGCGACCTGGTGATGAGCCACGTGGTCTCGGTGCTGTCCGCCCTGTTTCCCAACGGCGAGGATTTCTTCGTGCAATCGGTGCGCAACTACCGCGACCAGATCGACGATCCCCAGCTCAAGACGCAAGTCGGCGGGTTCATCGGTCAGGAGGCGACCCACGGCCGCGAGCACCGGGCCTTCAACGATCGGCTCGACCAGCTCGGCTACCCGACCCGCCGCATCGACCGGGCGGTGGGTCTCCTGTTCAAGGGACTGGGCGGGAAATACCTCTCGAAGCGGGTGCAACTGGCGGTCACCGCTGCCCTCGAGCACTACACCGCCACCTTGGCCGAAGTGCTCCTGAGCAGCCCCGAGGCCCGGGAGATGGTGTCGGTGGATGAAGTCCGCTCCCTGCTGCTGTGGCACGCCCTGGAGGAATCGGAGCACAAGGCGGTCGCCTTCGACGTCTATCAGGAGGTGGTGGGCAGCCACGCCGTACGGGTGCGGACGATGAACGTGGTGACCATCGCCTTCCTCACCAGCGTGGTGTTCGACACCTTCCTCTCGCTGCTCGGCGACGCCTCCACCCGAGACCTGAAACGCCTCGGTAAGAGCCTCGGCGACCTCCGGTTCTCGCCGTTCACCCACGTCGACGTGTGGCGCCACCTCCGCGACTACAACCGGCAGGATTTTCACCCCGACGACCGGGATACCCGCCAGCTGGTCGAGGAGTGGAGGACCAAGCTGTTCGGGGCGGAAGGCCAGCTGGCCGAGAAGGTCAAGAGCCGGGGCCCCGGAGGCGAGGACCAATTGGCCCGCTAGTCTCCCATCGGGCACGGGATCTGGATCAGACCGCGGTTCGCCCGAGGCGATACCACCGACCCGGGCCCGTCAGCTCTTGTGGCTCGCCCCCGGGTTGGAGGTCGATTGGCCACTGGCGGGGATTGAGGTTGGGGGACCGTTGGGAACCGAGCTTGGGGGGCTACCGGGAATCGAGCTCGGTGGGCCGCTGCCGACCGAGGTTGGCGGGCCGACCGGAACTGAGGTTGGCGGGCCGTTGGGTACCGAGCTGGGAGGGCCGACCGGAACTGAGCTCGGCGGGCCGTTCGGGACCGAGGTCGAGGAGCCGTCGGACGTGGACCCTTTATGCGTGGTCGACGAGTTGGAGCCGCTGGCTCCGTTGTCACCCGAGCTGGTCGAGCCGGTGCCGGTCGTCCCCGACCCCTTGGAGGCGGGGACGACTCCGGCGCAGTAGGCCGAGATGTTGGACGCGCCGCCGGCGGCCTTGGCCAGGTTGGCGAAGGCCACACTGTGGTCAACGGCCTGGCCGCGGGCCAGCGCGGCCTGATAGGCCGTGCACAGGCCGAACTTGGCCGGGCCGGTGGCGTCGGGTCCCACTGCGGTGCCCGACGGTACCGAGATGCCCACATGCGAGAGTCCGTGGGAGACCGCCGACTGGGCGGGACCCGGAAGGGCACCGGTGGCCGCCGCCGCACTGCCGGCGGTGAGGGCCATGGCCGGTAGCGCGATGGCCAGCGCTTTCAAGGTGAGCAACTTCGAGACCTGGGGGCGACGGTGGGCGATCGGAGCCGGCGTCGGCCCGGGGGTCAGGCGGATGGTGGCGGCGATGTCGGACACCAGGGCGTCCCGACCCGGAATCGCCCCCGGCGTGCCGGCGCGGGCAGCATGGAGAAGGGTGGCGACCTCGGCGTACCCCGGCGGCGCGTCCTCGGGCAGCACGGTGCCGGATGCCAGCTGGTCGGCAATGTCGTCGTCGAGCGGATTTCTGAACATGTCACCCTCTAGATCGCTCGGGGTCACGGTTCCGTTACACCTCCACGATCGATCGCGATCCCAGCTCACGGGCCAGGCGGCGGAGGGCCCGGTGCTGGAGCACCCGGACGGTGCCGGGGCGCTTGCCCATGACCTCCGCGCTCTCGTCGACGGTGAGCCCGCCGACCACCCGGAGCATCAGCACTTCGGCCTGGTCAGGAGGCAGGGAGGCGACCAGGTGGGCGATCGCCTCCTCCGCCGACAGCTGCTCGACGACCCGATCGGCGGGATCGTCGAGATCGGCCACCGCCTCCAGGATTTCTCGCTCGACGGGTGCCGTCCTCCGGCGGGCGGCGCGCCGACGGTGATCGGCGAGGCGGCGCCGGGCGATGACGAATACCCAGGCCCGGAATTGCCCCTCGCCACCGTCGAAGGATCCGATCCGCTCGGCCACCGCCAGCCAGGTCTCTGCCGCCAGGTCTTCGGCGACCGACGGCTCCTGCCACCGGAGGAAGCGAAGCAGCGGCGGCTGCAGGGCGTCGAACAGAATGGCTACCGCCCACTCCTGGCCGGCTTGTGCAGCGTGAAGGGTGTTGGCGAAATCCTCGATAGCACCACGATACGGCCATCGGGCAGGTTCGGGGCGGGAATCGACGTTCGCCGTCCGGATTGACTTCTCTCTGGTGGGGTACAAGTTGTTCAAAGGGCGAATAGGGAGGTTGTCCGATGGCACTGCCCTCAGTGTTGACTCCGTTGGCGGAGGATCGTCGTCGATTGGAAACGGTCCTCGAGCTCTTGGGAGAGACGGACCGGCCGGAAGCCCGTGCCGATCTGGCCGCCGAAGCGGTCCGGCTCTATGCCCGTTACGAAGACGTTTTCGAGAGGGTGATCTACCCGTTGCTCCGTGGTGACGAACGGCTACCGGCCGACGGGGCCGAGCGAGAGCAGCGGCAAGTACGAGCCGCCATGCGCGACATGCGCTCCCGGACACGGCACGTTCACCCGATCGACGCCCACGCCAGCGACCCCGAGGGATTCGAGGACTCACTCCGGGTGCTCATCGGCTCGATTCGGTCCCATCTGTCCCAGGAGGACCAGGAGCTCTTGTCCATGGCGAGCCGGCTTGACGCAGATGCCCAAGCCGAGCTGCGCAACCGGCTCGAACGAGCGGTGGCCCACGCCAGCAGTCATCCCGACCCGCCCCACAATCGGATCGGCCATGCCCTGATGAGCGTCATGGAGAAGGTCGACCGCACCATTCGCGACTCGTCAACAACCTGGCATCCCGGCCTCGAACTGTTGAGTGAACACGACATCGAGCACCCGGGCGATCGGCCGGAAGAGGAATGATGGACCCCACCCGACGACTGGACTTGGTGCCAGCACACTCGGGCACCCCCCGAGACATCACCCCGAGGCTCGCTATCGACAATTCGGAGCAGTCGGCCGAGGACGTGGACCATTGATCTCGCTCGATGCCGGAAGGGTACCTTCGATCGTCGGCGAGCCGGAGCCGATCGATGCCCATCAGGAGGCATCTCGAAGAGCCGACCTGGTCGTGGTGGCCAACAGATTGCCGGTGCACTCGGCCGAGGACTCGGCTGGCTGGCAACCGAGCCCGGGCGGCCTGGCATCGGCACTGACTCCCGCCCTGCGCGGGTCTGGTGGGATATGGGTCGGTTGGGG
>DASZNG010000053.1:0-12354 GCA_035551535.1 Acidimicrobiales bacterium | reverse complement strand
GACGCGGTGTCGTTGATGGGGGCGATCGTCCTCTACGAGGTGTCGATCGGGCAGGTGCAGGGGTTCGCCCTCTTCCTGGGCATCTCGACCGTCCTCGACATCTTCGTGACCTACTTCTTCACCAAGCCGTTCGTCATCCTGTTGGGACGGAGCCGGGGCGCCACCGAGGCCGGAGGGGTGGGCGTGGCCGCCGGGCTGGGCATGCTGGCCGAGGACCGGATATGAGCGCCCGCCGCCGTCGCCGCGACACCGGGACCGAGACGACGGGCTCCGAGGCCGACGACCTCGCCGACGGGGTGGGCACCGACGACGACGTCGACGACGAAGTCGATGCGGACGTCGATCCGGACCTCGACCTGGACGGGACGGAGGTCGACGCCGACGAGCTCGAGGAGGCCTTCGAGGAGGAGCTCGAGCACGCCGCCGAGAAGCGGTCGGTTCCCAAGGGCCCCAACGCCTTCCTGCGGCTCTACCGGGGCGGGACCTCGTTCGACTTCATCGGCAACCGCCGGTGGTGGTTCGCCATCTCCGCGGTGGTCATCCTCGCCGGGGTGGTCTCCCTCGGCACCCGGGGTCTGAACGAGGGGATCGACTTCAAGGGCGGCAGCTCGTGGACGGTCGCCTCCCAGACGATGACGGTGGCCCAGGCCACCACCATCGCCAAGGCATCCGGCGTCGCCCAGCCCACCGTGGTGTCGCTGACCAATCAGGTGACCCACGTGAAGCAGATCCAGATCCAGGCCGACCTGAACAACCTGTCCGGGACCAAGCACCAGGCCACCGTGTTCAATCTCCAGACGGCGCTGGCCCAGGCGGCCCACGTGCCGGCGTCCAGCGTGTCGATCAACGACGTGGGGCCGACCTGGGGTGGTCAGGTCACCGACAAGGCGATCGAGGCCCTGATCATCTTCTTCATCGTCGTCGCCATCTACATCTCGATCCGCTTCGAGTTCAAGATGGCGGTGGCGGCCATCATCGCGGTGGTCCACGACCTCCTGGTGACGGTCGGGGTCTACTCGCTTTTCGGGTTCCAGGTGACGCCGGACACCGTGATCGCCGTACTCACTGTCTTGGGGTATTCCCTCTACGACACCGTGGTGGTGTTCGACCGCATCCGGGACAACTCCACCGGTCTGGGCGCCTCCGGCCGGATCTCCTACTCGGACATGGTCAACCTGTCGATGAACCAGACTCTGGCCCGGTCGATCAACACCTCGGCGGTCGCCATCGTCCCGGTGCTGTCGGTGCTGGTGGTCGGGTCGATCTTCCTGGGCGCCACCTCCCTGCAGGACTTCGGGCTGGCCCTGGTCATCGGGCTCACCAGCGGGGCCTACTCGTCGATCTTCATCGCCTCCCCGCTGCTCGCCCTCATGAAGGAGCGCGAACCCCGCTACCGGACCATCCGCCAGCGCCTGGAGACCCGCGGCGATCGGGTCGGCATCCTCACCCCGGCGGCGGCCGCGGCCATGGCCGGCGCCGCGTCCAGCGGTGGCGGCGGCGGTGGGCGAGGGGGGAGTCGCAACCGTCCGCAGACCACCGGGGTGATCCGCCCGGGGGGCGGGGCCAAGGGGGCCCGGTCGACCGGCGCGGCGCCGAGGGCCACTGCCGGCGGAGCCCGTTCCGGCTCCGGCCCGGCCGCGTCGTCAGGGTCGGGGGCCCGGCCGGGCCCGGGCTCCTCCCGTCCGGGGGGCAACCGACCGCCACCCCGTCCCCGCAAGGGCAAAGGCAAGGGCGGCAAGCGCAAACGGCGTTGAATCGTCCGGTTCTCCTGGCTGCGACAGGTACCGTGTAGTCATGGCTTTGGCTTCACCAGTACCCCGGGAGGGGATCGATACCAAGGAAATAAAGTTCCTGGACGGATCGAGCCTGCCCGAAGCCGAGGCCATCCTGGTGGTGCCGGTCGTCGAAGCCTTCCTCCGTCGCCATCCGGGGGCGGAGACGTCGATGATCGTCCGGGCGGCGGAGACCGCCACCACCGCCCATGCCGGCCAGTTCCGGCGGTCGGGCGAGCCCTACATCACCCATCCCATCGCGGTGGCCGGCATCGTCGCCGAACTCGGCCTCGATGCCCAGACGGTGGCCTCGGCACTGCTCCACGACGCGGTGGAGGACACCGGGGTCACCGCCGAGGTCATCGAACGGGACTTCGGCAGCGCGGTGGCCGGCATCGTCGACGGTGTCACCAAGCTCGACCGGCTCCAGTTCGACTCCAAGGAGGCCCAACAGGCGGCCACCGTGCGCAAGATGTTGGTGGCCATGGCCAACGACTGGCGGGTGTTGATCATCAAGCTGGCCGACCGGCTGCACAACATGCGCACGTTGTCGGTGATGCCCGAGTGGAAGCAGCGCCGGACCGCCCAGGAGACCATGGACATCTACGCGCCCCTGGCCCACCGGCTCGGGATCCAGGAGATGAAGTGGCAGCTGGAGGACCTGGCCTTCGCCACCCTCCATCCCAAGCGCTACGCGGAGATCGAGCAGATGGTGGCCAGCCGGGCCCCATTGCGCAACGAGTACCTGGCCCGGGTGCTGGTGGCCGTGCGTGAGCGCATCGCCGCTTCCGGGGTCACCGCCGAGGTTACCGGGCGCCCGAAGCACCTCTGGAGCATCTACGAGAAGATGGTGGTGCGGGGCAAGGAGTTCGACGACCTCCTCGACCTGGTCGGCATCCGGGTCATCGTCGAGGCCGAGAAGGACTGCTGGGCGGCGCTGGGCTCGATCCACGCCATCTGGCCCCCGGTGCAGGGTCGGTTCAAGGACTACATCAACTCGCCCAAATTCAACCTCTACCAGTCGCTCCACACCACGGTGATCGGGCTCGACGGCAAGCCCATCGAGGTCCAGGTCCGCACCCACGAGATGCACCGGCGGGCCGAGTACGGCATCGCCGCCCACTGGGGCTACAAGGAGAGCGCCACCCAGGGGGACGGATCCGGTGAGCGGGCCGGCGGCGGCAAGTCGGGCAAGGCCACCAAGCCCAACAAGGGCGGGCGGGGCCGGGGGGCGGAGGACGGCCGCCGGGTGCTGGGATTCCGGAGCCCGAAGCCCAACAAGGGCGGCGCCAGCGGTCCGGGGGGGATCACCGCCGCCCAACGGTCGGAGATCGCCGAGCGGGACCGGCGGGCCGAGCGGTTGGCCCTGGCCAAGGAGACCTCGTCGACCACCTCGGAAGTCGAGTGGATGCAGCGCATCGTCGACTTCCAGAACGAGACCACCGATCCGATCGAGTTCCTCGAGGCGCTGA
The DNA here is from genome assembly GCA_035551535.1 of Acidimicrobiales bacterium. Classification (GTDB taxonomy): domain Bacteria; phylum Actinomycetota; class Acidimicrobiia; order Acidimicrobiales; family RAAP-2; genus DASZIT01. The sequence goes on along the minus strand of DASZNG010000053.1, from coordinate 9,110 downwards.
AGCTCGATCTCGAAGAGGACGAGGTCTACATCTTCACCCCCAAGGGCAAGGTCATCGCCCTCACCGCCAACGCCACCCCGGTGGACTTCGCCTACTCCATCCACACCGAGGTCGGCCACCGGTGCATCGGGGCCAAGGTCAACGGGCGGCTGGTCCCGCTGGACACCCGGCTGTCCTCGGCCGACACCGTGGAGATCTTCACCTCCAAGGCGCCGACGGCCGGGCCGTCGCGGGACTGGTTGAACTTCGTCGCCTCGTCGAGGTCCCGCTCGAAGATCCGGCAGTGGTTCTCCCGGGAGCGACGGGAGGACGCCAAGGAGGTGGGGCGGGAGGAGCTGATCAAGGAGCTCCGCCGGGACGGGCTCCCGGTCCAGAAGCTGGCGTCCGACAACGCGCTGTCCGATCTGGCCACCACCCTCAACTACGCCGACCTCGACGCCCTCCACGCCGCCATCGGCGACAACCGGATATCGGCCCGGGCGGTGGCCCAGCGGCTGCAGCGCGAGCTGCGGGGCGGCGTCTACGAGGAGCAGCTCCCGGTCACCGCCCGCCGCCAGCCGATGGCCCCCCGGCCCGGTCGGGGATCGTCGGTCGGGGTCTACGTCGAGGGGCTCGACGACCTGATGGTCCGGCTGTCCCGGTGCTGCACGCCGGTCCCCGGCGACGAGATCATCGGCTTCGTCACCCGGGGCCGGGGGGTGTCGGTGCACCGGGCCGACTGCGCCAACGCCGCCTCGCTGGCCTCCCGCTCCCGCGAGCGCCTCATCGAAGTCGAGTGGGATCACCGGTCCTCGGGAGTGTTCGTCGCCACCATCGAGGTGGTGGCCATCGACCGCTCCAGCCTGCTGAGCGACGTGACCAGCGTGGTCTCCGAGCACCACCTGAACATCGTGGGGGCCAACACCCAGACCGATTCCGACCGCATCAGCCGGATGCGCTTCGACGTGGAACTCGGTGATCCCGCCCATCTGGAGTCGGTGCTCAACCTCATCCGGCACCTCGACGCCGTCTACGACGCCTACCGCATCCTTCCCGGAAAGAAGGACTGAGACCCCGATGGCCGGCGATGGCACCGCGGCGCGCGCCCCGAGTGGAACCCACGACGTGCTGTGGCCGGCATCCACCCGGTGGGAGACCCTGGTGGCGGCCTTCGCCGGCCAGGTGGAGCGGGCCGGGTACGGGTTGGCCCACACCCCGATCTTCGAGGACGTCAAGGTCTTCCGCCGGGGGATCGGCGAGGCCAGCGACGTGGTCGGCAAGGAGATGTACGAGTTCGAGGACCGCGGCGGACGCCGGCTCGCCCTCCGCCCGGAGGGCACCGCCCCGATGGTGCGGGCCTTCGTCCAGCACCGGCCGCCGACCCCGTGGAAGGCCTGGTACGTGACCCCGGCGTTCCGGTACGAGCGCCCCCAGGCCGGCCGCTACCGCCAGCACCACCAGCTGGGGGTGGAAGCCATCGGCTCGCCCGACGCCGACCTCGATGTCGAGGTGGTGGCCCTGGCCGACGGGGTGTTCCGCTCGGTCGGCCTGGCCGACCTCACCCTCAAGCTCAACTCGATGGGCGACCGGGTTTGCCGGCCGGCCTATCTCGAGCTGCTCGGGGCGTACCTGGCCGACCGCCGGGAGAAGCTCTGCCCCGAGCACACCGAGCGCCTGGAGGCCAACCCGCTCCGGGTCCTCGACTGCAAGCGGCCCGGGTGCCGGGAGGCCACCGCCGACGCCCCCCGCCTGATCGACCATCTCTGCGACGACTGCGCCGCCCACTTCGAGCGGGTCCGGGCCGGCCTCGGCGCCCTCGGCGTCCCCTACGAGCTCGACCACCGCCTGGTCCGGGGGTTCGACTACTACACCCGCACCACCTTCGAGTTCGCCTCCGGCGCGCTGGAGTCGGCCCAGAACGGCATCGGCGGGGGCGGCCGCTACGACGGCCTGGTGGAGATGCTCGGCGGCCCCGACACCCCGGGGATCGGCTTCGGGATCGGGATCGAGCGGCTGCTGTTGGCCTGCGACGCCGAAGGGGTGTTCCCGGTCGACCCGCCGGTCCTGGATGCCTACGTGGTCGACGTGGCCGGCGGCGAGGTGGCCCGGGACGTGACGGCCGCCCTCCGGCAGGCCGGGCTACGGGCCGACCGGGCCTTCGACGGGCGTTCGATGAAGTCCCAGCTGAAGTCGGCCGACCGTTCGGGCGCCCGGGTGGCGCTCATCGTCGGGCCCGACGAGCTGGCCGCCGGTACAGTGTCGGTTCGGCCGCTGCGGACGCCGGGCGAGCAACGAACCGTCCCGGTGGCCGACGTGGTGGCCGCGGTTCGGGCCACCCGGTGAACCAACCCCTCGCCAACCCCACGCCCGCCGCCGACCCGCCCGTCGCCGACCCGCCGGCGACGGCGGCGGCGCCGGCCTCGACCCGCCGGCCCCGAAAGGAATCGACATGACTGCCACTCCCGGACCGCTCGACGCCACGTCGATGCGCACCCACTTCTGCGGGCGGGTGGGGCTGGCCGATGTCGGGGCCACCGTCCGGGTCTGTGGATGGGTGGCCAAGCGCCGGGAGCACGGCGAGCACCTGGCCTTCGTGGACGTCCGCGACCACACCGGCATCGTCCAGTGCGTGATCCCCGGCACCGTCGACGTCCGCAGCGAGTACGTGGTCGCGGTCGAGGGCGTGGTCCGCCACCGCCCGGAAGGCACCGTCAACCCCGAGCTCCCGACCGGCGAGGTCGAGATCGGTGATTGCACGGTCGAGGTGCTGGCCGCTGCCGAGCCGCCGCCGTTCGTGGTCGACGACCGGGTGGAGGTGGACGAGATCACCCGGTTGAAGTACCGGTTCGTGGATCTCCGGCGGCCGAAGATGCAGGCCGGGTTGCGGCTGCGGGCCAAGATCAACGCCGCCCTCCGGTCGGCCATGGACGACCAGGGGTTCGCGGAGATCGAGACGCCGCTGCTGTGGGCACCGACTCCGGAAGGGGCCCGGGAGTTCGTGGTCCCGAGCCGGCTCCACCCGGGCTCGTTCTACGTGCTGCCCCAGAGCCCGCAGCTGGCCAAGCAGCTGCTGATGGTGGCCGGCTTCGATCGGTACTACCAGATCGCCCGGTGCATGCGGGACGAGGATCTCCGCTCCGACCGCCAGTTCGAATTCACCCAGCTCGACCTGGAGGCGTCGTTCGTGTCCCAGGACGACGTGCTGGCCTTCGTGTCCGAAGCGGTGTTGCGGGCGGCGGAGGCGGCCACCGGCGAGCGACCCGGACCGGTGCCCCAGATGACCTGGGCCGAGGCCATCGACCGCTACGGCACCGACAAGCCCGACCTCCGCTTCGGGATGGAGCTGATCGACCTCTCGCCGGTGTTCGCCGCCACCGAGGTGAAGGCGTTCGCTGCCCCCACCGTCAAGGCGGTGGTGGTCGGGGGCGGGGCCGACTACGGCCGGTCGCGACTCGACAAGCTCACCGACCGGGCCAAGGCCCTGGGGGCCAAGGGGCTGGCCTGGTTCCGGGTGACCGCCGGCGGGACCGACGCGGGTGCGGGCTCGTCGCTCGGCCTCGACTCGCCGCTCGACCGGTTCCTGTCGGAGGCCGAGCGGGCCGGGTTGCTGTCCGCCACCGGTGCCGCCGCCGGCGATCTGGTCCTGGTGGTGGCCGACGACCACCGGTTGGCCTGCACGGTGCTGGGCCAGCTCCGGGTCGAGATCGGCGGGCGCCCGGTGAGCGAAGGACCGTCCCGCTACCTGTGGGTGGTCGACTTCCCGATGTTCGACGGGGTGGATGCCGACGGCCACCCGATCGCCGCCCACCACCCGTTCACCATGCCGCACCCCGAGGACCTGGACCGGTTGGAGTCGGACCCGGCCTCGGTGCGGTCGCAGGCCTATGACCTGGTGCTGAACGGATGGGAGCTGGGCTCGGGCAGCGTCCGGATCCACCGGGGCGACATCCAGAGCCGGGTGTTCGCGGTGCTCGGCATCAGCCCGGAGGAGGCGGAGTCGCGGTTCGGGTTCCTGCTCGGCGCCTTCCGCTACGGGGCGCCGCCCCACGCCGGCTTCGCGGTGGGCATCGACCGGCTGGCCGCCATCTTCGCCGGCGAGGAGAGCATCCGCGAGGTGATCGCCTTCCCCAAGACCCAGTCGGGATCCGACCCGATGACCGGGGCCCCCAAGCCCCTGGCCCCGGGTCTGCTGGCCGACGTCGGTCTGCGGCTGGCCCCGGCCAAGGACTGACCCCGCCATGGCCGCCGACGACCTGTTCTCCGACGCCGCCGACCAGCGCCTGGCCGCCCGGGCCCCGTTGGCCGCCCGGCTGCGGCCCAAGACCCTCGACCAGATCATCGGCCAGCAGCACCTGATCGGGCCGGGCGCCCCGCTGCGGGCGCTCATCGAGTCCGACCGGCTGACCTCGGCCATCCTCTGGGGCCCTCCCGGCACCGGCAAGACCACCCTGGCCTCGGTGGTGGCGGCGGTGACGGCCAAGCACTTCGTCCCCCTCTCGGCGGTGAGCGCCGGGGTCAAGGACGTCCGGGAGGTGGTCGACGGCGCCCGGCGGTCGCTCGGGGAGCAGGGCCGGGGCACCATTCTCTTCCTCGACGAGGTGCACCGGTTCAACCGCGCTCAGCAGGATGCCCTCCTCCCTTCGGTGGAAGAGGGTCTCCTGGTGTTGATCGGGGCCACCACCGAGAACCCGTTCTTCCAGGTCAACGCCCCGCTGCTCTCCCGCTCCACCCTGTGGCGACTCGAGCCGCTGTCCGAGGAGGAACTGGCGGTGGTGGTGGCCCGGGGGGCCGATGCCGAAGGGGGTTCAGTCGAGCCCGAGGCGGTGGCCGCGCTGGTCGGGCTGGCCGACGGCGACGCCCGCGCCGTGCTCACCACCCTGGAGGTGGCCCTGGCCCTGGCCGGCTCCCGGCCGGTGACCATCGAGGACGTGGAGCGGGCCCGGCATTCGCGCCTGCAGCACTATGGCGAGGATGCCCACTACGACCAGATCAGCGCCTTCATCAAGTCGGTGCGCGGCTCGGACCCCGACGCCGGGCTCTACTGGCTGGCCCGGATGCTGGAGTCGGGAGAGGACGCCCGGTTCATCGCCCGTCGGCTGGTCATCCTGGCCAGCGAGGACATCGGCGAGGCCGACCCGCTGGCGCTGGTGGTGGCCGACGCCGCCGCCCGGGCGGTCGAGTTCGTCGGCCTCCCCGAGGCCCAGCTCAACCTGGCCCAGGCGGTGGTCCACCTGGCCACCGCCCCGAAGTCGAACCGGGTCACCGTGGCCCTCGGGCGGGCCCAGCGGGATGTGCGCGAGGGTCCCCGGGGCGAGGTCCCGACCCACCTGCGCGACGCCAGCTACCGGAGCGCGGCCGCCATCGGCCACGGGGAAGGGTACGTCTATCCCCACGACCAGCCCGGAGCCTGGACCCCACAGCGCTACCTTCCCGACGTGCTGGGCGAGGCCCGCTACTACGAGCCGAGCGACCGCGGCCACGAGGCGGTGGTGGCCGACCGGCTCCGCACCTGGCGGCAGGGCGGTCCGGGGTCGACCCCCGAGGATCCCGACGACGACGCCTCCGCCCCCGCCGGCGCCCCCGACCCCCCGGATCCGGGTCCCGCCGATGATCCCCGGACCGGAAATAGGCCAGACTGACGCCCATGAGATCCCGGGGGGTTCGGAGAGCGTCGGCGTTGGGTCTGGTCTCGATGGCGGCGATCGCCGTCCTCGGCGTTGCCGACCCGGCCGGTTCGGCCACGGGGTCGGGGTCGGGTTCCGACCTGGCTGCCGCGGTGGTCAGGTTGGCCGGATCGGTCCCCCTCCTGCCCGCCGGTTCGAAAGTGATCGGCTCGACCGACCCGAACACCCCGGTGTCGGTGGACGTCTCACTCGAGCCCCGGGACCCGGCGGCCCTGGACGCCTTCATCACCGACGTGTCGACGCCGGGCTCTCCGGACTACCGGCACTACCTGAGCGCCGGCCAGTTCGGCCCCGCGTTCGGGCCGACGGCTTCGACCGTTGCCGCGGTGCGGGCCTGGCTGTCCTCCGCCGGCCTCCAGGTCGGTGCCACTGACCCCGGTGGACTGCTGCTCCCGGTGTCGGGGACGGCCGGCCAGGTGGAGCAGGCCTTCGGCACCTCGTTGATCGCCGCCCGGCTCCCGTCCGGCCGGGTCGCCCGGAACAACACCGCCACCCCGGTCGTGCCCGCCGCCCTGGCCGCCGCCGTCCAGGGCGTGGTCGGGCTCAGCACCGTGGTCCAGCCCCACGCCCAGATCAAGGCCGGCGCCACCACCGGCGCCACCGCCCCGAAGTCCGCCCCGTCGGTGGCACCCAAGGTGAACGGCGGGGTGACCGCCCATGCGGTGCCGACTCCGTGTGCCGCGGCCAGCTCCCTGCACCCGGTGGGGTACACCGCCGACCAGTTGGCCAACGCCTACGGCTTTTCCACCCTCTACGGCCAGGGACGAGCCGGCGCCGGGGTGAAGGTCGGCATCTACGAGCTCGAGCCGTTCACCCCGAGTGACATCGCCACCTACCAAAGCTGCTTCGGGATGAACGTCCCCGTCCAGAACATCAACATCGACGGGGGCGCCTCGGGTCCGCAGGGTGGCGAAGCCGCCCTGGACATCGAGGAGATGGCGAGCATGGCGCCCGGGGTCTCGATCGTGGTCTACTCCGGCCGGCAGGTGGGGAACGGCCCCATCGACATCTATGCCCGGATGGTGGGGGACGACTCCACCCAGGTCATCAGCACCAGCTGGGGCATCTGCGAGCCGCAGATGGACCCGGCGATGCGGGCGGCGGAGTCGTCGCTGTTCGCCCAGGCCGCCGCCCAGGGCCAGACCATCGTGGCCGCCTCCGGGGACGCCGGGTCTTCCGACTGCTACAACCCGTCGGTCATCCTCGGCTCGGACACGACCTTGCAGGTGGATGATCCCGCCGACCAGCCCTACGTGACCGGCGCCGGCGGCACCTCCATCCAGTCGGCCGGTTCACCGCCGACCGAGACGGTCTGGAACTCGGGTCCGGGTACCGGCGCCGGTGGGGGAGGCGTCTCCTCCCTCTTCGGCCAGCCCTCGTGGCAGTCGGGTGCCGGGGTGGACGCCCCCATCGCCACCGCCGCCTGCGCGGCGGTCGGGCGGGCCAGCTGCCGGGAGGTGCCCGATGTCTCGGCGTTGTCGGATCCGGCCCACGGGTTCATCAACTACTGGGGCGGAGGCTGGGGGGTTGCCGGCGGCACCAGCGTGGCGTCGCCTCTGTGGGGGGCGCTGCTGGCCGTGATCGATCAGGGCCAGCCGGCCACCGTCGGTTTCGTCAACCCCGCCCTGTACTCGTGCGGACCGTCCGGGTTCAACGACGTCACCACCGGCAACAACGACCTGTTCCCGCTCGTGAGCGTCCATTACCCGGCCACCCCGGGTTACGACGTGGCCAGTGGCTGGGGATCGCCGATGGCGCCCGTCCTGGCGTCCGATCTGGCCCCGGGGTCGGCCTGCACCAAGGGGCTCCCGGGTTACTGGCTGGCCGCCTCCGACGGCGGCATCTTCTCCTTCGGTCACGCCGGTTTCTACGGCTCGACCGGCGCCCTGACCCTGAACCGGCCGATCGTGGGCATGGCCGCCACCCCGGACGGCGGCGGGTACTGGCTGGTGGCCTCCGACGGCGGCATCTTCTCGTTCGGGGATGCCGGCTTCCACGGCTCGACCGGGTCCCTGGCTCTCAACCGCCCGATCGTGGGCATGGCGGCCGTGCCCGGTGGCGGCGGGTACTGGCTGGTGGCCTCCGACGGTGGGATCTTCTCGTTCGGCAACGCCGGCTTCCATGGGTCGGCCGGAGGGTTGCCGTTGAACCGGCCGATCGTGGGCATGGCCGCCACCCCGGGCGGCGGCGGGTACTGGCTGGTGGCCTCGGACGGCGGGATCTTCGCCTACGGGGATGCCGGCTTCCACGGCTCGACCGGGTCCCTGGCCCTCAACCGTCCGATCGTGGGCATCACCGCCACCCCGGACGGGGCCGGGTACTGGCTGGTGGCCTCCGACGGCGGGGTGTTCACCTTCGGGGACGCCCGCTTCTTCGGCTCCACCGGTGCCCTGACCCTCAACCGCCCGATCGTGGGGATGGCGACGACGTAGCCGTCGGTCTGCCGGCCGGGCGAAGGCAACACCGGCGGCCGAGGCTGACCGATGCCTGCCGGTGCTCCTCGAGGGCTGCCGTCGCCTGGGTATCAGCAGGCCAGGTTACCGGCGGGTGAACCCTGGAAGAACGTTCCCCCTCCCGGTGGAACCGGTGCGAGGCATGGACCTACCATCGAGAGGGAGCGCTTTTTGGTTGAGCGTGCAGGTGCGGCCCGACGGGAAGCGTCCGGCCTTCTACAAGCAGGGTCTACGAGATCGGCGTGTGCCACAGGAGTCCCTCGGCTCCTGGCCAGAAAGTAGAGGGTGAAGCCATGCAGCGCATGAACGGCATCGACCCGATGTTCATCTACTCCGAAACCCCGGAGACTCCGATGGAGGTGGCGTACGCCTGTATCTTCGACCCGGCGACCGCGCCGGGAGGATATTCCTTCGACGCCGTCAAGGCGTTGCTGGCCGAACGGGTGCCCACCCTGCCCCCGTTCCGCCGGCGCCTCATGACCGTACCGTTCGGGCTCGATCACCCGCGATGGGTTGACGACCCGGAATTCGACCTCGACCACCACCTGCACCGTGCGGCGGTGCCGGACCCCGGTGGTGAGGTGGAGCTGACCCAGATGGTGGCTGATGTCATGAGTCGGCCGCTCATGAAGGACCAACCTCCCTGGGAGATGCACGTCATCGAAGGCCTCCGCGACGACCGGGTGGGGTTGGTCGCCAAGATCCATCACTCGGTCATTGACGGAATGGCCGGGGCGCAGCTCATGGCGCAGTTGCTCGACCTGTCCGCCGAAGGCCGCGCCATCACCGAGTTCTGCCCGCCCTGGCTGCCGCCGGCGCTGCCGTCGAGCGCCCAGTTGGTGGCCGATGCGCTCCCCAACCTCATCACCAGTCCCATCCGCGCCTGGCGGGCGGTGCGGGAGATCGGGCGCACCGCCGTCCGACTGGCCCGTCGTGCCGCCGACAGCGAGACGGGGCCGATCTCCATTCCCCTGGGCGCTCCCTCGACCTTCGA
>DASZNG010000052.1:0-8408 GCA_035551535.1 Acidimicrobiales bacterium | reverse complement strand
CCCATCAACACGTGGGCCAGGGTGCTCTTTCCGGATCCGTTCGGGCCCATCACCGCATGCACCTCACCACTGCGCACGGTGAGGGTCACGCCCCGGAGGATCTCCCGACCGGGGATCCCGGCGTGCAGGTCTTCGATCTTGAGCTCACCGGTACTCATGGCACCACCACCGAAACATCGGAATCGTCGACCACCAATTCGTAGACGGGCACCGGCTTGGTGGCCGGGAGGGAGCAAGGCTCTCCGGTCCGGAGGTCGAAGGTCGAGCCGTGCTTGGCGCACTCGATCTCCCGCTCCTCCGGCCACACCTCGCCGTCCGCCAGGGAGAACTCCTCGTGGCTGCAACGGTCGCCGACGGCATAGAAGTCGTCGCCGATCCGAACCAGGGCGACCCGCAGCCCGGCCACATCGAACCGCTTGGCCTGCCCCGGCTCGAGGTCGTTGCGCCCGCAGAGGCGCGCCGTCTCAGGCACCGTGCACCCCGGTGCGATCGGCCAGGGCCCGGCCGATGGTGGCTCGGGTGCCGGCGATGGGCACCTGGTTGGCGATGTCATCGAAGAACCCGGCGACAATCAGCCGCTCGGCCACCTCCGGCTCCACCCCCCGGGACTCGAGATAGTAGAGCTGGTCCTCGGAGACGGGGCCCACCGTCGACGCGTGGCTGCAACGGACGTCGTTCTCCTCGATATCGAGATTCGGCACCGAGTCGGCATGCGCCCCCTCGTCGAGGACGAGGTTGTGATTGGTCTGCATGGCATCGGAGCGCACCGCGCCCCTCCGCATCCGGATCAACCCGCTGTAGACCGAATGGGAGTGGTCGGCGACCGCCCCCATGAACAGCAGGTCGCTGGTGGTCTTCGGCGCCCGGTGATCCTGGAGCGTACGGAAGTCGAGCATCTGATCATCGCGGCCGATATACGCCGCCCGGAGCTTGCTGGAGCCGGAAGCACCGATCAGCGCCGAGTCGGTGCGAAGTCGGGCGTAGGCACCGCCGAGGGCCACGGCAAAGCTGTGGAGGCTGGCGTCGGCTCCGATGGTGCTGGCCTGATGGGCCAGCTGCCAGGTGGCCGGACCCAACGCCTGGATGCTGACGAAGCTCAACTTGGCGCCGTCGGCCACTTGGAGCTCGGTCACCGGGACGACCAGATGCTCCGACCGACTGGCCCCCGACGGGGTGCCGGTCGGCGCCAGCTCGGCCAGCAGCCCGCCGCCGGTGTCGGCATCGACCGCGATCTCGATCACTGAGGCCACCGAGGAGGCGCTTCCCCGGATCATCGATCGGGGAAACACCGCGTCGCCACCCGAGCCACTGACCACGTGGACGACCACCACCGGATCCTCGATGGTTGCCCCGGGGGCGATGTCGACCGCCACCGGGTCGGGGGCAAAGGCATCGCTGAGCAGCACGAAGTCGGCCGGATCGGTGGCGATTGACCCCAGCAAGGCTTCGGCCTCCGGGTGGGCGGTGATCCGCCCGACGGTCAGCCGGTCGTCGTCTGGTTGGGACACCGAGGCCAGCACCCCGTTCACGGTGACGATCAGCCCGCTGCGGGGCCCGAGGCCGTCAACCAGGGCGAGAATCCTGTCCATCGACATCGGCACCGGAGTGTCGGTCGAGGTGTCCACAAAGGCTTCGGGGGACTGGAACCGGGCGAGATCGATGTCGTCGATCCGGCTATAGCGCCAGACCTCGTCCTTCTCGGTGGGGAGTGGAGCCGACGCGAACGCTTCCGCCGCCGCCGTGCGGCGACGGCGCAGCCACGGGGGCCCTTCGAGGGCGCTGGCGGTCTCCGGTGAAAAGGTGGACAGGGTACAAAGCCTCTCGCGCAACGAGGCTCGGGTAACGAGCCTCAACGCCCATTGTACCCGTCTCTTTCGCCTTCTCAGACGGGCACGGCCTACGCTTTCGACCATGACCACCACCGCCAACCCCGCCATCGATTCCTTCGTTTCCGAGGTACTCACGATCGAGGTGGACGACCACGTGGCCACCCTGTGGCTCGACCGTCCCGAGAAGCGAAACGCCCTCGGCCCGGCCTTTTGGACCGACCTGCCGCGGGCCATGGCCGCCATCGGTGCGCGCCCGGACGTCCGGGTGGTGGTGATCGCCGCCAAAGGACCCCATTTCAGCGTCGGTCTCGATCTGGTCGCCATGGCCGGGCTGACCGGAGGGGCAACCGGGAAGGACGGCAAGCCTCAGTCGGCGGCGGCGAGGGCCCGCTCGACCCGGGCATCGGTTCTCGAGCTCCAGGCGTCGGTGACCTCGGTGGCCGATTGCCCGTTCCCGGTGATCGCCGCCATCCACGGCTACTGCATCGGAGGCGGGGTCGACCTGGCCGCCGCCTGCGACATCCGGTTGGCGTCGGCTGAGGCGCGGTTGTCGGTGCGGGAAGCCAAGGTGGCCATCGTGGCCGATCTCGGCAGCCTCCAGCGGCTCCCCCACATCATCGGCAAGGGACATGTGGCCGAGTTGGCCTACACCGGCAAGGACATCACCGCCGAGCGGGCGAAGGAGATCGGCCTGGTGAACCAGGTGTCGTCCGACCCAGACGGGGTGCTGGCCGACGCCCGCGCCCTGGCCGCGGAGATCGCCGCCAACTCACCCCTTGCCGTCCAGGGGACCAAAGCGGTGCTGGCCGCCGGGGAGGGAAAGTCGGTGGCCGACGGGCTCGAGTTCGTCGCCGCCTGGAACGCAGGGTTCCTGGCTTCCGACGACCTGGTGGAGGCCATGACCGCCTTCATGGAGAAACGCCCGGGGGTGTTCACCGGCCGCTGAATCCCGGCGGCACCGGCCGCTGAATCCCGGCGGCACCGGCCGCCGATTCGAGGGACGCCAGTGGGTCGATCAGATCGGCGACGATGCCGACTCAGCGGCGCCGGCTCTTCCACCACCGGGAGCGCTTGCGCTCGGCCCTGGCCTCTTCGGCCTCGACATCGGACAGCACCTGGGGACCCACCGCGTTGATGATGTCCTCGGCGTTGTCGAGCAGGGCGGCGGCGTCGCCATCGGGAACGTCGGGCATCGATTCGAGGGGCGGCTCCACCAGCGACCCGCGGGCCCACCCCACATCGGCGTACCGGCGGGCGTAGGACGGGCAGTTGTCCGGGCACTTCCACGGCGCATCCGGCGCCAGGTCGAGAACGCAGAACCGGGCGACTTCGCCCGAGTCGTAGGTCCGACTCTGAAAGTTCTTGCACTCTTCCCGCATGGGCATGGCTCTATTGTGCCCGCTGGGACCAAGCCGAGGACGTCACCAGAGGTGGCTCAGCCGACCGAGCCTTCCATCTGAAGCTCGATCAGCCGGCTCCACTCCACCGCGTACTCCATGGGCAGGGTCCGGGTGATCGGCTCGATAAAACCGTTCACGATCATGCCCATGGCCTGGGTCTCGGAGAGCCCACGGCTCATCAGGTAGAAGAGTTGGTCGTCGCCAACCTTCGACACGGTGGCCTCGTGGCCGATCCGCGCGTCCCGCTCGGCGACCTCCATGTACGGCTTGGTTTCGGAGGTCGAGGTGTCGTCGAGGAGCAGGGCGTCGCAGCGGACGAAGCTCTTGGCCTGCTTGGCCCCTTCGTCGACGTGGACCAGGCCCCGGTAGGTGGTGACCCCGGCATCCTTGGAGATGGACTTGGAGATGATGGTCGAGGTCGTCTCCGGAGCCGCATGGATCATCTTGGCCCCGGCGTCCTGGTGCTGGCCGGCGCCGGCGTAGGCCACCGACAGCACCTCGCCCGAGGCCTTGGGGCCCATCAGGTACACCGACGGGTACTTCATGGTCAACCGGGACCCGATGTTGCCGTCGATCCATTCCACGTGGGCCTCGGCATCGGCGCGGGCCCGCTTGGTCACCAGGTTGTAGACGTTGTTGGACCAGTTCTGGATGGTGGTGTAGGTGATGCGGGCGCCCTCGAGCGCCACCAGCTCGACCACCGCCGAGTGCAGCGAGTCGGTGGTGTAGACCGGCGCCGAGCAGCCCTCGACGTAGTGAACCTGCGAGCCCTTGTCGGCGATGATCAGGGTGCGCTCGAACTGGCCCATGTTCTCGGCGTTGATACGGAAGTAGGCCTGCAGCGGCTGGTCGACCACCACCCCCGGCGGGACGTAGATGAACGACCCCCCCGACCACACCGCCGAGTTGAGGGCGGCGAACTTGTTGTCGTTCGGCGGGATGATGGTCCCGAAGTACTTGCGGACCAGATCGGGGTACTCCCGGACGGCGGTGTCCATGTCGCAGAACAGCACGCCCAGGGCCTCGAGATCCTCGCGGTTGCGGTGGAAGACGACCTCGGACTCGTACTGGGCGGTGACTCCGGCCAGGTACTTCCGCTCGGCGGCGGGGATGCCCAGCTTCTCGTAGGTGTCCTTGATGGCGTCGGGGAGGTCGCTCCAGTCGTTCACCTGCTCGGAGGTCGGCTTGATGTAGTAGTAGATGTCGTCGAAGTCGAGGTCCGGCATGTTGACGGCGAACCACTCGGCCATCGGGCGCTTCTCGAAGCGCTGGAGGGCGCGGAGCCGGAAGTTGAGCATCCACTCCGGCTCCTTCTTCATCATCGACATCTCCCGGACGATGTCTACGTTGAGACCCTTCTTCGGCTTGAAGATGTAGTCCTCCGCGTCGGACCATCCAAGCTTGTATTTTCCGAGGTCGAGTTCGGTGGTGGCCATATCGCTCCTGAGGAGGCCATCCGGTCGGACGGCCAATTTCTCCTATACAGATAGTAACAACCCTGACCACCCGCCGAAACCCCGTAGCCAGACTCCCAGGCCGGCGCCCATCCCCGGTTGGGCCGGGCACCACCCAGTCGTGCCACCATATGCCGATGGCCGACAATTCCCGCCCAGCTCCGCCGGTTCCCGAGCGCCGACCGGTGGAGCTCAAGGCCCATGGGGACGTCCGCATCGACGACTGGTACTGGCTGAACGACAAGGAGGACCCGGCGGTCATCGCCCACCTGAACGCCGAGAATGCCTACACCGAGGCGGCGACGGCGGCCACCGCCGGGTTGCGCGACCGGCTGTTCGAAGAGATCGTGGCCCGCATCGAGGAGACCGACCTGTCGGTCCCGGCCCGCAAAGGCCGGTGGCTGTACTACAGCCGCACGGTCGAAGGAAGCAGTTACGGCATCCACTGCCGCAAGCCCGCAGGCACCGGGGAGGAGGCAGGGGCGGCCGAGGAGGTCATCCTGGATGAGAACCTGCTGGCCGAAGGACATGACTACTTCGCCGTCGGGAACCTGTCGGTCAGCCCCGACCATCGTTGGCTGGCCTACTCGACCGACACCACCGGCGGCGAGCGCTACACCATGCACTTCCGCAACCTGGACAACGGCGACGAGTCGCCAGAGACGTTGGCGGACACCTCCTACGGGGCAGCCTGGGCCAACGACAACGCCACCGTGTTCTTCGTCCGGGTGGACGAGGCCATGCGGCCCTACCGGTTGTGGCGGCACCGGGTGGGGACCGACCCGTCCGCCGACGCCCTGGCCTACGAGGAGGCCGACGAGCGGTTCTATCTGGGGGTCGGGCGGACCAAGGACGACCGGTACATCCTCTGCGGCCTCGATTCGAAGGTGACCTCGGAGTTCCGGGTGCTGTCGGCCGACGACCCGGAGGGCGAGTTCTCGGTGCTCGAGCCCCGCCGGCAGGGGATTGAGTACAGCGTCGACCACGATCGGGGCGACCCCGGCGCCGGACGTCGGAGCCGATTCCTCATCGTTACCAACGACGACGCCGAGGACTTCCGGTTGATGGAGGCCCCCGACGACTCTCCCGGCCGCGGGTCCTGGACCGAGATCATCCCGGCCCGGTCAGGGGTCCGCCTCGATGCTGTCGATCCGTTCGCCGACCACCTGGTGGTCTACGAGCGGGAGGACGGCGAGACCCGGATGCGGGTGATCGAGGCGTCGACCGGCGCTTCCACCCCGGTGGACCAGCCGGAGTCGCCCTCGACCATCTGGGGCGGGGCGAACCCCGAGTACGACTCCACCACCCTCCGCTACGAGTACACCTCGATGGTCACCCCCCGGTCGGTGTTCGATCTCGATCTCGAGTCCGGCCGGCTCGAGCTGCGCAAGCGCCAACCGGTGCTCGGTGACTTCGACCCCCAGCTGTACACCACCGAGCGCCGCTGGGCCGAGGCCCCCGACGGCACCCGGGTGCCGATCTCGCTGGTCTACCGGACCGACCTGGTGACCGCCCCCGGTTCCGGCGGCAATCCCGGAGCCAGCCACGGTCGGGGTGGTTCCGACGGCGGCGCCCCGTGTCTGCTCTACGGGTACGGCTCCTACGAGGCGTCGATGGATCCCTCCTTCTCGTCGCTCCGCCTGAGCCTGCTCGACCGCGGCTTCGTGTTCGCCATCGCCCATGTTCGCGGCGGTGGCGAGATGGGCCGCCTCTGGTACGAGGACGGGAAATTCCTGGCCAAGCCCAACACCTTCTCCGACTTCGTGGCCTGTGCCCGCACCCTCATCGAAGAAGGCTGGACGTCGCCCGACCGCCTGGTGGCCCGGGGCGGCAGCGCCGGCGGCCTGCTGATGGGGGCGGTGGCCAACCTGGCTCCCGACCTGTTCCGGGCCGTCGTGGCCGAGGTCCCGTTCGTGGACTGCCTAACCACCATCCTGGATGACTCCCTGCCCCTCACGGTGCTGGAGTGGGAGGAGTGGGGCAACCCGGTCGAGGACCCCGAGGTCTACGCGGTGATGAAGTCCTACTCCCCCTATGACAACGTGAGGTCGGTGGACGGCGAGGGGTCGCCGGTCCGGTACCCGGACATCTTGGCCACCGGCGGGCTGTCCGATCCCCGGGTCGGATTCTGGGAGCCGGCCAAGTGGGTGGCCAAACTCCGGGCGGCCAATCCGGAGAACCGGGTCCTGCTGAAGACCGAGATGGGAGCCGGCCATGCCGGTCCCTCGGGCCGTTACGACGCCTGGAGGGACGAGGCGTTCGTCTACGCCTTCATCCTCCATGCCCTGGGCCTGGCCGAGGTGGCGGTCGGCGCAGGTGCCAGCGGCGAGTAGCCGGCGAGTGGCCGGCGCGTAGCCGGCGAGTAGCCGGCGGCCGGCTACGTAGCGACGTTTCGCCTGCTCAAGCTGCTCATGTGACCCCGTCATCGACTCGACCCCGACCTCAGGGCGTCGTGGTTGGGGTGGTCGTGGTGGTGGTCGTCGCCCCCGTCGCCGGCGGCTGGAAGGTGGCGGTGAACGGGACCTGGAACGGGGTCGGCAGCACCACCGGGATGTTGTTGGCGGTCAGTGACGTGAACGACGCCCCCATGGTGACGTTGGTCGCTCCGGTGGCGTGGATGACCTGGGTGGCGCCGGGTTGGACGGTCCCGCTGAAGATTGCGTTGCCCGACGAGGCGTCAACGGCATCCACCCAACAGAGGCCGCTGGCGGTGAGGACAATGTTGTAGGTGCTCGCGCCCACCGAGTAGGTGGCGGCGCCGGCCGATGTGGACGTGGCGATGAGTTGGGTCGGCGGCTTGGTCGTGGTGGTGGTGGTCGGATGGGGTGGCTTGGTCGTGGTTGGAACCGCCGGCGACCCCTGATGGGCCGGGATGGTCTGATGGCCGGCCACGGTGGTGTTGCTGGTCCTGCTGGTCGGGTGGTTGTTGGAGCGGCGGCTGCCGACGAAGGCCAGTACCCCGAAGACGACCAGAACCACGATCACGACGGCGGGGGTCCTCCAATGCCACTGCCGGTGCTCCATGGCATGGAATGCCTGTTTGCGGGCCCGCTCCGAGCGGAACTCCGGGGCAATCGGCCTGAACCCGGGTCGGCGGGCCCGATCGGCGGGCCTGGCGTCGTCGAAGACCAGTTCGCCGTCCGGGCCCCGAATCTCGTCGACGGCCCGTTCCGGCACCGGCACCGGCTCGGGCGCGCGGTGGGTGGTCTCCCGGCCGGTGATATGGACCGAAGGTGTCCCTTCCCAGCCGGCGGCACTCTCCGAACTCTCGACGGGTCCACTCGACCCCTCGGTCGACCGGACCGCCCGATCGGAGATGTGCTCCATGGTCCCGAGTGCCGTCCGGTACCTCCGAACCGAGTGGGCTTCATCCGGATTGGGTCGCCAGGTGAGCTTGGCCACCACGGCGCCCAGGGCCACCAGCACTACCGCGATTACGGCGATCCACACGTCAACTATTCAACCCGAAGGCGGACCACCTGTGTCGCCGGGCTCGAAGATCGCCCTTCTCGACGCAGGTCGAGGTAGGAATCAGGCGCTCAGATGGCGGTGACCGACGTGAGGCCACCGTCGACGGTGAGGTGGGTCCCGGTAATGAACGACGCCTCGTCGGAGAGCAGGAACCGGATGGGCCGAGCGATCTCATCGGGGGCGGATACCCGTTGCAAGGGGGTGCGGCCCTCGAGTGCCTGGCGGAATCCGGGTAACTCGAAGGCCGGGGCCAG
>DASZNG010000051.1:0-16013 GCA_035551535.1 Acidimicrobiales bacterium | reverse complement strand
AAGAAGGCGATGAACAGCAGCAACGGGAGGAAGGAGAGCAGGTCGGCCAGGAGGGACGACCCCTGTCCCACCCCGGTGACGTCCACGTTGTGGGCCTTGAGGGTGGAATTCAACTGGTTGTCGGGGATGGCGGTGGGGATCTGGCTGGTGTAGTTGTCGCCCCCCTTCAGGGTGCCGGTGACGGCGCCGGTGGGGTTGACCGACGCCGTCTTCACGTTCCCGGCCACCACCTGGGAAAAGAACTTCGAATAGCTGAAGTTCTTGGTCGGCGTGCTCGTCATGCTCGGAATCGAAAACAAGAGGAGCGTGAGCAACAGGCCGACGGGCAGGAGCCAGATCCGCCATGCCGGCGGGCGAGGGGGGACGGGCGCCGGACCTCGATCGTTGGGCTCGCCCGGCTTGGCCGATCCGGTGAGATGACGGGTCATGTGCGTCATGTTCTACTCCCCAATGAGAGCCCCGACTCTCGAACCATTAGAGGCGTCGTGCCCGCCGATCTGCCTGGGTGGAATCCTCACACCTCGAGGTGCCACCGGCAACTCCCGATGGCCGGTTTGCCCGTGGAGCCGGGAGCTCAGCCCTCGTGGCCAAGGGTCTGCTTGGCCATGAGATGCTCGGCGAACATCGCCACCGCGTCTTCGATCAGCAGCAGGTACCGGTCGCCGCCGGGGTCGTTGGCCAATTGCTGGCTGGCGAGTCCGGCCACCAGCGCGGTCCACAGGTCGAAATCGGCGTCGGAGCCGAGCCCGGCGGACGACACGGCGGCGCGGCCTTTGGAGAAGACCTCACCGGCAAGAGCGTACGACTCCGGCGATGGCTCGAAGTCGGGGATGGTACGGAGGAAGAGCAGCTCGTAGCGGGCCTGGTCTTCAGCGGCGAAGGACACAAACAGGTGGGCAATCGCCGAGAGCGCCTGCCTCGGGTCGTCGCCGGTCTCGATCTGCTCGAAACGGGTCAGGAGCTGTCGGTTGCCGTCAGCGAACAGATGGTCGTAGACGGCGTGCTTGGAGGCAAAGTAGGTATACAGCGACTGCGGTTCCATGTTCACGGCGCGGGCGAGCGCCCGCAGCGACAGCCCGTTGAGGCCTTCAGCCCGCACCATCAGCCAGGCCGCCTCGAGAATTTCTCGCTTGGTCGCCTCATGGCGGATGCGGCGCCGATCACGACGTTCAGAGTCTTCCGCGGTAATCGAGCTCACCTCTTGATCCTAGCCGGTTATGGCGCGATAATCCTGACAGTGTTCGGAAAACCGAGTACTAGACGGAAGGTGGTCCAGCATGGATACCGCAGTAGTGGACGCGTCGGCCGCCCCTCGGCTCGGACACCGGGAGGCGATGGCTCTGGCGGAGGTTGAGTTCGCCCGGATGGTGGCCCAGCTGCGCAGCTTGTCCGCCGAGGATTGGCAGCGACCCACGGTGTGCCAGCTGTGGGACGTGCGGACCATGGCCGCCCATGTGCTGGCCATGGCCGAGTCGCAGGCCTCGTTTCGACAGTTCGCCCACGACTTCCGGGCCGCCGGCAAACGAACGGAAGGAAAGATGATCGACGCCATGACCGCCACCCAGGTCCGTGAGCGATCGTCGCTGACACCGGAAACCATCATCAGCCGGTTGGCAGAGGTTGCCCCCAAGTCGGTGAAGGCCAGGCGGCGAACTCCGGCCCCCATGCGCTGGGCCATCCGCATGAAACAGGATCCGCCCTTCGACAGTGAGAGATGGCGATTCGGCTACCTGGTCGACACGATCTTCACCCGGGACACCTGGATGCACCGCCTCGACATCAGTCGGGCCACCGGGCACGCCATGGTCCTCACCGCTGAGCATGACGGGCGCCTGATCGACGACGTGGTAGGCGAATGGGCGGGTAGGCACGGCCGGCCGTTCACGCTCACCCTTTCCGGCCCGGCCGGGGGCCACTGGACGGTCGGTGATGGAGGCGAGCAGCTCGATCTCGATGCCCTCGACTTCTGCTGGGTCGTCGGCTCCAGGCAGCCGGGCGTCGGTCTCCTGGCCACGGAGGTACCGTTCTAATGTCCATCACCACCATCACCCAGTTCCACGCGGCCCCGGATCAGGGAAACGTGCTGCGGGGTTTGCTGGCCGAGGGTCGGGAGCGTATGCGAGCCGCCGAAGGCTGCGAGTCATTCGAGCTGGTTCAGGACGAGAACGATGCCCACTCGCTCACCTTCATCCAGCACTGGGCGTCCCACGACGCCCACGACTCCGCTTTCGGTGAGCGGATCATGAAGACCGGGCATCTCGACGAGGTGATTGCCGCCCTCGACCAGCCCATCGTCCAACACACCTACACCGCGGTGTCCTAGTTCACACGCTTGATCGTTGGGCGGGTCAGGGGAGGAGCAGACGACACCATCCATCCCCCAGCCGGCGCTCGGGAATCGCGAGGTGACAGGGGTGGCTCCCGGGTGAGCAACAGAGACGGCTCGGGGCTTCTGCAACCTCAGGAGGTGCCGGTGTCGGCCAGGAGCTCGATCCGGCGAGCCAGATTGACGGCATGGTCGCCGAGCCGTTCGTAGAACCGGGCCAGGAGGGTGATCTGGGCGGCGATGGCCGCCGGCATTTCCTCCTGGGCCACCTCACGGGTCAGGTCGTCGTGCAGGATGTCCATCTCGTCGTCCGCCTCCACCAATCGAGCGCTGATCCGACTTCGCCCCCCGAAGGCGTCGGCCGCCTCTTGCCACATCTCGTTGGCGACTTCGGTCATCAGTTGGACGATGCCTCGGCTGCGAGCGCTCATATCGGTTCCAAGGTGGTCCACCGCCCGCTGGGCGATGTGTTCGGCCAGGTCGGCGCTGCGTTCCAACTCGGGGATGATCAGGAGCATGGCCACCAGGTAGCGAAGCTCGTCACCTTCGCAGTGCCGATCCTCGAGCTCGCTCCAGACCAGGAGTTCCACTTCGGCCGTGAGGTCGTCCACGGCCTGGTCGCCGTCGACGACGGCTTGACCGAGCCGCGCCTCACCGCCCAGCAGGGCGTGGGTGGCCTGGGCCAGCGCCTCGGAGACCAGGGCGAACAGCTGGATGACCTTGCGGTCGATGGCCTCGATACCGGGTCGGGGTGAGCTCATGGCCACCAGAGATTACCCACAACGTTCACCCAAAATTTTCGATTCGTTCACCGTACGTTCACTTTTAGAATTCCTGGCGTCCACCTTGGGGTGCGAGAGTGAGGAAACAGGTCCAGCACGGGCAAGGAAGGGGTGTTGCTGGTGGCATCGGGTTTGCTGGCGGAAACGGGTCAATTGGCACCGGTGGGTGGATCGGCATCGGTGAGCGATCTCCTCAACGATGCGCCGAGAAGCAAATTCCATCGACGGACGGTTCTGGTTTCGGGGGTCGGGTTCTTCACGGACTCGTATGACCTCTTCGTCATCAGCACCGTCGCGACCATCGTCGCCGTCCAGTGGCATCTGAGCACCCTCGAGACCAGCTGGGTGACCGGCTCCGCCATCTTGGGTGCATTCTTCGGAGCTGTCATCTTCGGCCGGATCGCCGACGTGCTCGGCCGCAAGTGGGTGTACACCGGCGTGGCCGTCATCATGATGGTGGGTGCCCTGTTGTCCGCGGTCGCGCCCAGCTTCATCTGGTTGGTTGTGGCCCGTTTCATCCTGGGCCTGGGTATCGGCGGGGACTATCCGGTGTCGGCGGTGCTGATGAGTGAGTACTCCAATCGGAGGGACCGTGGGCGACTGGTCGGGATGGTCTTTTCCATGCAGGCACTCGGCCTTATCGTCGGGCCGCTGGTCGGCCTCCTCCTGCTGTCTTCGGGTATCGGGCACGGCTTGACCTGGCGGCTGATGTTGGGCTTTGGCGCCATCCCGGCGGCCGGCGTCATCTACCTGCGGACGAAGATGCCCGAGTCTCCGCGGTTCAGGGCCCAGGTGCAAGGGAGGACGGACCAGGCCAGCCAGGACATCACCGCCTTCTCCGAGGGCGTGGTCGCCGCCGGCGCCGGCGCCCCCCAGGCAACCCAGCGATTGGGCCTCGGTCAATTTCTGAGGAACCGCCGAATGCTCCTCCTCCTGCTGGGGACGGCCGGATCGTGGTTTCTCTTCGACTACGCCTATTACGGCAACACCCTCTCCCTCCCCGCCATCCTGAAGCAGGTGGATTCCGGCGCATCGTTGGAAGCCAAGCTGCTCTGGACCCTGGGAATGTTTGTGGTGTTCGCGGTCCCCGGCTACATCGTCGCGGTGATGACCATGGACCGGATCGGGCATCGCCGATTGCAATTCATCGGCTTCGGCGTCATGGCCGCGGCGTTTCTGACGCTGGCCGGATTTGCCCACCTCACCACCATGGTGGTGCCGTTTCTCGCCATCTTCGGCCTCAGCTACTTCTTCGTCGAGTTCGGCCCGAACATGACAACCTTCGTCCTGCCGTCCGAAGTCTTCCCGGTCAGTATGCGCACCACCGGTCACGGCATTGCCGCCGGGATTGGAAAGCTGGGTGCTTTCCTGGGTGTCTTCTTGGTGCCCCAGTTCCAGAAGGACTACGGACTCCGCGGCATGCTGACCATCGCCGGCATCGCCGCCATCCTCGGGTTCGCCCTCACCCGTATCCTCCCGGAGCCGGCCCGCCAGACCCTGGAGGACATGGACAACGAATTCGACCTGCCAAAGGTGTCAACCGCGCCGATGGCTCCACCCCTGGCCTCGAAGACCGTTGACGATGACCGATCGCCGGTGTCGATGATGGCGAGGCAAGGGGCCAACTCAGCCGCGGAGATTCCCGGCAGTCGGCCGATGGCCTCCCAAGAACCGTTGTCGGACGCCGTCTAGCCACTCTGCCGACCAACGCTCGGCTTGACACCCCTCGGTCACCAGCCGCGGAGGTCCACCGGCCAGCTCTCCACCACGTCGTCGCCGTCCACCAGATGCAGGTGGTCGTGGTAGGCCACCGTCGGGTCGACGTGGGCGGGGATGACGTTGATCCGGTCGCCGACCCGCACCGGCGGGTCCGCTGCGAACGTCACGTGTTCATCTGAACAGAACAGCACCGTGGCCCCCTCGATCGAGGGGTTCCCGTGGTCCATCCCCAGTGCCTTGAGACCGCAGTCGGCCACCGCCCATTCCGGCGACACGGAAATCACCGTGGCCAGCACCGAGAGGGCCTGCCCGAAGGGAAGGCCGAGCTTGCTGTAGTCGGTGTCCATGAGGGCGTACGAGCCTGCCTGGATCTCGGTGGCCCAGTGGTTGATGTCGTAGGTGCCGGTCCCGCCGGCGGAGACGATCTCACCCCCCACCTGCTCGGAGGCGGCCATGAGGAGGCCCATCGACACCTCCAACATCTCCGTCCGGGTCGCCCGCGCCTCGAGCCCGACGATGTGGCCCTCGTAGCCCATGACGCCCCGGACCGCCAGGCCCCGGCGGCGCGCCCGGTCGGCCAGGTCGCCGGCATCCTCGGGTCGGCAGCCGCACCGGGGGAGGCCGACGTTGACGTCGATCAGCACCTCGGGGATCCTCGCCGCCACCGCGGCGGCGATCGTTTCCTCGGAGTCAACCGCCAGGGTTACCCGCGCCCCGCCCCGGACCAGCGCACCAAGGCGGGTGGCATCGACCACCTCATTGGCCAGTAACAGGTCGTCGCTCAACCCGGCTCGGGTCATGCCCTCCATCTCGGCCACGGTGGCGCAGGTGAAGGCCAGGTGACCCCGTTCAGCTTGGAGGGCGGCGAGCGCCGTGCACTTGTGCGCTTTGACGTGCGGACGCAGACGTCCGCCCGGGAGAGCCTCGGACATGGTGTTCAGGTTGTCCCCGAGGACGTCACCCCGGACGACCAACGCCGGCGTCGTCAGCTCTCCCGTCTTCACCGGGAGCAGCGTATCGACCCGATGGGCTACCCGGCGGTTCCGGGAGTGAACGACACGCCCGGAGAACCTCCCCGTGGCCGGCGGCGTCCACGGGCCCGAAGCTTTCCTCCCTCGGGCTGGTGGCGCCGAGCGCATCCGTCACCGCCACCAGCCTGTTCGGATCCGCACCCTGGTGCCGTTGCCGCTGACCATCGAGGTGACCGCCCCGATCGTCGCGGTCCCGTTGGGATTGACCCGCCCGGTGATGTTGCGCAAGCCGTCGGTCGCCGGGGCCCAGGGAAGCCCGGTCGCCGGGTTGTTCCCGGTCGGGGAGCCCGAGACGGTGTAGGGCTGACCGAGGTGCAAGCCGTTCGTCAGGGTGTAGGCCGGCTTCCAGGTCCCGGCGCCGGAATCGAACACCCACGCTTGCAACCCGGTGGTGGTCGGGCGGCGGCGGCCGTGTACTGCCCGGTGGTCGAAGAGTAGGTGTTGGTCCCGTTCCCCTCGTCGGCGACGTAGAGAGTGCTGGCATGGGACCGGCCATTGACCGGCATCTTCGACCGCCCTGAGAGGGTCCTCGATCCGTTGTCCGGGGCGAAGACCGGCCGCCAGCCCAGTCATACAGGGGCGACCTGAATTTCCCTTGAACCCGCGGCCACAACTCGGGAATCTGTTGGTGACGGCCGCGCGTGTGAAGGTCCGCGTCATCCACACCTGTGACTGACGTCTCCACAGGGAACTGGGGACGACGAGAAGGCTCCGCCGGCCCGAGCTGAACTTCCCGTTTACCCGCCCGCCTCGGCGCTCGTGGGCGCCGCCGAGCCGACCCGGTGACCGGCATCATGGTGGATCTCGACGACCGTTCGCCCGACCGACCGGCGTGCCTCGTGGTCGTCGAGCGCCGCCCCGGCGTCTTCCATGGCAACCCGCCGACCGACGTAGGGTCGGATCTTGCCCTCGGCGGCCAACCGGAGGAGGTCGGTGTGGACATCGTCGGCCACGCTCCTGCCGAACGGGTTGAATCCGAACCGCCGCATGCCGGGGTCGACAGCGTCCACCCAGGCCAACATCACACCCACGATGTCGATGTTCCCGATGCAGGCCATCCGCAGCGGCCGCCCGGTCATGCCGTTGTCGTCATCGTCGGCGAACCCCACCGCCAGGTAGCGACCGCCCCGCGCCGTGCATCGCCATGATCGCTCCACGAACTCGCCTCCGGCCAGGTCGTAGATCACCTCGGCGCCCACATCACCGGTGGCGGCCAGGACCCCTTCCACGAAGTCCTCGGTGGTGTGGTCGATGATCAGGTCGGCTCCGAGCGAGGCGCACAGGGCTCCCTTCTCCGCCCCGCCGGCCACGGCAATGACCCGGGCCCCGGCCGCCCTGCCCAACTGGATGCCGGCCGTGCCGAGACCGCTGGCGGCGGCGTGGACCACCAACGTCTCCCCGGCTTGGAGCCGTCCCCTTCGGAACAGCGCCAGGTGAGAGGCCTGGAAGGTCAGCAGGAAGGCGGCGGCTTCCACGTCGTCGAAACCCTCGGGAGCATCGAAGACCGATACCGCATCGGCGAGCGCATACTCGGCGATTCCGCCGAGCGCGGTCTTGGTGATGGCGACCACCCGCTTGCCCAACCACGATCCGGCGCCGTCCCCGACCTGGTCGACCACACCGCAGACGTCCATCCCCAGCGTGAAGGGCGGAGGAGTCGGGACCGAGACCAGCTTTCCCCGACAACGGTCGATGTCGTTGAAATTGAGCGAGGCGGCGCCCACCTTCACCCGCACTTCGCCCGGCCCGGGCTCGGGCCGCTCGACGCGACGGACGGCCAAGACCTCTCCTGGCCGGCCGTGGCTGGTCACCTGCAAGGCTTTCATCTCCGTCACCGGCTGTCCCCCCTCGAATCGCTTTCCCGGCTCCGCCGAGGCATCCCGGAGCACCCGGGCGGGCCTGAGACGCTTCGACCCTACCGGCCCATCGAATGCCGGCCGGGGCCGCCACGGGCTCGACCGCCGCGCTCCCGCAGGGCTCGACCCGGGCCGGTCCCGGCGTATCCCGGCCATCGGTCCGGCGACGATCCAGGTGACGATCCAGGTGACGATCCAGGTGACGATCCAGGTGACGATCGGGAGGGAGCGCCAGGGACGCCTCATCTCCGGGTCAGGTATCGTTATTCCTGCCACTCCGTGAAACGGGATCCTGGGAGGCCTACATGGCGAGGGACGGCCCCGATCTGCGCCGTGCACTCGAAGAGTTGCTGTCCAGCGGGTCCACCAGTGCCCGGGTCCGACCCGAGATCGCCGCCTCCTGGCGACGAGCTCAGTCCTTCGACCTCCAGCCCGACCGGTTCGAAGTCGCCTTCGGGTCGGATCCCGACCCGAATGATCGTCTGGTCCGGGCCGCCCGCCCGGTGCTGGACAGCCTGGTCGAAGATCTCGACTCCATAAAAATGAGCCTGGTGCTCTCCGACCGGCACGGCCACATCCTCGATCGCCTGGTCGGGGACCCGGCGTTGCTTGGCCGGCTCGACCGGATCATGCTGGCGCCAGGGGCTCGCTACGACGAAGGCCAGGTCGGCACCAACGCCATCGGTACTGCCCTCGAGCAACAGGCACCGTCCATCGTCATCGGCAGCGAACACTTCGCCGATGCCCTTACCCAGATGGCGTGTGCCGCCGCCCCGATCGTCGACCCGGCGACCGGCTCGGTTCTCGGCGCCATCGATCTCACCTGCGTGGTGGATGGCTCGCACTCGCTCATGTTGTCGATGGCCAGGCGGTCCGCCCGCGACATCGAACAGCGGCTGGTCAACGGGAATTCGGCCGCCGACCGCTTCCTGCTCGCCTGCTTTCTGCGGGCCCGGCGGGGTGCCCGGGGGGCGGTCGTCGCCCTCAACGGACAGGCGATGTATACCAACGCCCCGGCGGTCAAACTCATGCGCGGCATCGACCGTGTCGAGCTTTGGGAGCTCGTCTCCGCCGCGTTGGTCGACCAGCCGCAGGCGCACCTCGAGTTGCCGATGCCGCCCGGGCGTTCGAGCCTGGTGACCTGTGAGACGGTCGCCGACGGCGGCACCGTGATCGGGGCGCTGCTTCGGTTCCTCCGCGAACCGTCGACGCCGGGTGGTTCCCACCCGGCGGTGCGGGGCCACCTCACCCTGGGGTGGGAGAGCCTGACCGAGACCGAGCGGAGCATCGCCGACCTCGTCGCCGAGGGCCGGACCAACCGCGAGGTGGCCACCGCCATGTTCCTGTCGCCCCACACCGTCGGGTACCACCTGCGCCATATCTTCCGGAAGGTTGGCGTCGACTCCCGGGTCGAGCTGACCCGTCTCCAGGTCCAACAGGGCCAGCTGCCGGCGTAGCCAACCCGGCGGCCGGCCCGGCCTTCCGACGCCGACCCCGGCCCCTTCCGGCCCGGGCGGCGACGCCGAGCGCGGTGGCTGAAGGCCGAACGACTACTCGATCGCGTGATGTCCGCTCGAGACGGACGTCTCATACTGGGGTATGACCGGCAAACCCATGCCGCCGCATCGACCAGGGTCTTTTACCGGTGCGTTACGCCTCCCCTGGAGGCGAAGATGATTTCGGAGACCATCAGCAAAGGAGAGCAGCCATGCCTTATGTGACCGTCGGGCAAGAGAATTCGATGCCGATCGACCTGTACTACGAAGACCACGGGTCGGGGGTCCCGGTCGTCCTCATCCACGGCTTCCCGTTGAGCGGGCGGGCCTGGGAGAGGCAGGAGCGAGCCCTGCTGGCCAACGGGAACCGGGTGATCACCTACGACCGCCGCGGATTCGGGAAATCGAGCCAGCCCACGGTGGGCTACGACTACGACACCTTCGCCGCCGATCTGGACAAGCTGGCCACCGCCCTCGACCTCGAGGACTTCCATCTCGCCGGCCATTCGATGGGCGGGGGTGAGGTCGCCCGCTACCTCGGGACCTACGGGTCGGCCCGGGTGAGGAGGGCCGCCATCGTCTCGGGGATCCCCCCCTTCCTCCTCCAGACGCCGGAGAACCCGCAAGGGGTTCCCCAGGAAGTCTTCACCCAGATCCAGGACGGGCTGATCGCCGACCGGCTGGCCTTTTTGACCGGTTGGAACCAGAACTTCTACAACCTGGACGAGAACCTCGGGACCCGGATCAGCGAAGAAGCCGTGCGGGACGCCTCGAACACCGCCTCGGCGGCATCACCGGCCGGGACCATCGCCTGCGTGCCCACCTGGGGAACCGACTTCCGGCCCGACCTGGCCAAGATCGACATTCCGGTCCTGGTCCTCCACGGCACCTCCGACCGGGTCCTCCCTATCGATGCCACCGGGCCCCGGACCCATGAGCTCATCGCCGACAGCGAGTACGTAGCCATCGACGGCGCACCTCACGGGCTGTGCTGGACCCACGCCGACGAGGTCAATGCCGAGTTGCTCAGGTTCTTCAAATAACGGAGCAACGGGCCGAGGCGATCTCCACAACGTCAGGGAGAGAGGAGATGGACACCCATGGTTGTCAGTCTGGTGAATGACTCGATCTGCGGGGAGATGGTAGGTGGCGCGTCCCGGTCCCCGACCTACGGTCCCCGTCGGGTGTGTGCCGCACAGGAGTGCACGACGGTTCTCTCGATCTACAACGAAGACCCCCATTGCGCTGTCCACGGCGCCGACCGGCGTCCCTCCGGCTATGACCTCCGGCCGCGGCGGCGGCATCGCTGCTCACAGGGTTCGACCGGGGAGGTCGAGTAGGTGGCGTGGTTCGGAAAGCACAACGAACGTGAGCGGATCAACGAACGCAAGCGGTACCACGAACGGGAGCGGCCGTTGGCTGCCGCCAGTTCTCGGCTTATCGCTGACGCCGAGGCATTCCTGTCGGGCGACTATGCCGATCATCTGTTCCGCAAGTTCGACATGGTCCCGGGATGGGCCAGGTTGAACGCCTTCGCCCACGGCGATCTGGAGAAGCTTCGTCGGGCTCGACGGTCGCCGGTCGTCAGGCCGCCGGCAATGACCGCCGACCCGGCCGCCGAAGAATGGGTCATCGCCCACCGAATCCTGGCCGACGAGCTACTCGAGCTGGTTGACGGGGATGCCGAGCTGCTGGGTCATGTGCAGGAGAGCGTGCTGGTGCCCCTCGAGTTCGTGCTGATGCACGAGGACGACTTGACCGCGTTCGACCTCGTCCAATTCACCCGGGCTGCCCTGCGGTCGAGCATCTCCTAGAAAGGGAACGCCGATGCCCCACCCGTGTCTCGAACCCGAAGGCACCTCGACTCCGGACCGGCTGCGCTGGATCGCCGACTATCTCGACGTGGCCGACAAGGCGCTCTCGATCATTTCCTGCGTGAGGGGCCTCGACTATCCCGAGGACCTCCACCGTGGCGCCCAACAGGACCTTCGCCGATGGGCGCGATGGCTCGACGCCCGGCCGGTGCTGGCCGACGGCCTGGCGGTGGCCAGGTTGGTCCCCGGGTCCGAGGACCTGGTGGGCGAGAACGCCGCCGACGGTGCGGTAGCCACCGCCTCGGGGTGGTAGCCGCCCCATCCCGCCAGGGAGCGTCTCGAGGCAGGAGCTCACCACCGGCCACCGATTGCCCCGGCTCCGCCCGAAAAGGGGGGTCGGTTCGGAAATAGCCGCCCCGGTACTTGCGTTGTCAAGGACGGGTGTGGGAAGTCAGGAGTTGGTGTCTGTGTACAAAGAATCCATGACCATCGAGGCGGGCATGGGATCCGAGATCGGCGGCGGGTACCCGGCCGCTGGGGCACCTGCTGGCGAGCCGGGTCCCGGGCAGACCGCCTTCGTACTCGGTGGTGGTGGCAGTCTGGGTGCGGTCCAGGCCGGCATGCTCTATGCCTTGTTCGAGGCGGGCATCCGGCCTGATTTCATCGTCGGGACATCGATCGGCTCGCTCAACGGGGCCTACCTGTCGGGCCACTTCGATCTTCAAGGCATCGAGTCGCTCAGCGAGTTGTGGTCATCGGTCCGACGCCCCGACGTTTTTCGGATCAATGTGCGGAGCCTGTTGGGTGGCGTGGTCGGCTATCGGGACCATCTCTTCGACGAGCTCGGGCTGCGAGCGCTGATCGACCGGGCCGAGCTCGGCTTCGACCGGCTCGAACAGGCGCCGGTGCCCGTCCATGCGGTGGCCACCGACATCTTGAGCGGGAGCTCCGTCGTGCTCTCCAATGGCGACACTACCCAGGCCCTTCTGGCCAGCGCCGCGATTCCCGGGGTGTTTCCTCCGGTGGCGGTCGGGGATTGGTTGCTGGTTGACGGCGGGGTGCTGGCCAACCTCCCGGTCCTCCAGGCCATGGAGCTGGGGGCCACCCGGCTGTACGTCCTGCCCACCACCGCCGGTGGCATCGCCACGGTTCCGAGCGGCGCCATCGACATGATGCAGCGCTCGATGATGATCACCACCGGGGCGCTGGACCGGGGCGCCCTGGCCCGGGCGGCGGCCTCGGTCGAGGTTCACATCCTGCCCCTCCCGATGACCCAGGTCTCGATGTTTGACTTCGGTCAAACTTCGGTATTAGTGGAGGGCGCCTATTTGTCCACCGCAGCCTGGCTGCACGAATCCGAATACGAGCTGGTGTCATGAGTGTGCACGTCGTCACTGACTCTGCCGCGTCGTTGCCGCCGGGTGCCGCGGAACGCTTGGGCATCGTGGTGGTACCGATGACGCTGGTCCTCGGGGGGATGGTGTACGCCGACGGCGATCTCGCCCCGTTCGAGGTGGTGGATCGGGCCAGCCGGGAGTCGGTGACCACCTCCTCACCGAGTCCGGGCGATTTCCTGAAGGCGGTGGCCTCAGCCACCGAGGATGAGGAGTCACGGGGTCAGGTCCTGTTGCTCACCGTGTCATCGTCGATGAGCGCCACCTACGAAGTGGCCCGCACCGCCGCCAACTACGTGGACGACGCCGAAGTCGAGGTGGTCGACACCCGCACCGCGGCCGGGGCTCAGGGGCTGGTGGTCATGGCCGCCGCCGAGCTGGCCCGCACCGGGGCGACCCTCGAGCAGGTGACCCGGAAGGCGCAGCGGGCGGCTCGGAACGTGCGGCTGATGGCCTCGCTCCGCAGTCTCGACCACCTGGCCCGCTCGGGCCGGGTCCCGGGCGCCGCCGCCTGGGCCGGGCGTTCCCTCGGGGTGCGGGCCATGTTCGAGTTCACCGCCGGCGGCGTGCGACCGCGCCGCCCGGCCCGGAGTGAGCGCGGGGCGCTCGAACGCATGGTCGGGGCCATGACCCAGTCACGACCGGAGGGCACCGAGGGCCGAGGCGCCGTCCTTCGGGCTGCGGTGATGGAGGCGCAGGCCGCCGAGTCGGCTGACCGGCTCCTCGGCCTGGTGACCGGTGCGGTGCCCACCGCTGACGTCTTCGAGGCGCCGTTCAGCTCGGTCATGATCGCCCACACCGGACCGGGCCTGGTCGGCTTGGC
This sequence comes from Acidimicrobiales bacterium, assembly GCA_035551535.1. Lineage (GTDB taxonomy): Bacteria > Actinomycetota > Acidimicrobiia > Acidimicrobiales > RAAP-2 > DASZIT01. The sequence goes on along the minus strand of DASZNG010000051.1, from coordinate 2,772 downwards.
GTGGTGGTGGGAGGCGTCCGACGGTGGGTCGGTCCGCTGACCGCGTTGGCCGTGGCGTAGGCCCCCTCCGGCCGAACCGTGATTCACCATGACCACCGAGATGGCCAGGGCCGTCGACGAGGTCGCCACCGATCCATCGACGCCGGGGCTGGAACCGCTCCCGGCTGACGCTGACCAGCACCCCCGGCGTTGGTGGGTGTGGGTCCAGCGCTCGGTGACGCTGCTGCTGGTGGGCGCGGCGATCTGGTTCCTGGCCCGGCGCGGCGCCGAGCTCCGGGGCGCCGCCACCCTGTTCGCCCACCTCGACTGGCGCCTGGTCGGCCTGGCGGTGCTGTTCGAGGCCGCTTCCATGGTGGTCTTTGCCCGCCTCCAGCGGTGGTTGCTTCGCGCCGGGCACGTGAAGCTGTCGTTGGGCACCATGGTGGAGATCACCCTGGCCGGCAATGCCATCGCCGCCACCCTGCCCGGCGGGGTGGCCTGGGCCGCCGCCTGGGCGTTCGGCCAGCTCCGCCGCCGCGGGGTTGAGCGGTTTCTCCGGGTGTGGGTCTTCCTGGTGGCCGGCGCCGTCTCGAGTTTCGCCCTGTTCCTGGTGGTGGCGGTGGGCATCGAGGTGGCCGGCAACCGCGGCCCGGTGGCCGGCCTGCGGTGGGCGGCGGTCGGGCTGGCGGCGATCCCGGTCGCCGGCCTGGCGGTCGCGCTGGTCGGACGCTGGCGACGGGTGCAGCGGGTCGAGGCCCGGCTGGCCTCGCGGGTCGAGCGGCGGGTCCCGGCCGGGCGCTGGTTGGTTCGGTCGTGGCGATCGCTGGTGGATCGCTTCGACACCGTGCACCTGAGCCCGCTCCACTGGGCCGAAGTGCTGGGTCTGGCCATCTTGAACTGGCTGTATGACGGGGCGGTTCTGGCCTGCTCACTGCTGGCACTCCACGTCGGCGTCCCCTGGCGGGGCCTGTTCGTCATCTACGGGATCACCCAGATCGCCGCGGCCATTCCCATCACCCCGGGCGGCCTCGGGGTGGTGGAGGGGAGTCTGGCCGGGTTGCTCACCGCCTACGGGGTGCCCACCGAAGCCGCGCTGGCCACCGTCGTCCTCTACCGCATCGTGAGCTTCTGGGGCCTGGTGCCGGTCGGGTGGGGGGTCTGGGTGTGGCTCGACCTGAGGCAGCGCCGGGGCCGACGGCCCCAGCGGTCCCATCCGTGGGCGTTCCACGCCCCCCACCGGCGCCAGACCGACCAGGGCGGTCAGCGTGGCCAGGGCGGTCAGCGTGGCCAGGGCGGTCAGGCCGACCAGGGAGAGACGATCGCCTTGCTGCCCGACCCGGCGCCGTGCTCGGGCTGTGACGAGGAAGGGGAGGCCTCGGGGTGGCGCCCGGTGGAGGCGTCGTGACTGCCACCGTCGTCCCCGGCCGGCCGCCCGGTGGGAGCCGGGAACCGGCGGTCCGGGTACCGCCAACGGTCCGACCGGCGGTCCGGCTCGGGCTGACCCCGTCGCGCTGGGGGCTGGTGCTGGTCTGTGTCGCCTTGCCCGTCCTCGAGGCGGCCCTGGTCTTCGTCCTCAACCCCGGCGCCAGCCCGGTCCTCGCCCCGCAGGTGAGCGCGGTGGCCCCCTTCGGGCTGTTCCACGACCTGCGCTGGCTGAGCGTCTACGGCGGTTCGTGGCCGACCTTCGGGGCGGTGGCCGTCGGCATCCTGGTGGCCCGGGGGGCGGTGACCGGGCTGAGCGTGCGGTTGGCCTGGCCGGCCACCACCCCGCCCCCGTCGATGGTGAAGCTGATGGTGCGGGGGGTGGGCGCCACCACGGTGGCGGCCGTCTTCCTGGCGCCCAGCGTGGCCCTGCTCTTCGCGCTGGCCGTGGTACCGGTGTCGTGGCTGTTCCTGGCCGCGGTTCCCCTCGCCCTCGGGGTGGCTCTGGTGGTCCATCCCATCGCCGTCCACGGTGGGTGGTGGAAGCGCGCCATCCCGCTGCGGGCGGTGGGGTGGGTGGCGCTCACCTTCGTCGCCCTCACCCTCGCCGCCGCCGTCATCGCCGAGGTTCCCCACTGGGCCGCCTTCCTAGTGGTGGCGGCATCCGGGGTGTTCAACGCCCGGGCGTGGGTGGGGATGGTGCACGCCGTCGTCGAACCCCGGCACACCCATCGAGCCGTGCCCGCGGTGCCGGTGGCCCTGGCGGCGATGGCCGCGGTGGTGGCGGTCGGCAGCGTGAACGGCTTCACCCACGTGAATCCGCAGAGCACCGCCAGCGGGCCGATCGCCGCGTTCAGCCCGCCGGTGGCCGGCGAGCATGCGGTGCTGGTGGTCAGCGGGTATGGCTCGCACTGGGACGGCACGCCCGATCACCCGGTGCCGGGTCAGTTCTTCGAGGAGCGGTTCTCCTACCGGGGCCTTCGCCGGTCGGGCCAGCCGCTGCCCTACACCAGCGGCGACACCGTGCAGTCCTTGAAGGCCCTCGACGCCAAGCTGGCCTCGCAGGTAGCCGGCCTCTACCAAGCGACGGGTCGAGGGGTCGACATCGTGGCCGAGAGCGAGGGCGCCTTGGTGGCCAAGAGCTATCTCCTCTCCGATCCTCACCCTCCGGTCACGACGCTGGTCATGGCCAGCCCGTTGCTGGCCCCCGGCCGGGTGTCCTATCCGGTCGCCGGTTCGACCGAGACGCTCGGACTGCCGGCGCGGGACGCCTTGCAGCTGTTGGGCTCCGCCTACAAGTCGGTGGCCCCCATCAACCTCAGTCCGAACAGCCCGTTCCTGGAGTCCGTCGACCAGCTGGCCCCGCTGCTC
>DASZNG010000050.1:0-2293 GCA_035551535.1 Acidimicrobiales bacterium | reverse complement strand
AGGTCGGCCACCCCCTGGGCGGCCGGCGCCGGGGTGGCGATCACCCCGATGGCCAGAGGTTGCTCGGCGACGATGGCCGGCAGGGCGTCGAGGTGGGAGATGACCACGTCGTCGACCGACCCCCCGATCACCTCGGGGTCGACGTCGAGGAGGGCCTTCACCGCGAACCCGCGGGCGATGAATCCCTGGGAGTGGGCCAGGGCCCGTCCCAGGTTCCCGATGCCGACGATGACCATCGGCCAGACGTGATTGAGGCCGAGCTCGCGGTCGATCTGCTCGACCAGGAAGGCGGTGTCGTAACCGGCCCCCCGGGTGCCGAACGACCCGAGCAACGACAGGTCCTTGCGCACCTTGGCCGCGTTGACCCGGGCCAGCGAACCGAGGAGATCCGACGACACGGTGGTGGTTCCCGACCGGAGCAGCTCCTCGAGAATGCGTTGGTAGACGGGAAGGCGACCGACCGTCGCCTCGGGGATCCGACGGTGGCCGGCGTGGGCCGGGTCCGGGCCGGCGGGGGTCGCCGGGATGCTGGGTTCAGGTGAGGTTGGCACTGGCACGGATCGTAGGACCATCAGCCTCGGGGAGGAAAACCGGGACCCTGGAATCCGGCGGGCTCGGCCGGCTTCGGGCAGCTCGGAACCCGGGTCGCCAACAGGTCGAGGTCGGGGTTGCCGACCTGCCGGAGCGCCGTTCGTTTTTGGCCGGCAACGCCGGTGGGCAACTACGTTCGGGAGGGTGCAATGGCCCGGTGTCATCGACACCTGGGGCTCGTCGGATGAGGAGCGCGACGCCACCTACCCGTGCGACGCCCTCATCGGACACCCGGATCGGGTGCTCTTCCGGGCCGTCGACGTCGCCGCCCCCGCGGAGCTGGTGTTCCGCTGGCTGTGCCAGCTCCGGCTGGCGCCGTACAGCTACGACTGGATCGATAATTTGGGCCGGAGGAGCCCACGCCAGCTGACGCCCGGGCTCGACCGCCTCGAGGTCGGACAGCCGATTGCCACGGTTTTCCGGCTGGCCTCCTTCGAGGAGGGTCGTTCGATCACCTTCGATGGAGATTCGTGGCTACTCGGTCGAGTGGCGATGACCTACCGGGCGGTGCCGGTCGGTGCCGGCGCCGAGGCCGGTACCGGCACCTGCCGCTTGGTGGTGAAGCTGGCGGTCGCCTGGCCGCCGGGGCCACTCGGTCCGGTGATGCGGGCGGTGCTCCCTCCCGGGGACCTGGTCATGATGCGTCGACAGCTGCTGAATCTGAAGGCTTTGGCCGAGCGAGATGCTCGCCTCGATGGCCGTGGGGCCGACGATCGTGCGTCAGCCCCACGACCAACCATCGGGTAGCACCAGGTAGCCAGCCCCAGGGTGGCTGGGACCAGCCGGGTTCCCCAGACGGATCACTGTCCGGGCGAACTCGGACCGAACAGCTTCAGGGTGTTGTCACCGTCGTCCACGAACAGCACCCCTCGGCCGTCGGGGGCGATGGTCAGACCGAAGAGGTCACCGCCCGCCCCCGCCGGGTCGATCTGGGTCGACACCACTTGATGCCCGGACGGAGTCGTCTCCACGATGTTCCCGTCACCCCCGTTGACACTCAGGAAGTCGCCGTTGGGGGCGGTGGCCAGCCCGAGCGGTGCGTTGAGGGCGCCGCCCGACGAGACGGTCGTCCCGCCATTCGGCGCCGGCGAGAATCGCCCGAGGGCGTCGGGAACCACGGCGACCCGGTTGTTCACGGTGTCGGCCACGAAGAGCTGCCCGTCGGAGCCGAGCGCCAGGCCGGTGGGGCCCACCACCAGCGCGGCCGGGTCCGTCCGCTCCGCGAATCCGTTGGCGATCAGCGTCGAGTCCAGCAGGCGGGGCGGCCGGTCATCTCCGGCAGTGACCAGCAGTCGAGCCACGGTGCCCTGGTCAACCGTCGACGGGCTGCTGGCCACCGTGCCGTTCAGAACGTTGGACACGAAGATCTCCGCGAACCCGAAACCGCTGATCGCGGTCAGGTCCCACGGGCCGTTGATGTTGTGGCCCGACCAGGTCTCGACCGGCGTTCCCTGGCTGTTCAAGACGATCAGGTTGCCGGCCTGGGCGGTGGCCGAGGTTCCGTCACTGGTCGGCAGGTTTCCGACCACCACCCAGCCGCCCGGAAGGGTGGTCAGCGCGGTGGTGAGACCGATGCCACTGGAGCCGGCTCCCGGGAGGGGCCCGCGGAGCTGGGCGAAGGTGGTGGCGACCCCTGCGGGTGAGATCTCCTCGATGGTGGTCCCGGTCCCCTGGAGATTGGCGCGGTTGTTGAAGTTGCTCA
>DASZNG010000049.1:0-14236 GCA_035551535.1 Acidimicrobiales bacterium | reverse complement strand
CTGGCCGCCGAGATCCTCGAGTACTGCGCCACCCGGCTGGGCAAGTTCAAGCTCCCCAAGTCGATCGACTTCACCGAGGCGCTGCCCCGGGACCCGAACGGCAAGCTCTACAAGCGCAAGCTGCGCGACCCCTACTGGGTGGGCCGGGAAAAGATCTGACCCCGGCGGGGCGACGGGAGCCGGCGCCGGGCTCCTCCGGCTCCGCCCCGGGACCCGCCGCGTGACCCCGGCGACGCGGTGGCGGCGTTGCTAGCCTCCGACGGTGTTCGGGACCAAGGCGCGGGCGGCCCATCGGCGGCAGGAGTTCGTCGCCGCCTACCCGTTCCCCAGTTCCCTCGGACATGAAGTCGGCCGGAGCATCAGCCGGGCTTGGGCAGCGAGCTCGGGTCGATGACCTGGACGTCGGAAGCCGCCCCTTCCCGGGCCGCCTCCGCCCGGATGGCGGCCAGCATGACCGGATCGGCGCTGTCGATGTTCCCCTCGGCGATGGCCACGAACTGGGCGGGAGCCACGTCGATGAACAACCCGTCGGCTTCGGCGGTCAGCAGATCCCCGTGGTAGATGCCGGCCCAGGCATAGATCTTGCGGCCGTCGCGACGCAGGTAGCGGGCCTCGAGCCGTAAGTCGGTCCGGAGCGGGGTCGGCTTCCGGTAGCGGATGGTGAGGGTGCCGGTCATGCCGTGGTTGCCGGAGACGATGCAGCAAGCCCCGAGCAACTCGTCGAAGGTCTCGGCGATCACCCCGCCGTGGACGCAGGTGGGAGGACCCTCATAGGGGAACCCGAAGTTGGCCTCGCCCCGAATCTCCCGGGAGCCGCCGTCCACCCCGTCGACGATGCTGACGATCACCGGCGGGGCGATGGGGTTGGCCAGGCCCATCACCGGGCTGGTGGGGAAGAAGTCCTGGGCGGCCGAGGCGATGTCGGGTTGTCCGCGGGGTCGCTTGACCGGCCCGGCCGCCGCCGCCAGCTTGGCATGCACGGCTTCTACCGCCTCCGCGGCTTCGGTGACCACCGCGTTGTCGAGATCGGCGGCCACCGCGTCGTTGATCAGCAGTCTCAGCGCCGCGGCCAGCCGGAGCCGGGGGCTGCCCGGTTGGGTCAGCGTGTCCACCGGCTCGGCGTTGCTCATCGGCGCTGGAAGTTCGGCGTGCGCTTCTCGGCGAACGCCTTCGGCCCCTCTTTGGCGTCCTCGGTGGCGAAGATGGGCCACCCGAACTCGAGCTCCATCTTGAGCGCCTCTTCCTCGGGAATCCCCTCGGTGGCCTTGACCGACGCCTTGATCGCCTCCACCGCCAGCGGCCCGTTGGCCGCGATGACCTCGGCGATCTCCAGCGCCGCGTCCAGCGCGGTGCCGTCGGGGACCACCCGGCCGATGAGCCCGATCTCCCTGGCCTCCTGGGCCGACACCTCCCGGGCGGTGAGCAACAGGTCCATGGCCACCGTGAAGGGGATCTGGCGGCGGAGTCGGACCGTCGAGCCGCCGAGAGGGAACAGCCCCCGACGGGCCTCGAACACCCCGAACTTGGCGCTCTCGCCGGCCACCCGGATGTCGGTGGCCTGGAGGATCTCGGTGCCCCCGGCCACCGCCCAGCCCTCCACCGCGGCGATCAGCGGCTTCTTCACCGAGTAGTGCCGGAGCAGCGCCTTCCAGTGGAGATCGGGGTCCTCGGCCATCCGCGCCTTGACCGAGTCGGTGCCGGGACCCGACATCGACTTGAGGTCCATCCCCGCGCAGAAGGTGCCGCCGGCCCCGGTGAGGATGGCGCAGCGGATGTCGTCGTTGGCGTCGATTTCGTACCAGGCGTCGACCATGCCCACCAGCATCGGGCCGGACAGGGCGTTCTTGGCCTCCGGCCGGTTCATGGTGACGATGGCGGTGGATCCCCGGATCTCGAAGTCCAGATGCTCGGTGCTCACAGGCTGCCTCCTCGGGCGGGTTCCGGTTCCAACGGTCAGATGCGCTCGATGATGGTGCCGGTGGCCAGGGCCCCGCCACAGCACATGGCGATGAGGGCCAGGTGGCCGTCGGTGCGCTCGAGCTCGTGCAGCGCGGTGGTGATCAGCCGGGCACCGGTGGAACCGACCGGGTGGCCGAGGGCGATGGCGCCGCCGTTGACGTTCACCTTGTCCCAATCGACCTCGTGGACCTTGCCCCAGGACATCACCACCGAGGCGAACGCCTCGTTGACCTCGAAGAGGTCGATGTCGGCCATGGTCATCCCGGCCTTGGCCAGCACCTTGGTGGTGGCGGCGATCGGACCGTCGAGGTGGTAGTAGGGATCGGAGCCGACCAGGGTCTGGGCCACGATGCGGGCCCGGGGCCGGAGGCCGGCCGACGCCGCCCGGTCCTCCGACATCCACAGCACGGCGGCGGCGCCGTCGGAGATCTGGGAGCTGTTGCCGGCGGTATGCATCCCGTCGGGCATCACCGGCTTGAGCCCGGCCAGGCCTTCCTTGGTCGTGTCTCTCGGGCCCTGGTCCCTGGTCACCAGCGTCTTTTCGCCGGTGGGACCGTCGGCCCCGACCACCGGGGCCTCGAGGGCCACGATCTCCCGGTCGAACCGTCCCTCCGCCACCGCCACCGCCGCCTTCCGCTGCGACTCGAACCCGAGCCAGTCCACGTCCTCGCGGGTGATGCCGTACTTCTGGGCGATCCGCTCGGCCGCCCCGAACTGGTCGGGCATGTCCCAGGGGAAGTTCTCCGGCCTCGACTTGCCCGGGCCGTTGTAGGCGTTGGCCCCGAGGCCCACCCGGCTCATCGCCTCCACCCCGCAGCCGATCCCGACCTCGATGGCATCGGCACTGATGAGGTTGGCCACGAAGTTGTTGGCCTGTTGGGCTGAGCCGCACTGGCAGTCGACGGTGGTGGCCGCCACCTCGTAGGGCAGGCCCTGGTTGAGCCAGGCGGTGCGGGTCACGTTGGACGCCTGCTCGCCGGCCTGGGTCACGCATCCGCCGACGATCTGGTCGACGTCGCCGGGATCGACCCCGGCCCGCTTGACCAGCTCGACCTGGGCGTTGCCCAGGAGCTCGGCGGCATGGAACCCGGAAAGCCATCCGTTGCGCTTCCCGATCGGGGTGCGGACCGCTTCGACGATTACTGGCTGGGCCATGACGGATCTCCTTTGGATGAGGTGAGACGGGCGGCATCGGCACCGGCGGGTCGGCCGGTGACACGCCCCGGTGGGAGTATAGAACCTGTTCTAGTGGGCTGGCCTTTCCCGGGCCCCCACCCAGTCTGCCTCCTCCGCCCACGAGGGGCCCGGGGCCCGACCCGGACTCCAGGACCGGGCGCCGCCGGCCGATGTGGTCATATCCGATCCGATTCGGCCCGGTCGTCGAGAGACCGGGATCGGCCCGCAACCGCTCTCACCTGCAAGGATGCCGGCGCCGACCCAGAGGCCGACCTGTCGGTCGGGAGCTTGAGGAGTACGCTTGCGGTTCGTGAACGAGGGAATCGGCTGCGGTGCCTGGGCATCGCCGCCGGCGGAACTCGGACTTTCGAAATCGACGGGGATGTCACGATGATGGTGCGAAAGAAGGCGGTGCCGGCGGTGCCGGGAAACCGCACGGAAGATGGCTTCCGGGTGGGCATCATCCTGGTCGCCTACAACGCCGAGCGCACCATCAACGCGGTGCTCGACCGGATCCCGGAGACATTCTGGGCCCGCTGCGCCGGCGTCTGGCTGAGCGACGACGGATCCGGGGACACCACCCACAAATTGGCGGTGGAGTGGCGGACACTGCACCCCGAACTGCCGCTCACCATCGTGCGGCAACCGGTGAACCTCGGCTACGGGGGGAACCAGAAGGCCGGCTACCACTGGGCCATCGACAACCAGCTCGACTGCGTCGTCCTGCTGCACGGGGACGGACAGTATGCGCCGGAGATCATCGAGGACATCATCGCCCCCATCGAGCGGGGCGAGGCTCAGGCCGTGCTCGGGTCGCGCATGCTGACCCGGGGGGGAGCTCGCCGCGGGGGGATGCCCCTCTACAAGTTCGTGGGCAACCGGATCCTCACCACCTTCCAGAACTGGATCACCGGCATCCACCTCGCCGAATGGCATTCCGGCTACCGGGCCTACGCCGTCGATGTGCTCAGGCGGATCGACTTCAACGGCAACAGCGACGGGTTCGACTTCGACACTGAGATACTCCTCCAGGTCCTCTCGGCCGGGGGGCACATCGCCGAAGTCCCCATCCCCACCTATTACGGCGATGAAGTCTCCTACGTGAACGGCATGAAGTACGCCAAGGACGTCGTCATCGACTCGCTCGCCTGGCGGCTGCAGAAGAAGGGCTTCGGCGCCGGTCACCTGGCCTCGGTCGGAACCGACTACGCCATGCGGGACGCCGCCACCAGCTCCCACCAGGCCATCCTCTCCCGCCTGGCCCAGGAAAAGCCGTCTCGCATCCTTGACGTCGGCTGCGCGGCGGGGTGGACGTCCGAGATCCTCGCCGGCCGGCACACGGTGGTGGGCGTCGATCAGTTCGCCCACCCCGGGGTCACCGACCGGATGTCGGAATTCATCCAGGCCGACCTCGGAAACGGGCTGCCGGCCAAGGTTGGCACCGGCTACGACGTGGTGGTGGCGGCCGACGTCCTCGAGCACCTGGCCACCCCCGAGCACCTGCTGGCCCAGTTCAAGGACGTTCTCGATCCGGACGGGTTCATGCTGGTGAGCGTGCCCAACGTCGGGCACTGGTATCCGAGGCTCCGGTCGCTCATCGGCACCTTCGAGTACGACCAGCGGGGGATCCTGGACAGCACCCACCTCCGGTTCTACAACCGGCGGAGCTTCCGCCGCCTCCTCCGGGTCGGCGGCTACCACCTCAAAGTGGAGACGCCACTCGGGTTCCCGGCTGAAGCCCTCGGGCCCGGGATGAGCGACGATCCGCCCTGGGTGGTGCGCCTCATCCAGGCCTTCGAGAAGGTCGGCCTGCGGGTGTACCCGACCCTGTTCGCCTACCAATTCCTCTGCGAGCTGGTGCCCCCGGTGCGCTCCGAGGTGGTGACCGTGGTCGGGGACCCCGACCGCGGCGTGGCCGGAAGCACCGAGCTCACTCCCGACTCATTCGGTGCCGGCGGCGGTCTCCCGGCCGGCAACGGGGCGGCGGCGGCGGTAGCCCTCGACGCTGACCACGCCGATGACCACCAGCGAAACAATGGTGACGGCGGCCCCGAGGTCAAAGTTCGGCGGCCGAAAGCGAAGGACAACGTCTGAAGTGCCGGCGGGTACCAGCACCACCTGCTGCACATAGTTCCCCTGGAGCACGGGAGTGGCCTGGCCGTTGACCTCCGCCGACCATCCCTTGTCCCAGTTCTCGGGAATGACCAGCAGCCCGGGCCCGCTGCTGTGCACGGTCATCGACAGCGAATTGATCCCGGGCTGGATGTCCGAGGTGGTGGCGGTCACCGGCTTGCCCACCGCCATCTCGACAATCGAAGCCCTCTGGGTGGTGGAGAGTGACTGCAGCTGGCTGTTCTCCAGCACCACCTCCTGCTCCCAGGGGAAGTTCGGGGCCACGAAGGCGTTGAACGCCGACGAGGCGTCCTTCTGGAAGTCCACCTTGGTGACGACCCGGGGACCGACCGACGGACCGTTGAGGCCGATGAGGTTCCCATCGCTGCCGGCGTAGAGGGAGGACTGCCCGAGGTCCTCCCGGGCGGCGCCGCCCCAGTCGGACTGCATGGTGAATTTGGGCAGCGTGGCCAGGGCCGAGATGCCGAAGCGGGCGAGCTCGCCATAGCGGATGCTCGCCTCGTTGGGCAACAGCCAGAACGCCTGGGACTGGTCCGAGGTCAGCGACTGGAGCGGCTGGCCTTCGATGTACTTGGCCACCGCCACCGTGCGCTCGGGAATCACGCTGTCGTAGCCGGAGACCAGGTCGAGGCTGTACAGCAGGTCGTAGTTCCCCGGGTTGAGGAGGAGCCCGGACTGGAGCTGAGCGGAGGTGGACGACACCGGGACGACCCGGGCCGGCCAGGTGGACTGCTTCTGATAGCCGGCGATGGCTTTGATCAGCCCGGTGGCCGGGAAGGTGGTCGAGGCGTTCATGGTGGCGAACGGCGGGTTGAGGCTGCGGCCGATGGGGATCAGCTGGGCGGCGGTGAGCCCGGCCAGACCCAGACCGATGACCGTCGCCTTCCCGTAGTCGACCTTCCAATGACGGCGGGCGACGGCTTTGATCGACTCATCGAGCCCGATCCCGGCCAGGATGGCGAGCCCGAAGGTCGACCACTGGAAGAGCCGGCCGTAGGGCCAGAAGACCCGGAAGATGGGAATGAAGTGGTAGGCCAGCCAGGTCCACGAGCTCCCCACCGCGATGAGGGCGAACCCGAACAGTATCCACTTGCCCAACCCGGATCCGGGCCGCCGGGTGAAGATACCGACGATGGCGAACACCGCGGTCAGCGTCCCGGCGAAGATCATGCTGGTGTTGATGTTGGACACCGACAGGATGTCGGAGATCGGGTAGAAGATGTGGGCCAGGGTGGAGGGCGGCGAGAGGGCGTTCGACCCCTCGCCGGGAATGAACTTGGAGAGGTCGGAGTACGAGAACGAGTGGCGCTGGGAACTGCCGAGGGAGGACGCCAGCGGGAACAGTTCCACGGCGGCGACGCCCACCGCGCTGACCACCATGACCACGGGGATGGCCAGGGTGTGGCGGAGCCGGTCCCGATCCTTGGCGTGCCAGGCTTCCCAGGCCGGGGGGGCCGCCAACGCCACTGCGTAGCCGCCGACCACCACGCAGGTGATCGCCATCCACAGCACGTGGCCGGCGAGCATGGTGATGCCCAGGCAGAGGCCGGCCATCAGCGCCGCCGTCCAGGTCGATTTTCGCCAGGCCCGGTGCACCAGCAGCAGGCCGAGCGGAAGCAGGAACTGGATCGGCGAGACAACCTCGAAATTGAGCCAGGCCATGTTGAAGGTGGAGAACATCCAGGCGATGGCGGCCAACATGGCGCCGGCCATGCCGATCTTGAGCTCTCGCAAGAACAGATAGGTGAAGAAGCCGGCCGACAGCACCTCGATGAAACTCAGCGCATCGTGGGCGGCGGTGGGCGACAACAGGAGGGCCCCGGCCAGGTGGAGCGGGAACAGCTGCGCACTGGAGCCGTTGGTGTAGAGGGGGTACCCACCGATGAAGGCGTTGGGGTTCCAGAACGGGAGGGTTCCCTGATCGACGGCCTGGGTGAGGTCGACCTGCCAGGGATAGCTGAGATCGGCCTGGTCGCTCTGGACGGGTCCCACCCCGAGCGTCGGGAGCAACGGCGTCCACGGGTGGACGATGGTCTCGTCGTTGCGGACGGCGGTGAAGCTCTGGCCCTGGAAGAGGACCGGGAAGAAGAACGCCCCGGTGGCGAGCAGCAGGAGGACAAAGGCTACGAGATGCTGCCGACCCGTACCGATGCTGGTGGTCGCATCCTTAGTGACCATTGAGCCGTGTGCGGTCACGCTTCCGGAGCCGGCTGTACAGCGAAGTGGCGGCGCGGAAACCGTCATACCCGGCCACCAGTACCACCGGCGGGAATGCCACCAGGGCGCGTTCCTTCCAGGAGGTTGCGCCGCCCTCGAGCCAGGCGTCGGCGGCGGTCACCGCCCGAGACCACTTGGCCGCGTCGAACGGCTCCTTGGCCCCGATACCCAGCACGGTGTGGGGAAGGTCGGTCTGCCCGGCCATCCCGCTGTGGACCAGCGGGAAGTCCTGCAGGAGGACGTCCATGGCCGAAGCCGTGAACCGCCAGTAATCGTCGGGGAAGGCGTGGATCGGGAAGAAGAACACCGAGGTCATCAGCACCAGGCCGCCGGGCTTGAGGCAACGGTGGATCTCCCGCATCGCCGCCCAGGGCTCGCGGACGTGCTCGATGGTGTCGAGCATCAGGGCGGTGCCCACCGACTCGTCGGCCAAGCCGAGCGAGTGGAGATCCTGCACCTGATCGACACCCGAACCGGTCCGGAAATCGGTGCCGATGTAGCTCTTTCCGGGGAAGCGGTCCCTCAGGAGCTGAAGGTGGGATTGCTCGTCCACCCGCAACGACCCGAACTCCACGATGGGCTCGGGAAGATCGATGGCGGCCTCGAGACTGTCGACGAGCGGGTAGAGGGTGGTCCTCACGACCGGCGCCTCCGGTGGTCACCCGAGCGTGGCGTTGACCAATCGCCCGGTGGGTACATCAAGTGAACACCGGGATTTCTCATGGCGCCGATCTGGTTACACTTTCTCTGCCGATGGATAGCTCGAGGAAAGTTAAGCACATGGCCCCGTTCCGGGGGGTACGGGTCATCGGGGCTCGGGCGTGTGCGGAAGTGGTCGGGGCGACCATGGCGATCGTCGTTCGGTCTCCGGGCCGCGCCGCGGTCGCCGGCGCCGTCACCCGGCCGTGACTGCCGTTGGTTCGGCACCGTTCCGCGCCTTGACCACCCGGATCGCGGTCGGTGCCGCGGCGGTGGGTGTCCTCGTGGCCGGTGTCCAGATGTGGATGGCGCCGTCCGCGGCGGCCGGGGCGGCCACCCCGCCCCGTAGCTTCGCCGAGGCCTACAATCAGCCGACGTTCTACGGTCCGGGCCGGGTACCGGTCGCCACTGCGCCGCTCTCGGTCGCGCCGTATCAGCTGCAGCGCATCCAGATGGGCACCAAGGACCGGACCGATATCTTCTCGGTGACCATCACCGGGTCGAATTCGGCGGGACTCCCCCGGTACCCCCTCGACCGCACCATCACGCCCGAGCTCGAGCTGGTCGAAGACCCGGCGCTGGCCGCGGCGTCCGCGGCCGACACCTGCGGGAACAATTGCACCTTCAACTTGACTCAGACATCATCCGGGTGGGTGCTCAACGAGTTCGTCGATGGCGGCTTGGTCGGGCCGGCCGGGCCGGTAACCGTGACGGTGGACGGCGATGTGGTCTCGATTGCCGTCGACATTTCGACGCTGACCCCGGTGGCGCAGAAGGTGCTGGGTGACCCGAGGACCGACGTGCAGGCCGGCTTCATGACCCAGGCGGCTGACGGGAGCGGCGAGGAGAACGTCTCGAATCCCTACGCCATCGGATCGTTGGTCGGTCTGGGGAGCGGGAGCCAGGTCATCGGCCCGTGGCAGGGCCGCCTCCTCGGGCCGCAAGCGCTGTCCGCCACTCCGTGCAGCGGAAACATTCCGCTGTGGTTCACCTACACCCCGTCGGTGCATCTGGAGAACGTGGTGTTCTCCCAACCGGTGACGCCCGGGATCACCGTGGAGGGAGGCGGGCCCGCTTCCAGCGCGAGGAACGCCGTCTTCAACACGCTGGTGGTCCAGACTTCGGGCACCCCGAAGGGCGGCATCGGGGTGTCCTCGATCGACGTCGAGACCAACAACCAACCCCTGGTTCCGCTGCCGGTCATTCCCGCCAACGCCACCGTGTCCGACAACGTCGTCTCCCTCACCCTGGCCGACGAGAATGGCAACCCGCTGGTGCAAACCGGGGGCTACGTCACCGCCGCCGTCTCCATCCGCCAGTCGAGCGGCACCTGCGTCTACCACTTCCCGATCGTGGCCCTGTCGTTGTTCCCGGTGCCGAAGGCGGCGGTGGTGACGACCGCGGTCTCCTCGTCGTTCTGGTTGGGCGGGTCCGCCGGGATCGCCGTCATCGCCGCCCTGTTGGGTATGGCCGCGGCGATCGCCGTCCTGGTCTCCCGGTTCCATGCCCGGGCCGCCCGGGAACGGTCGGCCCGGTCCGAGCCCTGACCGACCGTCCGTCGGCAACCCGAGCCGGCGACGGATGGACGAAGGGCGACGCCGTCTTTCTCGCCTTGACCTAGCCTCGGTGGTCACTGGGGGGACGGACACATGACCGGCATCGAGGGACTGGGGGGATTGCGCCACGGCGAACTGGCCCTTCTGGCCCCGGAGTACCTCCTTGCCGGCCACCTCATCGATCGCGCCGGGATGCCTCATTTGATCGGAGCGTTCGGACGGGAGGCCATGCGTGACATCGCCATCGAGGAGTGGATGGGTGCGAGTCCCGTCTACACCCGACGCATGCAACGCGCCCTGGGCTTCGAAGGCGACACGGTCGAGACCATCTTCAAGGGGATGCAGGTCGACATCGGCGCACCACCCCAGTTCATGGATTTCCGCTATCTGGTCAGAGATGACAACTATGGCGAATTCTGGCTGGACCACTGCGGGGCGTTGATGGACGTCGAGCCGATGGGCCCGGAGTTCGTCGTCGCCATGTGTCACGACATCGAGGACCCGACCTTCGGCGCCACCGCCGTCGCCACCAATCCGAGGGCCCAGGTCCGCCCCATCCACCGCCCTCCTCGAGCGCCGGCGGACCGGTCACCTCACTGCCACTGGACGGTGACCATCGCCGACGACCACCCGGTCCTCCCGACGCCGGTTGCGGCCGAGATCATGGCCGCGACCCGGGCGGCGATGATCGAGTTGACCCCCATCGACCCCGACGACCCAGGTCGCCACGACTACTCCGGGCCGCTCGTTTCCGACCTCCGGTTCTCGGAATGGTCGGCGTCCGCGCTCCGGCGGATCATCGAGGAGGTGTGCCTGCAGGGCCATCTTCTGGCCCTCTCCTTCCTGGCCGCTACGGCCCCAACCGCCGGGGACGCGGACGCCGCCATCGAGTTCAGCCGCCGGCAGTTCACCGGTGTCGCGGGGGTGGTGGCAGAGCGGTTGCGGAATGCGCTCGGCTTACCGGCCAACCTGGGCGGCGCTGCCAAGATGCTCGCCCTGCATCCGGGGCTGCAGCCCTACGACTACGTCCGGTGCGACGTGATGCTCGACGACCGTCTGGTCCTGAGGGTGGACCGGGAGTCGGCGGCGACCGGTGACGGAGCCTGGCCGGCGATGCTGGACGGCGATCATCTGGCCCCGCTGGACGCGATGGTGCGAGCCATTGACCCCCGATTTCGGTGTGAAGCGCTCTCCGACGGCGACGCCCTGGTCATCGAGGTCGCTCGCGGCGAGGAGGAGATCCCCGAGTCCGACGACGTCGTGCTGACCCGCTTCAGCACCGGAGTCACTCATCGCTTCGAACCGAGGGGGACCCCGGTGGTTATCCGAACCGCCGGTATCGCCGCCGGATAGTCGACGACGAGTTTGCTAGGCCTGGCCGCCGACCTCGTAGAGCTGGCTCGAAATCAGTTCCGGTCCTCCGGGCGGCGGCTTGAGGACGCCTTGGGCCGATTCGGCGTTCGCCGCGGTCGCGAACACGATCACGCCCATCCCGCCGCCTTTGCCGTCGTGCAGCCAAGTGCCGTTGGTGAACCCTTCCTGAGACTTTGCCAGCGGGATCACAATCTCCTCCAGCATGTTCTGATTGTCATCAGGGCCTCCGTCTTGAGGAAGCTTTACCTGCATCACTAGTGCGTGAGCCATTTTGATCCTCCGGTTGCACGCCACATCGAGTGGCGGTCACCTGACCCTAGGATGTTCGGAGACGGCGCGCTCGGAGACTGCTCTGGCGCTGGCTCGGCGATGAGGTGTCGGCTTCGCCTTCGGAGGCTTCGATCGGATCAACCCGGACCGCCCGATGGTCGGCAATCGAGAGCGCAATCTGCTCGACCGATCGCCCGGTCCGTTCGGCCGCGGCTCTGATGAAGATCAGCAGGGCAAAGAACGAGTAGATCCAGAGATCGTCGGTCGCCCACCAAGCGGCGTCATCCAACAGGTCCGGATACCCGCCACCATGGATCATCACGGCGGCGGAGAGGGCGTACTTGCTCTTGTAGTGCTGGTTCTTTCCCGAGAAGGGGTGCTCGGGGAGGAACCGCTCACGGATCGTTTCGAAATCGATCGGATCACCCGTTGTCGCCCCGGACTCATCGATGGCGTCCGCGGCGAGCTCGAGCAGTTCCTCCGCCGGAAGGGTGTTGTGTCGAACATGCAGCACCTGGAGTTTCTCGAGGATCGGATCGAAGTCCTCGCCTGACGCCAGGCCGCGCAGCGTGATGCGGACGACGTCAATCCGATCCTCGTCGGTGGGCTGCTTCCTCGGCATCATTCCTCCACGGTAGATCGAAGGCTTCAGCTTCGCAGCTCCCGTCCGCGAGCCGGCCTTGGCGGGCACCCCGCCGACGGTTACCTGCCGGTGCGCTCGCGGTGGGCGCACCCGGGCCAGCAGCAGGGCCGACGCATGCCGTCTTCCAGCTCCTCCTGGGTCCGGCGAATCCGGCGTTCTCGGGTCTTCTGCTGTTTGGCGTCCTCGACCCAGCAGATGAACTCGTTGCGGGCCAGGGGCGTGATGTCCTTCCAGGCACCGAGTGCGGTGGGGTTGACCATCAGCGCCTGGCGGAGGTCTCCGGGAAGCTTGTGCACCACCCCACCGGGCAATCGCGGGCTGCTCACCGAACCACGGTAGCGGGTGCCCAACGCATCAGAAAGCCCTAGGCGAGTAGTGACCGGGCGATGACCACCCGCTGGATCTGGTTGGTGCCCTCATAGATCTGGGTGATCTTGGCGTCGCGCATGAACCGCTCCACCGGGAAGTCCTTGGTGAATCCGTAGCCACCCAGCAGCTGCACCGCATCGATGGTCACCGCCATGGCGGTGTCGGAGGCGAAACACTTGGCCATCGCCCCGACCTTGGTCAACTCCCCTTCCGGGTCGCCGTTGTCGACCAGGGCACAGGCCCGGTAGATGAGGGTGCGGGCCGCCTCGTTGCGCATGGCCATGTCGGCCAGCATGAAGCGAAGGCCCTGGAGGTCGGCAATGGGCTTCCCGAACGCCTTGCGGTCTTTCATGTACCCGGCGGCGAAGTCGATCGCCCCCTGGGCAATGCCCACCGCCTGCGCCCCGATGGTGGGACGGCTGCGGTCGAGGGTGTGCATGGCGATGGCGAAACCCTTCCCGAGCTCACCCACCAGATTGGTGGCCGGTACCCGGACCTCGTCGAACACCACCTCGCCGGTCGGACTCCCCCGGATGCCGAGCTTGTCTTCCAGCTTGGCCACCTTGACCCCCCAGTCGGCCTCGACCACGAAGCAGCTGATGCCGCGGCCCCGGGGGGCGTCGGGATCGGTCACGGCAAACACCGTGTAGACGTCGGACACGCCGGCATTGGTGATCCAGTACTTGGTCCCGGTGATGATGTAGTCGTCGCCGTCCCGCACCGCCCGGGTGCGCATGGAGGCCACGTCACTGCCGGCGTCGGCCTCCGACAGGCAGTAGCTGGCCTGGGACTCGCCGGCGGCGATCCGGGGGAGGTACCTGCGCTTCAGGTCCTCCGACGCCCAGTTCATCACCGGCAGCATGCCCAGCTTCGAGATCAGCATGGTCAGCGAGGTCGAGGCGCAGACCCGGGCCAGCTCCTCAGCCATGATCGCCTGGGTGACCAGGTCGGCGCCGGCCCCGCCATACTCGGCGGGGACCCCCAACGACGGAAGCTCGAGCTCGACACAGGCGTCGAACGAAGCTTGCGGGAAGACCGCGTCACGATCGACCGCCGCGGCAGAGGGAGCGATCCGCTTCTCGGAGAACTGACGCATCGTGTCCCGGAACTGCCGATGGGTGTCGGAGAGAGCGAAAACAGGAGAAGTCACCGGAGCACGTTACCTTGTCGTTCGGCGGCCACGATCACGGCCACGGGTCGATCCGGGCCGACGCCGAGGGTCAGCCGGCCACCGGCACGGCCAGCATCTGGCGCCACTCCCCGAGCCGGGCCGCCACCGCCTCCGGGCTCAGCCGGAAGGTGTCGTCGGCGACGGCGTCGGCGATGGCCCGCTGGGCGGTGTAGTGATGGCCGGCCGAACGGAAGAGCGGGGCCCGGGCCGCCACCAGGTCGTCGGGCGCCCCGCCCAGGAACCCCCACAGGGTGAAGGCGAAGGCGAGGTCGTGGATGATCGGCGCCCGCCCGAACTTGGCCGCCCGGCGCATGGCCACCGCCGTGCAGCCGGCGATGACGTCGTCGACCGACTCCCCGTCGGCCAGCTGGAGGCGGTCCTCGAACTGGCGGGCGAGTTTGAGGGCAAAACCCTGGTCAGGTCCGGTGGTCCCGAACGCGGGCCCGGCCGGCGGGGCGGTCCCCCGCAACTCCGAGGGGCGCGACTGGGTCCAGATCCCCGGCACCCGGAGCCGGTAAGTCGACCGGACCTGGTCGGCCTCGACGATGGGAACGAAACTCGGCTGCGTCATTGGCTGGGTGCTTCCGATCCTGGTCTGGCGGCGTGGAGCAGACCGTAGACGATGGAATCGGACAGGGCCTTCCAGGAGGCCTCGATGATGTCCTCCGA
>DASZNG010000048.1:0-12401 GCA_035551535.1 Acidimicrobiales bacterium | reverse complement strand
GATCCCCACCGCCATCCCCGACAACCAGTTGAATTCCACCCTCAAGGCCCACAACGTGGACGTCACCGGGGTGGGACAGGGGTCGTCCCTCCTGGCCGACCTGCTCTCCTTCCTCCCGTTGCTGCTGTTCATCGCCTTCTTTATCTGGATCGGACGCCGAGGGAGCCGGCAGCTCGCCGGAGGCCTGATGGGCATCGGTGGATCCAAGGCCAAGGTCTACGACGAGGAGAAGCCGACCACCCGGTTCGCCGATGTCGCCGGCTACGAGGGAGCCAAGCGTGAAGTCGCCGAGGTGGTCGACTTCCTGAGCCATCCCGAGCGGTACGAACGGGCCGGTGCCATCGGCCCCCGGGGAGTGCTCATGGTCGGCCCGCCGGGAACCGGCAAGACCCTCATGGCCCGAGCGGTGGCCGGCGAGGCGGGCGTCCCGTTCTTCGCCCTCACCGGTTCGAGCTTCGTCGAGCTGTTCGTCGGGGTCGGCGCGTCCCGGGTGCGGGACCTGTTCTCCGACGCCCGCAAGCGGGCCCCGGCCATCGTCTTCATCGACGAGATCGACGCCATCGGCCAGCGTCGGGGCGGGTCCATCGTGTCCAACGACGAGCGCGAGCAGACCCTCAACCAGCTGCTGGCCGAGATGGACGGCTTCGACCCGTCGACCGGCGTGGTGGTGATGGCCGCCACCAACCGCCCCGAGGTGCTCGATCCCGCGCTCCTCCGACCCGGCCGTTTCGATCGGGAGGTGGAGATCCCGCTGCCCAACCAGGCGGAGCGGGCCGCCATCCTGAAGGTGCACCTGGCCGGCAAACACCTGGCCCCGGATGTCGACTTCGACAATGTGGCCCGCGCCACCCCGGGGTTCTCGGGCGCGGATCTGGCCAATCTCATCAACGAAGCCGCCATCGTCGCCGTCCGTCACGACCGGGAGGTCATCTTCGCCGGGGACATCGACGAAGCCAGGGACCGCATCCAGCTCGGCCGTCGGGACGCGTCGAACGCTCTCCTGCCCGAGGAGAAGCGCTCGGTAGCCGTCCACGAATCCGGGCATGCGCTGGTCGCCCTCCTGTCGGAGCATGCCGACCCGGTGGCCAAGATCACCATCCTCCCCGCCGGCCGGGCCCTCGGGGTCACCGAACAGCTCCCGGTCGACGAACGACACCTGTACTCCGAGAGCTACCTCCTCGACTCGCTGGCCATCCGGCTGGGCGGCCGGGCCTCGGAAAACCTGGTGATCGGCGAGGCCTCCACCGGCGCCGCCAACGATCTCATGGGGGCCACCGAACTGGCCATCAAGATGGTCAAGGACTGGGGACTGTCACCGCGGTTGGGACCGATCGGCTACGGGTCGGACGGGCCCTCCTACCTGAGCGGTCCGCAATTCGGCGAGCAACGCCCCTTTGCCGAGGGCACCCAGGAGGTCATCGACCAGGAGGTGAGCCGCCTGCTCTCCGAGGCCGAGGCTCGGGCCGGCGGGCTGCTGAGCAACAACCGTGACGCCCTCGACGCGGTCATCGCCGCCCTGCTCGACAAGGAGACGATCTCCGGCGAGGAACTCACCGAGATCGCCGGCCGCTTCCCGCGGTCGGTTGACGGAGCCAAGGCTCCGACCCATTCGACGCCGAGCGGCTCGGACGGAAGGATCGAGCGCTGACGCCGGCTCGACATAGTATCCACTATGAGAAGTGAACCTCGGGAGGGGCACCCATGGCGTTGATATCGGGGGATCCGCTGGTCAACCGGCTCGGAGACCCGCTTCGGGTCCTGGTCGTCGGGGCCTCGAGCGGAATCGGGGCCAGCGCGGCCAAGGCGTTGGTCGCCTCCGGAGCCCAGGTGGTCGGGGCCGCTCGCCGGGAGACGCGGGTGGCGGAGCTCGAGGGCGTCACCGCCGTGGCTTGCGATGTCAGCCTTCCCGAGGACTGCGATCGGGCCGTGACCGCCGCCGTCGAGGAATTGGGAGGTCTCGACGCCCTGGTGTACGCGGCGGGCACCACCTGGCTCACGCCGCTGGACACCACGGGACCGGAAAGCTGGACGGAGCTATTCAACATCAACCTGTTCGGGGCGGCCATGGTCACCCGCGCCGCGTTGCCCCACCTCCTGTCGGACACCAGCGACAACCGGGCCGTCTATCTGACGTCCGACTCGGTGGAGATGCCCTATCCCGGCCTGGTCGCCTACGGAGCCTCCAAAGCCGCACTTCGGGCCTACGGCCAGGGCTTGGCCAACGAGTTCACCGATCTGCGGGTCACCGAGATCATGGTCGGGCCCACCATCGACACCGAAATGGGCAACCACTTCGACAGCGAGATCTTCGGCGGCTGGTTCACCCGGTGGAACGACGAGGGCTACATCCGGTTCGGTTACCAACTCGCCGTCGACGTGGCCGCGGTCATCGTGGAGACCCTGCGAAGCAAGGAACCCGAGAGCCGGGTCACCGCCGCGGCCGAGCTCACCTGACATGACCGAGGAGGCCGGGATGGAAGAGGTGGTGCAACGCCAAGGAAAACGGGTCCGGGTGGTCCGGGTGGTCGGGGCGACCCGGTGGGCTTCGAGCGGCGTGATGACGGGACTCGACCTCCTCCCCATCGGGGCCGGCCGATGACCACGACGCCGCTGGATCCGGAGCTCGCCCACCTGGCCGACCTCGACGTCGGCTTCGGCGGGGACACCTTTGACCTCGCGGGCATTCGCTCCGGCATCCTGGAGCTGACCCAACCGCCCCCGCCCGTCGATGGTGTGGTCGCTGACCGACAGGTGATCCGGTCGTCCCCCCCACTGGCGGTCGAACTGTTCTCACCGGAGACCCCGGGCCCCCATCCCTGCCTTGTCTGGTTCCATGGCGGTGGGTATGTGATCGGGAACGCCAGCCTCGACGCGGTCCGCCTCCAGGCCTGGGCGGCACGGTTCGATTGCGTGACCGTTTCCACCGAGTACCGACTGGCCCCGGAGGATCCGTTCCCGGCCGCCCATGACGACGCCATGGCGGCGCTCGGGTGGGTGGTCGAACACGCCGACGAGCGGGGAATCGATCCGGGCCGGATCGTGGTCGCCGGGGCCAGCGCCGGGGGAGGTCTGGCCGCGGGAGTGGTGTTGGCGGCCCGAGACCGAGGCATACCCCTGGCCGGGCAGATGCTGTTCTATCCGATGATCGACGACCGCCAACAGACCGCCTCGAGCCAGTGGAACGCACCGGTGTGGCCGCCCAAGGCAAACGGATTCGGGTGGCGGGCGTACCTCGGGGACCTCTACGACGGGGACGTTCCGCCGTATGCGGCACCAGCTCGAGCCACCGATCTCCGAGGCCTGCCTCGATCGCTCCTGGTCATCGGCGGAGCTGACGGCTTCCTCGACGAGACGCTCGCCTACGCGTCGAGGCTGGCTCATGCCGGAGTCCCGACCGACCTGCGGGTCTACGCCGGGGCTCCCCACGGATTCGACCTGATGGCGCCGGAGGCGCGTGCGACCCAGGAGGCGCTTCGAGCCGCCGAAGTCTGGCTGGAGCACACCTTCGCTCCGCCCGGGGCTTGATCGCCGCCCTCCACGGCCGGCCACGGCGCCGACCGCGGCCGACCCGAGTTGGCCGGATCCGACGGCGGCGGGTGACACTGGGGCATGGCCGTCTTGGGACTGGGGCTCGCGGCGTTGGGACGGCCCGGGTATCTGACCATCGGCCACGGGACCGCCATCGGTCCTGACCGCTCGGTCGAGGCCATGCGGCAGCACAGTGAGCAGGTCTGCGATGCCGCCTGGGCGGGCGGGATCCGGTGGTTCGATGCCGCTCGCTCCTACGGGCGGGCCGAGGAGTTCCTGGCCGGGTGGTTGTCTCGTCGCGACATCCAGCCCGAGGCGGTCACCGTCTCTTCCAAGTGGGGATACACCTACACCGCCGACTGGAAGGTGGAGGCCGAGGTGCAAGAGGTCAAGGACCACTCCGCCGCCGCCCTCGCCCGGCAATGGCCGGAGACCCAAGCGCGGCTCGGCCGGTGGCTCCGGCTCTACCAGGTCCACTCGGCCACCCTGGAGACCGGGGTGCTCGACGACGCCACCGTCCATCGTCAACTGGCCACCCTCGGGGTGCCTATCGGGCTCAGCCTCAGCGGTCCGGGGCAGTCGGATACCGTCCGGAAGGCGCTGACCGTCGAGGTCGACGGCACGCCGCTGTTCTCCGCGGTGCAGGCGACCTGGAACCTGCTGGAGACGTCGGCCGGCCCGGCGCTGGCCGAGGCGCACGCGGCGGGCTGGACGGTCATCGTGAAGGAGGCCTTGGCCAACGGCCGGCTGGCCAACCCCGGGCCCGAGACGGCCAGCCTGGGCGAACGCCCCGACGTGACCGCCCTGGCGGTGGCCCTGGCCCAGCCCTGGGCGGCGGTGGTGCTGTCCGGGGCGGCAACCGTTGCCCAACTGCGCTCGAATCTCGACGCCCTCGAGGTCGCCAGCCCGGTCGACCCGGGCCAACTCGCCAGCTTGGCTCTCGAACCGCAGCTCTACTGGAGCCAACGGGCGGCGATGGCCTGGACGTGAGGATTGGGATTCGGCCCGCGGGTGCACCTCAGCTCCGGTTGCCCCGACCGCGTGGACCAAGCTCAGTTCGAAGGGAGGGGTGGTAACGCCTGTTCGAGCCAGACTCGGAGTTTGTCTTCCGGTGCCGCACCGGTCTGGCGGGCGAGCACCTCCTCGCCCCGCATGATCAGCAGAGTCGGGATGGCCTGGACCCCGAACCGGGCGGATACCTGGGGGGCGTCGTCGGCGTTGACCTTCACCAATTTGATGCGGCCGGCCATCTCCGCAGCCAGGTGCTCGAGGGCCGGGCTGACCATGCGACACGGGCCGCACCAGGGTGCCCAGATATCCACCAGCACCGGGATCACCGAGGCGGTCACGACTTCCCCGAAGGTATCGTCACCCGCCTCCCCGATCCACGGGAGCAGCGACTTGCACTTCGCGCACCGGGGTATGCCGCCGGCCGCCGACGGCACCTGGTTCTTGGTCCCGCAGGTTGCACACCGCATTACTTTGGAGCCGCTTGATGCCATGCCGTCGCCTCCTCCTAGCTGGGTCTGTCGTTCACCATCACGATGCCGTCGATGGTGCAGCGTCGTCACCGCCCAGCGCGGTCGTCAGCCCCTCCAGGTCGGCCACCGTGACGGTCAGCGCCGAGTGCCCCTTCCGTCGGAGTGGCGACGGTACTTTTTGGTCGAAGTGAATGCAGACGCCTCCGTCGTGGTTGGTTCCAAAGCTCAACCCGTCGTCGACCATTGATCCCCGAACCCCGAACGACGTCCACCAGCGGTAGTTCCGGGTGATGTGCGCGCCGGTAATGTTCGAGACAGGCGTCGCCAGCTTGAAAAATCCGAACGTCGCCACCATGGAGCCGTCATCATCGAGCGTCACGCCGTCTTTGGCCGGTCGGAGCCCGAACGGCAACAGAACCGCCAGATACCGCTTGTCAATCGCGTAGCCAAAATGCTGTGCCATCGCACCAACTTCCTGCCCCGTCCATGTCCATGTCCATGTGGGGCTACCGAAGACATATAACCAGCAACCCGGAAATCCACACGTAAGCCGAATCCGCAGCCGTCGGACCGCCCGGCACTAGAAGCCCGGTACTGTCCTGGCCCCCAGCAGGCGGGCGGTGGCCTGCCCCACCTGCAGGGACCGTCGACCTCCGAGCCCGAACGCCACCGGCCCGCCGAAGACGAACCAGGTCGACCCGCTTCCCGCCAGTCTCGGTTCCATGCCGGTGGCGGACGCCAACGCCTGGCGCCAGAGGGCGAGCCGGGGTTCGACCGAGAGCGCCGGCGCCTCGAGATCGTTGTCGGAGCTGCCCTTCGGCGGTAACGATCCGGCTCGGGACATCGAGTCCCAGGCCCGGTACACCGCGCCGGTGTCCATCCCGAACGGCGGCATCAGGAGGGTGAACTCCCGCGGTTGATGGGCGAGGGGCGTCACCGATTCGCCGATCCCCTTCACCAGAGCCCGTCCGCCAGCGACACAGAAGGGGACGTCCGCCCCCAGCTCGGCCGCCACCCGGAGATCGGTCCAGCCGGCCCAGCGCAGGATGGCCGCGGCATCGGCTGATCCGCCGCCCAGTCCCGCCCCGACCGGTATCCGCTTGATCAGCCGGACCCGGGCGGACCGCCCCACCGCATCCAGCGCCCGCCGCACCAAGTTGTCGGCCCCGATCGACAGGCCAGGAGCCTCGGCAGCCGGGTCTTCCGGGCCACCCGGCGCACCCGGCGCACCCCCAACCGAGCCGTTGGCGGGCACGGTCCCGCTTTCGATGGTCAACCCATCCCCGGGGCTGATCACCAGGGTGTCGGCCAGATCGAGCGTCACCATCTCGGATTCGATCTCGTGAAAGCCGTCCGGGCGGACCCCGGTGACTCGGAGCGAGACAGTGAGTTTGGCCGGCGCCACCATCTCGACTGTCTCCGGATCTCCGCCCGGCTGTCCGGGCGCGGACGCCGGTTCGGTCACGAAGCGATCGGCTCGGTCGGTTCCCACGCCGACAGTCTCCTCCACTCGTCCAGTCCCAGCTCCTCTGCCCGGGCCGTCGGCTCGACGTCGGCCGCCGGATAGGCCCGCGGGTCCACCAACCCGTCCAGGGAACGGCGGAGCATCTTGCGACGGTGGGCGAACCCGGCCCTGACCACCGAGAACAGCCGTTCGTAGGACACCTTTCCCACCTCTCCCTCTGGACGGGGCCGGCGGTCGAGGCGGACCAGCACCGACTCCACCTTCGGGCGGGGGATGAACACCGAGGCCGGCACCCGGCCGACCACCGAAGCCCGGGCCCAGTAGGCCACCTTGACCGACACCGCCCCGTACGCCTCGTCCCCAGCCTGGGCCGCCAATCGCTCCCCCACCTCCCGCTGGACCATGACCAGCAGCGAGGAAACCTGGGGCGCCTCCTCGAGGACCCGGATCACCAGAGGAATGGCCACGTTGTAGGGGAGGTTGGCCACCAGCGACCAGGTGGGCTCGGAAGTGCTGCCCTCGGTGTCGTCGTCGCCGCCCTCGGCGTGAGCGTCGGCACCCGCCGCATCGTCGTCGGCACCGGCCCCGTCCTTGAGTAACTCGCCCCAGTCCACCGTCAAGGCGTCGGCTTCCACCACCTGCACCCCCAATGGCTCGACCTGCGCGCGCAGTACCGGAACGACACGGCGGTCGATCTCGACGGCAATCACCTCCGCGCCGGTCTCGACCAGCGCCAGGGTCAACGAGCCGAGTCCGGCCCCGATCTCCACCACCCGGGATCCCGGACCCACACCGGCGAGGTGGGCGATCTTTCGAACCGTGTTGCCGTCGGCCACGAAGTTCTGGCCCAGGGCCCGACTCGGATGGAGATCGTTGGCAGCGAGCAGCTCATGGATGTCTGCCCGGCCGTGCGTCACCGAGTCAAGTGTGTCACCAGCTCAGCTCGGCGTCGGAAATGACGCCCTGGGAGAGGGGGGCGAGCTGAGCGAAGGTGGCGGTGGCCAGGTCGATCTGGCGGGAGGTGTCGGCCTCATAATCGTCCACCGTGCAGCTCACCGTGTTCCCGTTGTCGGGGTTGGTGATGGTCACCACCGTGCCGAAGGGCAGGAACGGGCTGGCGCAGGTTCCGGGGGTGGCGTCGTAGTAGGTGACGATGCCGGTCATCGAGTGGGCCGGGGCGGGGGCCGGGGCGGGGGCCGGAGTGGTGGTCGGCACCGGGGTCGGGGCGGGGGCCGGAGTGGTGGCCTGCACCACGGCCGCCTGAGTGGTCGGCGTCAAGGAGGTGGTGGTCGGGGCCGAGGTCGTGGCGGTGGTGGCCGGAGTGGTAGCCGTGGTGGTGGGAGCGATCGGCTGACCGACTCCGGGATCCGTGGCGGCACTCGACTTGACGGTGTCGGCCGCCAGCTGCCACGCCGGGAAGTACCCCGCCGGCTTCGGCGCCGCCGACTTCGGGTGGGACCCGCTCTGGGCGCGACCCGGGCCACCACGGTGTCCGGGTGCGGCCGAACTCGAACCGGATTTGATGACGATGAGCGGCACGATCAGCAGCGCTCCGCAGAGGAGCAGCGCGGCACCGGGCCGACCGCTCCGTTGGATTGAGGTACTCAGGACTCCACCTTGGTTGAGTGCGTATATGAACGCATTCAAGCCGTCTCCCCCAAGCCGACTCAAATGAAAACGACCGCTAAAAACAGCGGCCGCAATCACGACGCTAGACAGGTTCGCGTGCACGAATCAAACCCGGTGGCCCAAAAAATGTTACCGCCGGTAACAGCTAGTGCGACAATTCACAAGGCGAACATGGACCGGGCGTTGCCGGTCGAGACCTCGGCGACCAGCTCCCTGCTTACCCCTTTGACCGTGGCAATTGTCGCCCCGACCAGGGGCACCCGCGCCGGTTCGTTGGGCGATCCGCGATGCGGCACCGGGGTCAGGAACGGGGAATCCGTCTCGATCAGCAGGCGCTCGAACGGGCAGATCTCGGCGGCTTCCCGGACTTCGACCGCAGTTTTGAAGGTGACCACTCCGCTGAAGGAAAGCGACGCCCCGAGGTCGAGACACCGGCGGGCCTCGTCCGGCCCTCCGGTGAAGCAGTGGATGATGGTGCGCTCCGGGACACCGGTGGCGGCGAGGATGTCGAGGGTGTCGTCCCAAGCCTCGCGGGTGTGGACCACCAGGGTCAGGCGGTGGAGGAGGGCCAATTCGATCTGAGCGGCGAACGCCGTCCGCTGCACGTCCCGCGGTGAATGATCGTAGTGATAATCGAGTCCGCACTCCCCTATACCGACCACGATTGTCGACGGTTTATCGGTTGCACTTCCGGCGCGCGGATCCGGAAGTTCCGACGCCAGGATCGAGTCCAACGTCTCCACCCCGTTGATGGCGTCGTGGGGATGCAGACCGATGGTGGCCCACATCTGGATGCCCTCGGCGGTGGCCACCGAATCGCCTCGGGCCATGGCCCGGGCCAGTTCCACCGCCTCGGCCGAGGTGCCGGCGTCGGTGCCCACACAGACCATCCGGGTGACCCCGGCCTCCGAGGCCCGGGCGATGGCTCCGGCCAGCCGGGTGGCGTGGGGCTCGGCGTGAGCATTGGGGTGGCTCCCGCCCTCGTCTGCTCCTTCTCCCTGGTCACGGGCCAGATATTCGGTCTGGAGGTGGCAGTGGGAGTCGAACCACTCGACCACCGCGTCGGAGGTCTCGCCGCCATCGGCTACCCGGCCGCCGCCACTACCGCCCGAGCGGTCCCTGCCGGGCCCGTCTTCCCGGTCCGGAGGCGGAGGTGGAGGCGAGGGGCTCACTTCCGCCGCGGGAAGAGGGGCGCGCCCTTCTCCACCGCCAGGCCCCCGGGGTAGCCACCCCAGACCGTCGCCGCCGGCAGTCGCTGCTCGACCGCCGATCCGGCGAGACCGATCCGGCGCCATATCTCGTCGGCGGTGGCGGGCATCGCCGGCGCGATGAGCACCGACACGATGCGCAGCACCTCGAGCGCGCTGCCCAGCACCGCGTCGACCGCGGGTCCGGGGTCGGCCTTCCAGGGCTCGGTCGTTTCCAACTCGGCATTGGTTTCGCGGATGAGTCGCCAGGTGGCCTCGAGGGCCAGGTGGGGTTGCCCGGCGTTCCAGGCCGCAGTCGCCTCCGCCACCACCTCGGTCGCCACCGACGCCAGCCGGCTTCCGGGGTCGGGCGCGGGTCCGACACCCCCGGATTTGGACCCGACCACCGTCGCCACCCGGGACACCAGGTTTCCCAGGTTGTTGGCCAGGTCGGCGTTGTACCGGCTGGTGATCCCCTCGGCCGAGAAGTCCCCGTCCGATCCCAGCGGAGTGTCCCGGAGCAGGTGGTAGCGCACCGGGTCGACCCCGAAGTCGGCGATGAGCTCGTCGGGGGTGATCTTGTTGAGGCTGGACTTCGACATCTTCTGCCCGCTGACCAACAGCCAGCCGTGCACCTGGACGTGGGCCGGCGGGTCGATGCCGGCGGCCATGCACATGGCCGGCCACCACACGCAGTGGAATCGGATGATCTCCTTCCCGATCAGATGGTGGACCGCCGGCCACCACTGCTCGAAGCGCGTCTGGTCCTGGCCGTAGCCGATGGCGGTCAGGTAGTTGACCAGCGCGTCGTACCAGACGTAGAAGACGTGCTTCTCGTCCCACGGGACCGGGACCCCCCAGTCGATCGAGGTCCGGGTGATGGAGATGTCCCGGAGGCCTCCTCGTATGAAACTCAGCGCCTCGTTCCGCTTCGCCTCGGGAATCACCGCGTCGGGGCTCTTCTCGTACCACTCGATGAGGCGCTCTTCGAAGGCGCTGAGTCGGAAGAAGTAGTTCTCCTCTTCCAACAGCTCGACCGGGGTGAGGTGGACGGGACAGAACTCGCCGTTGACCAGCTCGTCCTCCGCGTAGTACTGCTCGCAGGAGACGCAGTAGAGGCCGCGGTAGGTGCCCTTGACGATCCACCCGTTCTCGTAGATCTTGCCCAGGAACTCCTGGACCGCCAGGGTGTGGCGGGGCTCGGTGGTCCGGATGAAGTCGTCGTTGGAGATGTCCAGCTCGGTCCAGGCCGCCGCGAACCGGGGGGCGAGCTGATCGGTCCACTCCTGGGGGCCCATACCGTGCTCCTCGGCAGCCCGGGCGACTTTCTCGCCGTGCTCGTCGGTGCCGGTCAGGAAGAAGACGTCATCGCCGATCAGCCGGTGCCACCGAGCCAGCGCATCGGCATTGACGGTGGCATAGGCGTGACCGACGTGGGGGGCGTCGTTGACGTAGTAGATCGGCGTGGTGATGTAGTAGCGGGACATTGCCCCGTAGCGTACCGATCCCGCCCTCTGCCGCCGACCGGGTCGCCAAGCGCCGGCTGAGGGTTCCCGCCGGGTGCGCCGCGGCTACCGCCGGCAGGTCACCAGTTGGCCACGTGGCACCCGCCCCGGCCGGTCCGCTCGGTGAAGCGCTGGTGATACTCCTCGGCCGGCCAGAACGTGGTGGCCGGGGTCACCTCGGTCACGATGGGTCGCTGGAAACGGGCCTGGTACTCGTCGAGGGAGGCCTTGGCCGCCTTCTCCTGTGCCTCGTTACGGGTGAAGACCGCCGACCGGTACTGGGTCCCGTGGTCGGGCCCCTGCCGGTTGAGGGTGGTGGGGTCGTGATGGCGCCAGAATTCCTCGAGGAGGGTCTCGAAGGAGACCTGACTCGGGTCGAAGGTCACCAGCACCGCCTCGGCGTGACCGGTGCGGCCCGAGCACACCTGCTCGTAGGTCGGATGGTCGACCTCGCCGCCCTCGTAACCGGAGATGGCATCGACGACTCCGGGGATGGCTCGAAAGAATTCCTCGACCCCCCAGAAGCAACCGGCGGCAAACGCCGCCCGATCCATGCCCTCGGGGACCTCGTCGGGTCCGATGCCCGGTGCCTGCGTCGTGTCCATCTCATTTCGTCCGAACATCACGGTGCCTCTCTTGTCGTTGGAAATCCTCGGGCCTCCAGAGGGTAAACCCAACCCAAAAACCCCAGCTAACTCCCATCCTTTTCAACGCCGGGCGACGAGGTGGCATTCCGGACCGCCAGCGCCAGGTCGTACACCCGCCGGCGGGCGACCCCGAACTCCTCAGCCACCGCGTCCACCGCCCCCCGTGTTCGCTCGCCACGGGCCAGCCGGACCTCCAGGGCGTCTTGTAAGGGCCCGTCCCCCACCCCGACCGCCGGCGCCTCCACCGCCCCGGCCACCACGATCACCACCTCGCCCCGCATTGGTTTCGACGCCGCCCAGGCGGCCGCGCCGGCGGCGTTGCCACGCCAGATCTCCTCGTGGAGCTTGGTCAGCTCGCGGGCCACCGCCACCTGCCGTTGGTCACCGAGCCCGTCGGCCAGGTCGGCGAGCGTTCCGGCCAGTCGAGTCGGCGCCTCGAACAGCACGGTGGTCCGGGTCTCGTCGGCCAGCGCCGCCAACCGCTGCCGCCGTTCCTTGCCCGATCGGGGAAGGAAGCCGTCGAAACAGAACCGATCGGTGGCCAGCCCGCTGGTGACCAGGGCCGCGAGTCCGGCCGACGGTCCGGGGACGATCGAGATCTTGAGCCCGGCCGTCGCCGCCGCCGCCACCACCCGGCTGCCGGGATCGGAGATCCCGGGGGTGCCCGCGTCACTGATGACCGCCACCGTCCGCCCCCCGGCCACCGATCCGATCACCTCATCGATCCGGTCGGCCTCGTTGTGCTGGTGGAGGGAGCGGAGCCTCACCCCGGAGATCCCGGCGTGGGTCAGGAGTTTGCGCGAATGCCGGGTGTCCTCGCAATAGATGACGTCGGCGGTGGACAGCACCTCGACCGCCCGGGGCGACAGGTCACCGAGGTTGCCGATCGGAGTCGCCACCAGGACCAGTTCCCCCGTCGGGTCGCCCGATCCGCCGAGCTCTCCGTCGCCGGCCTCGTC
>DASZNG010000047.1:0-4118 GCA_035551535.1 Acidimicrobiales bacterium | reverse complement strand
GCCACCAGCGCGGCGCCCTGGTCGAGGCACCGGGCCCGGAGCTCGGTCAGGGGTTCCTTCCAGGCGTCGATCCCCCCGAGCAGCCGGACCACCACGGTGTCCACCCCGTCGAGGGCGGGCAGGCCGTCGACCCGGTCGGGGTGAAACCAGCGGACGCCGCCGACCTCGGCCGGGAGGTCGTCGACCACCGAGCGCAGCGCCAACAGCTCGGTGTCGGCGTTGGAGGCGAACAGGATCACCGCCGACCGCCCCGCCCGGCGGCCACCCCGCCCTGGGCCTCGACCAGGCCGGCGTAGCGGGCGTGGCGCTCCGCTGCGGACCACAACGAGCAGTCCTCGCACCGGCTCCCGCCCGACGCCTGGTACCAGAGGCAACAGGCGCGGCGCTCCCACACCCAGTCGGTGCCCACCGGGACCAGCGTTCCCGATGCCCGCACCTCGGGCCGGGCGGAGGCGAAGAAGGCCCGGGCCCGGTCGAGGATCTCGTCGCGCCGGTCCGGGAGCGGGTCCAGGAAGGCACGGAACGACGATGCGCACGACGCCCCGACGTCGGCCCAGAGCATGGCCTCACCGACCCCGCCGGAGGCGTGGGCGTTGGCGACCAGCGGGCCCAGGTGACCGTCGAGCAGCCGGGACTGGAGGGTGGCCAGCGGGTCGTCGGTGGCCACCAGGCGCAACTCGTCGAAACGCACCGCGTTGGGGCGATGGCGTCCGATGGCGATGGCGGTGCGCTCGGGGGCGATGTCGAGCACCACATCCCCGAGCAGCCAGGCCCCGATGGCCAGCGAGGCGATCCGGAAGGCGTAGCCCTGGACCAGCAGCGACATCGCCACCGGCTGGCGATCGGTGCCGCGGCCGGCGGCCGTCTCCCCGGCCAGGTCGGCCAGGGCCTTTGGCTCGGAGACCAGTTCCGCACAGGGCAACCAGTCGGCCGAGGTGTCCTCGGTGCCCACGGTGACGCGCAGGTACGTCACCGTGGTGGTCACGCGATCGACAACTTCGGTCGCTGCCATAAGCGCCTTCCATCCTCGTGGTTTTCCAGCGCCTGCCAGTGTCCTGGCTCCCAGCTCGATGCTCGCCCCCGCCTTCCAGCCCTGAGGCCGTGGCTTCGTGAAGGTTCGCTCCCTGGTCACAGTTGCGGGACAGCCCCGGATTCGCACCGGTGTTCCCGACAGGCGAATTGCACGGTACCACGGCCCACCGCGGCGATCCCGTGGCACCGGGGCGCAGCTGCGGAGTACGGTCGCCCCAACCGCAACGCGACGGTTCGGCGCCGTCCCGGCACGGTGACCACGGAGGGACGCCCGGGCGGGGGCCGCCTGCCATCCGCCACCAACCAGACTGGACGGGAACGAAATCACGCCGGCACCGACAAGGACGGAGGCCAGATTGGCGAGGCGGCAGACGCGCCGATCGAGCGGCTCCGAGATACCGACGGGCGGACGGCGCCGGCCGCGATCGGCGGGGGCATGATCACTCTCGTCCTCGGCGGGGCAAGATCGGGAAAATCGGCGGTTGCCGAGCGCCTGGCCGCCAGCCGGTCGGCGTCGGTCACCTACCTGGCCACCGCCGACGCCGACCCCGACGACCGCGACTTCCTCGAACGGATCGAGTGGCACCGGGCCCGGCGGCCGTCGACCTGGACGACCATCGAGGCCGGTGCCCAGCTCACCGCGCACCTGGGCGCCGTGGAGGGCACCGTGCTGGTCGACGCCCTCGGCACCTGGGTGGCGGCCCACGACGGCTTCGACGTCGACCTCGACGCCCTCGTCGCGGCGCTGGCCACCCGAGCCGGCGACACCGTGGTGGTCAGCGAAGAGGTGGGCCTGGGCGTGCATCCCTCCACCGGGATCGGCGGGCGCTTCCGCGACGCCCTCGGGTTGGTCAACCAGCGGGTCGCCGACACCGCCGATCGGGTCCTGCTGGTCGTCGCCGGGCGGGTCCTCCCGCTCGACCGGAGCCCGTGGTGATCCGGGCACTCGGGTTTCTCACCGTGGTGGGCCGGTCGACCCCACCGGACAGCTCCACCGTCGAATGGTTCCCGCTGGTGGGCGTGGGCGTCGGGGCGGCGGTCGGCGGCATCTGGTTGGGAGCCGGTCACCTCTGGCCGCGGGAGCTGGCCGCGGCGGTGGCGGTGGTGGCCGATCTGGTCATCACCGGGATGCTCCATTTCGACGGTCTGGTCGACACCGCCGACGGGGTCCTCCCCCACCTGGACCGGGAGCGGCGCCTGGCGGTGATGACCGAACCGACGGTCGGCGCCTTCGGGATCCTGGCGGCGGCGGCGGTGCTCCTGCTCCGGTGGGCGAGCCTGGCCGCCCTGGCCCCGAAGGTGTTGCTCATCGCCGCCCTCTGGTGCGCGGCCCGCACGGTGATGGCGGTCAC
Organism: Acidimicrobiales bacterium; assembly: GCA_035551535.1. Lineage (GTDB taxonomy): Bacteria > Actinomycetota > Acidimicrobiia > Acidimicrobiales > RAAP-2 > DASZIT01. The sequence continues at coordinate 1,734 of DASZNG010000047.1, read as the reverse complement.
GGTGCGGGCGGTGCCCTACGCCCGAGAAGCTGGGGGCCTGGTCTCCCGGTTCCTCGGCGGGCGGCGATGGGTCTCGGTGGGGATCACCGGTGCCGTCCTGGCCGTCGGGCTGGGGCTGGTCGCCGACGGGGTCCGGGGGGTGGTGGCGGTGGGCGCCGCCGCCCTGGCCGGGGCCGGAGTGGTCGGGTTCTGCCGGTTGCGGCTGGGCGGGTACACCGGCGACGTCCTCGGGGCCGCCGGGGTGGTGGCCGAAACCGTCGGCCTGCTGGTGGCGGCGGCCCGATGGTGAGCCGGCGGCTGCTGGCGGTGGCCGGGGCGCTGGCCGTCGATCGGATGGCCGGCGAACCCCCCGAGCGGGTGCATCCGGTGGCGGGGTTCGGCCGGGCCATGCAGGTTGTCGAAGGCCGGTGGTATGCGCCGACCCGATCGAGCGGTGCGGCCTACACCGTGCTCGGCCTCGGGCTCGGTGGGATCGGCGGCCGGGTGGTCCGCTCGACGCTGGTGGCCACCTACCTCGCCGTCGGGGGCCGGGCCCTGGCCGACGCCGCCCGGGCGGTGGGGGACGCCCTCGAGGCCGGCGACCTCGACCGGGCCCGGGCACTGCTGCCGGGTCTGGTCGGCCGGGACCCCGAAGGTCTCGATGAAGCGGAGCTGAGCCGGGCGGTGGTGGAGTCGGTCGCCGAGAACACCGTCGACGCGGTGATCGCCCCCGCCCTGTGGGCGGTCGTGGCCGGGGCGCCGGGGGCGCTCGGCTACCGGGCGGTCAATACCATGGACGCCATGGTCGGACACCGCTCCCCCCGGTATCGGCGGTTCGGGACGGCGGCAGCCCGGCTGGACGACGCCGCCAACTGGGTGCCGGCCCGGCTGACCGCGGCGCTGGTGGCGCTGGCCCGCCCGCGTCGCGGGCGGGAGGTCTGGCAGACGGTCCGGGCCGACGCGCCGGGCCACCCGTCGCCCAACGCCGGGGTGGCGGAGGCGGCGTTCGCCGCCGCGCTCGGGGTCCAACTCGGGGGCCGCAACCGCTACGGGCACCGTGTCGAGCAACGCCCCCACCTGGGCACCGGACCCGCCGCCACCCGTGACGACATCGGCGAGGCGATCCGCCTCTCCCGCGACTGCACCGCGGCGCTGGCCGGCCTCCTGCTGATCGGAAGCCTGATTGGCGCCGCCACTCCCCGCGGACGCGGGGGCGACCGGCGATGATCCCTCCACCCGGCGCCCACGGCGGCGACGGTCTGGCCGTGGCCGCCAGCCTCGGTCTCGACCCGGAGACGATCGTCGACCTCTCGGCCACCCTCAACCCGTTCGCCCCCGACCTCGCCCCGCGGCTCCATCGGTATGCCGACGCGCTGGGTCGCTATCCCGACCCCCGGGCGGCCACGGTTCAATTGGCCGACACCCTCGGGGTCGATCCCGACCGCCTCCTCCTCACCAACGGTGGCAGCCAGGCCATCGACCTGGTCCGCCGAGTGCTCGGCGGCCGGGTCGCGGCCGAACCCGAGTTTTCCCTCTATCCCCGGTCGACCTCGGGCCCGGTATGGCGCAGCGACCCCCACAGCCCCACCGGGCGGCTGGCCGGGCCGGCTACCACTGCCGGTGTCTGGGACGAGGCCTTCTATGCGCTGGCCACCGGGCGGTGGACCGCGGCCCGGGACGCGGTGGTGGTCGGTTCGCTGACCAAGCTGTTCGCCTGCCCCGGACTGCGGCTCGGCTACGTCATCGCCGACGACG
>DASZNG010000046.1:0-9710 GCA_035551535.1 Acidimicrobiales bacterium | reverse complement strand
GATGTCGAGCAGGGCGGCGATGTCGACCATGACCCCGGGGGTGAGCCAGCCCTCTTGCTCCTGGGCCAGGTGGCAGAGGGGGATGAGCGCCGACCGGGGCTCGGGGTACAGGGCGATCAGGTTCCGGGCCCGGGCCGCGGTCGCCTTCGACAGGTGGGTGAGGGTGGCGGTGGTGGCTCCGGGGGTGCGCCGGTCGGTCACCGGGGCCGGCTGCGCCTGAGGTTGGGCCGGCTGGGGCTGGGGTTGGGGCGGCTGCGGCTGGGCGGTGTCGCTCACCGGTCCACCTCCCCCATCACCGGGTCCACCGACGAGCACACCGACACCGCGTCGGCGATCAGGCCGCCGCGCATCATCAGCGGCAGGGCCTGGAGGTTGACGAAGCTGGGGCCACGGATGTGCATCCGGTAGGCCTTGGAGGTGCCGTCGGAGACCAGGTAGCACCCGAGCTCCCCGCGGGGGGACTCGATGGCGGTATAGACCTCTCCCTCCGGCACCTTGAAGCCTTCGGTGAACACCTTGAAGTGGTGGATCAGCGCTTCCATCGACTCGTCGATGCGGGCCCGGGGTGGTGGGGTGACCTTCTTGTCCTGGACCCGGTAATCACCCGGCGGCATCTTCTCCACGATCTGGCGGATGATCCGGATCGACTCCCGGATCTCGTTGAGGCGCACCGAGTAGCGGTCGAAGTTGTCGCCGTAGGTACCGACGATGACGTCGAAGTCGACCTCGTCGTAGCGCAGGTACGGCATCGACCGGCGCAGGTCCCACGGGACCCCGGTGGAGCGGAGGATGGGCCCGGTCAGGCTGAGGGCCAGCGCCTCCTCGGCCGACAGGCGCCCGATCGACTCGGTCCGCTGGCGGAACAGCGGCTGCCCGGTCAACAGCTCGTCGTACTCGTCGGTTCTCGGCAGCACCGTGTCGCAGATGATGCTGACGTCGTCCTCCCAGCCGTCGGGAAGGTCGGCGGCGGTCCCCCCCGGCCGGATGAAGTTGTGGTTCATCCGCAATCCGGTGGTCTTCTCGAAGAAGGCCAGCACCATCTCCCGCTCGCGGAAGCCGTAGATCATCATCGAGGTGGACCCGAGGTCCATCCCGTTGGTGGCCATCCACATCAGGTGGGAGGACACCCGGTTCAGCTCGGTCATCAACATCCGGATCCAGTCGGCCCGGGCCGGCAGTTCGATCCCCAACAGCGCCTCGACGGCCAGCGACAGCACCAGCTCGTTGTGGAGCGGGGAGAGGTAGTCCATGCGGGTGACGTTGGTCGACCCCTGGACATAGGTCAGCTCCTCGGCGGTCTTCTCCATGCCGGTGTGGAGGTAGCCGATCACCGGTTTGGTCCGCAGGACCGTCTCGCCGTCGAGCTCGAACATCAGCCGGAGCACCCCGTGGGTCGACGGGTGCTGAGGACCCATGTTGATGATCATCGTCCGGTCGTCGGACTGCTCCACATCGATGTTCGACGGGTCGACCGCCACTCCCTCGGGAAGCCGGAGCACGGCACCGACCTCCCGGCGCAGCTCGCCGGCTCCGGTGGTGGAGCGCCGGGTCAGCTCCTGGTGGCCCTCGGAGGTCTCCGTTTCCAGCCCGATCGGCTCGCCATCCGGGCCTAACTTCAGGAACTCGTCACCAGAGACCGGCGGGGGCAGCGTGGTATCGGGGTGGGCGGGGGCGACGGCCGGGGGGTAGGACTCCGGCGGTGCCGACGCGTCCTTACCGGTGGCCCCATGCTCGGGGGAATCCGAAGTCGGTTCGGTCATCTCGGCCCCGGGGCACCCTTGAATTGCACCGGAACCCGTCCCACCCCGTAATCCTTGCGGAGTGGGTGACCTTCCCAGTCTTCGGGCATCAGGATCCGGGTCAGGTCGGGATGGCCGTCGAAGATGATCCCGAACATGTCGAAGGCCTCGCGCTCCATGGCCTCGACACCCGGATAGACGTCGAAGATCGACCCCACCACCAGGTCCGACTCCGGGACCTGCACCCGGAGACGCACCCGGGTCGCCTGGCTCAGCGACAACAGGTTGACGACCACCTCGAACCGCTCCCGGCTGACCCCTTCGGGCAGATGCCGGTTGAAGTGGGTGAGGTAGTCGACACCGCAAAGGTCGGCGCACATCTCGAACCCGTCGCGCCGATATTCCTCCACCACCCCCACGTACTGATCGCGGGTCGGGAAGACGATCTCCTGGACCGGGCGGCCGGGAACCCGGGAACTCCCCCCGCCCGAGTCGCTGAGGCCGGCGGTCCCGGCCGGGCCCTCGATCGGGGCCACCGGGCCGGTGTGAGTCGTCCCGGTCGTCCCGGTGGTCCCGGTGGTCCCGGTCGTCTCGGTCGTTCCCGGGGACCCGCCGGTCGTCTCGGCCGCGATCACAGGGGCTCCCCGACGCTACGGGCGATGACCGGATTGCGCTTGGGGGTGCCGACATGGACGGCATCGGGTCGGTCCGGCGTCCACCCCGAGGTCTCCTCGTCGCTGTGGGTGCGGCTGTCGTCGGTGTCGCCGCCCTCGTCAGTGGTCAGGCTGCGAACCCCCCGGCCGTCGGGCATCGTCGGCGTGTAGCGACCCGGGCGACGGGTGATGTCGTTGGTGCGGACCTTCTCGTGCAGCGTGAGGATGGAGTGCATCAGGGTCTCGGGCGTCGGAGGGCATCCCGGGGCATAGACATCGACCGGGACGATCTGGTCCACGCCCTGGACGATGGCATAGTTGTTGAACATGCCCCCGCTGCTAGCGCACACTCCCATGGACAGCACCCACTTGGGCTCCATCATCTGGTCGTAGACCTGGCGGAGCACCGGAGCCATCTTCTGGGACACCCGGCCGGCCACGATCATCAGGTCGGCCTGACGGGGGGACGCCCGGAAGACCTCCATGCCGAACCGGGCCAGGTCGAAGTCGGCCGCGCCCACCGACATCATCTCGATGGCACAGCAGGCCAGACCGAAGGTGGCCGGCCACATCGAATAGGTACGCGCCCACTTGACCAGATCCTCGAGCCGTCCGGTCAGGAAATTGTGCTGGAGATCTTCAAGTCCCATGACGAAGGATCCTTCCGCTCTAGGCGGCCCGGACGGGTCCGGCTGGAGTGGCCGGATCGCCGGTGGTCGGGGGGACGGGATCGGAGTCGGGCCCCGAGGGATCGCGGTGTCCGCCGGGCCCCCCCGGGCCGGCGGTGATGCGGGCAATGGTTGATTCCGAGGTGCGGGACGGCATCGCCCTCACCAATGTCTTGGCCGGCCCCCAGGTCAGGGCCCCGTTGCTCACCAGGAACAGGAAGGAGACAAAGACAATGGCGGCGAACACCAGCACCTCGACCAGACCGAACGACCGCAGCTGGCGGAAGATCACCGCGAACGGATAGAGAAAGACGATCTCGATGTCGAAAATGATGAAGATCATGGCCACCAGGTAGAAACGGACCGGGAACCGGGTGGGCGGCTCGATGGTGGGCACGATACCGCACTCGTAGGGTGCGATCTTGGCCGCGGTCGGACGCTTTTTGGGGGCCAGCATGGCCGATCCCACGAAGGAGACAGCGGCGAACAGGAACCCCAGGAGGATGAGCAGAAAGATCGGGAGGTAGTCGTCCACTGGGGTCGTTTTACCACGCCCCGGTTCCGCAGGGCACATCGACGCGCCCAGGTGGCGGCCCCCGAACCGCTGGGGGCGGGGGCGGCGCCGACCGGAGGGGGCCGGTGTCACGATCCGGCCGTCCCGAGCGTACGATGAAGTGTCGTGAGCCCCTCCCCGCCAGCCGCCGAGGCCGTGCCTGACGGCGCAGGTGACCCTGGCCACGTCTACGACGTGCTGGTGGTGGGCGGCGGGCCCTCCGGCTCGTCGTGCGCCTACTGGCTGGCCGAGGCCGGGTGGGACGTGGCCCTGGTCGAAAAGAAGGTGTTCCCCCGGGAGAAGACGTGTGGGGACGGTTTGACCCCCCGGGCCGTCCGCCAACTCGCCGATATGGGCCTGGAAGCCGCCCTCAGCGGCGCCCACCGCTATGCCGGCCTCCGGGCCCTCGCCTACGGCAAGGTCCTCGAGCTCAACTGGCCGGAGCACCCGAGCTTTCCCGCCTACGGCTACGTGATCACCCGCCATGACCTCGACGCCATCGTCAACGAACGGGCGGCCAAGGCCGGGGCCACCGTGTGGCAGGGCACCGAAGCCATCGAGCCGATCCTCCAGGAGGGCGGTCGCGACCGGGTCACGGTCTCGTCCCCGTCTCCGGCCGCCGCCACCGCGTCTCGGCTCCCGTCCTGTGTCGGAGCCGTCGTGAAGGACATGGCGACCGGTGCCAGCCGGGAAGTGCGGGCCCGCTACGTGGTGGTTGCCGACGGGGCCAACTCCCGTTTCGGGAGGGCGCTCGGGACCTCCAGGAACCGCACCCGCCCGATGGGAATGGCGCTGCGCGGCTATTACACCTCGCCCATGCACGACGACCCGTACATCGAGTCCCACCTCGACATCCGGGACAGCGACGGAAACGTGGTCCCCGGGTACGGCTGGATCTTCCCGATGGGCGATGGGCGGGTCAACGTGGGGGTGGGCCTGCTCTCCACCGATCATCGTTGGAAAGGCGTGAACACCTCCACGCTCATGGACCACTTCGTGAACTGGGCGCCCGAGGGATGGGGGCTGTCCCCGGAAACCTGCCTGGGGCCGCCCACCGGGGGCAAGCTGCCCATGGGCCTCACCGTGGGTCCCCGCATCGGCGCCACCACCCTGGTGGTCGGGGACGCCGGCGGTTCGATCAACCCGTTCAACGGCGAGGGCATCTCCTACGGGTACGAGACTGGTCGTCTGGCCGCGGCGTCACTGGGGGAGGCGTTGAGCGGCGACGGCTACGCCGCCCTCGAACGGTATGAGACGCGACTCGAGGACGCCTACGGTCTCTACTTCCGGGTGGCCCGGGCGTTCGTGCGGATGATCAGCCAACCGGAACTCATGAAGCTGTGCGTCGGCTCCGGGATGCACTCGGAGTCGCTGATGACCTGGATCCTGCGGATCATGGCCAACCTGGTGCGACCCGACGAGGTGGGCCCGGCCGAGGCCGCCTACCGGGCGATGGCGACCCTCGCCCGGCTGGTCCCCGAACCCGGCTGACTCCGGCCGGGGTCGGGCCAGCCTGAACCCGAACCGGCTCGGGCGGCCTTACTTAGCGACGTTACTTACCGACGGTTACTTACCAACGTTGGCGGAGATCCGGCCGAGCATCGCGTTGTAGGCGGAGTTGAAGGCGTCGGACGGCACATCAGGTCCGTGGGTCGACGGCTGGAGGGTCGCCTCGATCCGACCGCCGAACATGTAGGCGTCTCCCACCACCCGGGTTCCCTGGGTGGGGACGGTGAAGGTGGTGATGAAGCCGTAGGAGGACCCGCCCCGGGGCGCGGCGATCTGCACCTGCTGGACCTTGGCGGTGGTGCCGGGAACCAGGGCCGCGGCCGACGCCGTCTGGAACTGGGTGAAGCAGCTGAGGAATCCCGGCTTGTTGAACACGGTGGCATCGGACTTGGCGTTGGCCGTCGACCTCACAACGTTCACCGCCGACTGCATCTCGATGGTGTTGTCGGCCGATTCCTGGAACACCGGAGAGGTCGACGCCACCGTTTCATCGGTAGACGGCGTATTGCCGAACACCTGCCCGACGGTGGCGGCTGACGCGCCCAGGCAGGTAGCGAAGGCGGTGGTGGCCGGCTTCTGGGTTGCCTTTCCGGTCGAGCTGGTCACCGAGATCGACGGGGCCGAGCCCAACGCCTGCGCCCACCCGCTCGGGAGGTCACTCAATTGCAGATTGACGCTGGAAGCCAGCGCCTTGTCCACCGTCAGTGATGCCGAGGTCGCCGGGACGGTGGTGGTGCTGGTGGTGGAATTCTTGGTCTTGGTGACCTCGTAGACCACCGCGGCGATCACGATGAGGACGAGGATCACGATCAGGATCATCAGCGTGCGCCGGTTGGTGGCGGCGGTCTTGCCGCCGGCCCCTTGATCGCCGGCCGGGACTCCGGCGGCTTTGGCGGCGGATCTGGCCTTCCTGCGGTCCTTGCGTTCTGCCCTCGAGTCACCCTCGGAGCTTGCCTGATTGCCCGGAGAGTTCAGGGGGTCCCCTCGCCGAAGGGTGCCGGTGGCCGGGTCGATGTGCTCTTCCGCAGTCGTCGGCGGCGGCGTGACCATGACGGCGGCGGCGGCCTCGACGGCGGCGGATCGGGCCAGCGGCGGCGACGCCGGAGCCGAAGGGGCGGGAGGGGCCGCAGGTGCCGGAGCGGCCGGAGCCGCGGGGGTTGGCGGGGTTGGCGGGGTTGCGGCCTTGCCGGTCGGAGCCGGCGGGGTGGGGGCCTTGGCGGTTGGCGTCGGAGGAGTCGGAGGTGTCGGAGTCGACGGCGACCCCGACGGGGTGGTGCTTCCTGCCGGGGCCGCAGTTACCGGAGGCGCGTCAGTCGCGCCGTAGCGCTCCAGCCAGGCCGGAAGGGCCTGGTCGAGGTAGGCGGCCTGCCCGGGTGAGACCGTCTCGCTGGGAAGCAGGAACTGAATCGTCTGGCCGGCAGAGGTGAGCTCCAGCGGGGTGGCGGTGCGACCGCCCCCACGCTGCACCTCGCCGTGGCAGGAGGCGGCGTCCAGTCCCGACCAGGCGAAGTGCCGCTCGGTGGCCGGATTGTCGCCCTTGACGGTGATTCCCTTCGTCGTGAACAAGAGGCTCAGATCCTCGGTGGCTTCGATGCCCCGGGCCGGGTCGCCCGCCAGCGCCACCCCGCCAAGCAACATTCCCTCCGGGGGCAGGTCCATTGCTCCGACAGCCATCTACCACTCCTTTATTCACGGGGGACACGACGGACCCCCCTTGTGTTCCGACCGCCACGCTCTGACCGTCACGCTCTGACCGTCACCGTTGAGTGAACCATCACAGGGATAACGGCCCAAAGTACCCGTTCATACTGGCCTAATTTCGACAGGCGGGTGTGTGCATCCGCAATTTGGCCCCGGCTGACGGCCGGGCGAGCCCCCGGATCGTCGGCCTGGGGCGCGCGTTCAGGTTTCAGGCGGTGGTGCCGGTCCCCTGGGCCGCCACCCGCCCTTCGAATGTCGAGATCGCCGCCGAGAGGACGTCAGTGGGGAAGGTGGCGCCGATGGCCAGGGCCTGGAGCTGCGCCTCGGTGCGGCTGGTGCCGACGACCAGCTGGTCGACCTCGGTCGGGATCTCGGTCGTCCCGTCGCTGATGGTGAACTGCATGGTGACGCCGATGACCTGCTCGCCGCGGGGCGCCACCAGGTCGACCACCTTGGCCGTCGCCGGCCCGGCGGTGGCGTTACCCCCGGTGGCGTCGTTCAACCCGAGCTGGAGTGCCGCGGCCACCGCCGCGGCGTTGCATTGCGGGAATTTCGGGCTGGTGAACAAGGTGAAGTCCCGTTGTTCGTCGGCGTGGGTCTTGACGATGTTGGCATCGGTCTGGAGCTCGAGCGTCGAGGCCTGTCCAGGTTGCGGGCCGGGGACGGTGGTGTCGCCGGATCCCGGTGTTGCGCTCGGGGCCAGGAACGGGGGGGACGCGGCTTGCGCGGTCTGATCCTGCGCCTGCCCGCCCAAGGCCACATTGCCCTGATCGGCGGTGATCGACATGCAGCGGTTGAACGTCTTGTTGATCTGATCCTGGACGGCGAGATCGTGCTGACTGGCTCCCCCGCTGTTGTCCCCGGCCTGCCATCCGACGGGCAGGTCCTTGGCCGTCAGCATCAGCTGGTTGGCCAGCCCCTGGTCCGGGGAGACCGTCCGGGTCGCACGGGAGGTCGGCGGGTGGTGGTTGGTCACCGCCAGAAGGATGGCGGCCAGACCCCCTCCGGCCACGAGGAGCCCGAGCGCCAACAGCAGGATGGCGGGGCGGCGGAGGCGTCGGCGCCGATTCGGGAGCGGGGCGGGGGCGAACAGGAAGGGGGGCGGCGGGTAGGCGAAAGGCGGCGAGTGCGGCTGGACGATTCCGTAGAAGGCGGGTGGCGGGGGTGGGCTGCCGAATGGGGTCGGTGTCCAGCCGGGGGGAGCCGGCGGCGGGAAGGGCGGTGGTGCAGGGGCCGCGGGTGGGGCCGCGGGCGGGGACGTTGGCGGGGCCAACGGAGACGGCGGGGTCGGTGGTGTCGGCGGGGGGCCCGGAGTGAAAGGCTGCGGTGCGGGGGAGGGCGGAGGCGCAACGGGCCCTTCGCCCGAAGCGGTCGCCTGCCACATCGGCAGCCACGCCCTGAGCTGGGATACCTGCGACTCCTGCGACGGGTCCCCGTAGAGATAGAAGCGCACCGTTCGATTCGCGGAGGTGATGTCGAGAGGTGTGGTGATCCGACCACTCGAGTCCACGCCGGTCTCGCCGAACCACAGGTTGGTGATGGCGGACCATGGCACACTTCGCTTGTCCGGGGGCTGACGGCTGAAGATATTCACCCCTTGCTGGTCGATCAGCAAGGTCAGGTCTTGGGCGGTGGGCGTTCCCTGTTCGATGGATCCGACCAGCACGACACCGTCGAAGCGAAGGCGGACGGCGGCGGCGTTTTCTGGTGGCGATTGAGGGGGTTGAGGTTGGACTTGGGATTGTGGGGACGAAGGCGGACGCAGAGGCTGATGCTGATGGTCAGACGGTGGCGGAAGAGGTTCAGGGGTGCCGGAGCCGGAGTCCGCCGCCGGTCCCTGTCCCGCCCCGTCCTCCCCCGTTGCTCCCTCGTCGTCGTTCTCGGTGGATCCCGACATTCGGCGTCGTCCTCGATCTCCTGAAATGGTCGTCCGATCCCCCGACCGTCCAAGTTCCCTCCGCCAACCCTAATGGCGAGGCCAAAGGGCCCTGTCCCTGGTCAGTGGGCCACGATTTCGACCATTGCCTGCCCGGCGACTTCCACGGTTCGTTCGAGATCGGCCTGACTGTGAGCCATCGAGGTGAACGCGATCTCATACGGACCGGGCGCCAGGGCGACGCCTCGCGCGAGCATCGCCCGGAAGAACCGCGCGTAGAGCCCGGTCGCGGCCGAGCGCACCGCATCGTCGTAGTCCCGAATCGGTCCCGAATCCTCGGGCACGAAGAACACGCCCAGCAGGGGGCCGACCATCGGCACCCGGGCCTCGATGGCGGCGTCGCCGGACGCCGCACGGGACCGGGTCAGCGCCTCATTCAGTACCTTCTCCAGGCCGGAGCCGAACCAAGCCACCCGATCGGCAAGTGCGGCGTACGACTCGGCGTCGACCTCGCCCAGGACCGCCATCCCCGCGGCCGTGGCCAAGGGGTTCCCCGACAGGGTCCCGGCCTGGTACACGGGTCCGTCGGGGGCCAGAACACCCAATAGGTCGCGTCGGCCGCCGAAGGCCCCGACCGGCAGTCCACCGCCGATCACCTTCCCGAAGCACCACAGGTCCGGTCGCACCCCCGACCGAGCGGATGCACCGCCCTCGCCGAGGCGGAACCCGGTGATGACCTCGTCGAAGATCAGCAACGCTCCGGAGACGTCGCACGCCCGTCGCAGTCCCTCGAGGAATCCCTCGGCTGGCGGGATCAGCCCCATGTTGGCGGCCACCGGTTCGACGATCACGCAGGCCACCCGCTCATCAAGCTCGGGGACCACGTTGTAGGGAACCACGATCGTCTCCGCCACCGCCCCCGGCGGCACCCCGGCGGAATCGGGCAGCCCGAGGGTGGCGACCCCACTGCCGCCCCCGGCCAGCAGCCCGTCAGAGTGACCGTGATAGCAG
>DASZNG010000045.1:0-18112 GCA_035551535.1 Acidimicrobiales bacterium | reverse complement strand
CCCCCAAAGATTCCGACGCGCATGGCCCTTACCTTTGCACATGCCACCGTCGCCCCGGCAAAGTTGCGGGCGATAACCTCGCGGCCCCATGGGACTGCTCGACGGAAAACGAATCCTGGTCACCGGGGTGTTGACGGATGCGTCGCTGGCGTTCGCGGTGGCCCGGAAGGCACAGGAGGAAGGCGCCGAGGTCATCCTCTCCGGGGCCGGGCGCGGCCTCTCCCTCACCCGTCGCACCGCCCGGAAGCTGACGGTCGAAGCCGACGTGCTCGAGATCGACGTCACCCGACCCGAGCAGCTGACCGACGCCGCCGAAACACTGGCCACCCAGTGGGACCGGCTTGACGGCCTGCTCCATTCGATCGGATTTGCGCCACCGGAATGCCTCGGCGGAGACATCTTCCAGGCGACATGGGAAGAGGTGCAGGTCGCCCTCCACGTGTCGGCCTACTCGTTGAAGGCGCTGGCCGAGGCGTTCCGGCCGCTGCTGGCCGCCGCCGGGGCGGGCGGCGGCCCGGGGGCCTCGATCGTCGGGCTCGACTTCGACGCCACCGTCGCCTGGCCCGCCTACGACTGGATGGGGGTGTCGAAGGCGGCACTCGAATCGCTTTCCCGCTACCTGGCCCGCGATCTCGGTCCGGAAAAGGTCCGGGTGAACCTGGTGGCCGCGGGTCCGGTGAAGACGATGGCGGCCAAGTCGATCCCCGGGTTCAGCGCCTTCGAGGACACCTGGGCCGAGCGGGCGCCACTCGGCTGGGACGTCCACGACACCGAGGTGGTGGCCCGCGCCTGCGTCGCCCTGATGTCGGACTATTTCCCGATGACCACCGGGGAGATGGTCCACGTCGACGGCGGCGTCCACGCGGTCGGGGCCTGAGCCTGTCTTCGCCATCGAGTCTGAGCACATCGAGCCTGCACACCGGAGGGAGCCACCTTGCCAAGCCCTGACCAACTCCGCACCCGCATCGCCGAGTACGTGAACGCCATCAACTCACGCGACGCCGATGCGATTGCGGCTCAGTTCACCGAAGACGCCCACCACCACGACCCGGTTTCCAACCCACCCAACATCGGCCGGGCCGCCATCGTCACCTTCTTCGAGAACGGCATCGCCGCCAGCGAGGGATGGACCTTCGCCGCCAAGGCCGTCCACACCTGCGCCGACAACGCGGCCATCGACTTCGAGATCGCGGTGGTGACCGGCGGGGCCACCATGACCATCGCCGGGATCGAGATCTTCGAGGCCGACGGGGAGGGCCGGTTCACCTCGGTGCGCGCCTACTGGGACGATGCCGATCTGACTTTCACCTAGGTCAGGGGTCTTTGGACCAACCCTCGGGGCGGGCGAGGAAAGCCCGCGCCGGGCGGTACCATGCGTCGATCATGACGACCACCGAAACCGAAGGTGCGCGATCCGTTGCCCAGGCCTGACCCGACCCCCGCCCACCCGGGTTCGACCCCCACCCGGCCGCCGGGGGTGGTAACGGTGATCGGGCTGTTGGGCCACGCCTTCGAAGCCATCGGCGACGAGGGTCGGGAAGCGCTGGTCTCGGCCGAACTGGTGATGGGCGGGCGCCGGCAACTCGAGACCCTGCGCAAGTGGTCCGCCGGAGCCGGGGCCGGGGCTTCCAGCCAGGAGACTCCCTCCATCGAGATCGGCGACGATGTCGACGACGCCTGCCGCCGAGCCGCATCGGCTTCCCGCGACGGGGTGCCGGTGTGCATGGTGGTCTCCGGCGATCCCGGCTTCTTCGGCATCGTGGGCTCGCTGGTGCGGGTGGTCGATCGGCGATACCTGCGGGTCCTTCCGGCCACCTCCCCGGTCTCACTGGCCTTCGCCCGCCTGGCCATGCCCTGGGACGATGCCGCGGTGGTGGCGGTTCGGGGCCGGCCGCTCATCGACGCGATCCGGGCCATCCGGCTGGCTCGGAAGGCGGCGGTGCTCACCGCCCCCGACGCACCTCCGGAGGCGGTGGGCAAGGCCCTGATGGCGGCCAGGGCGGCGGTGGACATGGTGGCGGTGTGCAGCCGTCTCGGCTACCCGGATGAGTCGGTCACCCTGGTCGGGCTCCACGAGCTGGCCACCGGGAGCTGGGATCCCTTCTCGGTGGTGGTCCTGGTCGGTCCGGCCGGCCGGCCCATCGCCGGGTGGGGCGGGGTCGATGCCGATGCCAAACCCCTGGCCTGGGGTCTTCCTGACAACGCCTACGCCCATCGGGACGGGCTGGTCGCCGAGGCGGAAGTCCGGGCGGTGGCGCTGGGGAAGCTGGCGTTGCCGGCCACCGGCGTCCTGTGGGATGTGGGCGCCGGCAACGGGAGCGTGGCCGTCGAAGCCGCCGTCCTGTGTCCCGGAATCACCGCTTTCGCCATCGAGGAGCGCGACTCAGAGGCCATGCGCATCACTGCCAATGCCGCCAGCTTCGGGGCCGACGTCCGGGTCGTCCATGCCCATGCCCCGGAGGCGTGTGTGGGGCTCCCGGATCCCGACCGGGTGTTCGTCGGGGGTGGCGGGCTCGACGTTCTCGACACCGCCCTGGCCCGGTTGCGCCCGGGCGGACGGATCGTGGCCGCCTTCTCGGCCCTCGACCGGGCCACCGGCGCCGCCGACCGACTCGGGAACCTCGTCCAGGTATCGACCGGCCGCGGCCAGGTCTCGCACGATGGAAGCTGGCGGTTGGCCGCCGCCGACCCGGTGTTCTTGGCCTGGGGTCCGGGGAGCAACCCGCCCAGATAGCCGGCCGATGAGGCTGGCTGGGGGTGACTACAGCTGCATGGCCTTGACTTCGAGGAACTCCTCCAGGCCGAAACTGCCGTACTCGCGTCCGTTGCCCGACTGCTTGTAGCCACCGAACGGGGCCATCGGGTTGAACCCGCCGCCGTTCACCTCGATCTGACCGGCGCGCAGCTGGCGGGCTACCGCCTTGGCATGCTCGGGATCCCCCGACCACACCCCACCGGCCAGTCCGTAGTCGGTGTCGTTGGCGATGTCGATGGCCTCTTCTTCGGTGTCATACGGGATGATCGAGAGCACCGGGCCGAAGATCTCGTCCTGGGCGATGGTCATGTCCCGGGTGACGCCGCTGAACACGGTCGGACGGACGAAGAAACCGACCGGCAATCCCTCCGGTGCCTCTGCCCCGCCGGTGAGAAGGGTGGCCCCCTCCCCCACCCCCTTGTCGATGAGGTTGCGAACCCGGTCGCGCTGGATGCCCGACACCAGGGGCCCGATCCGGCTCGACGGGTCGAACGGGTCGCCGGGGGTAAAGGCCTCGGCGGCGGCCACGGCCAGCTGCTCGACCTCGGACAGCCGTTCCCGGGGGACCAGCATCCGGGTCAGCGCGCTGCAGGTCTGTCCGGAGTTGAGGTAGCACTTCTGTACCCCGTCGGGGACGGCCTTGGCCAGATCGGCGTCGTCCAGAATGACGTTGGCTGACTTGCCGCCCAGCTCGAGGGCGACCCGCTTGACGGTGGCCGAGGCCAATTCGGAGACCCGCTTGCCGGCCCGGGTGGAACCGGTGAACGACACCATGTCGACATCGGGATGGGCGGCGATCGCCTCGCCCACCACCGGCCCGACCCCGGAGACCAGATTGAATACCCCGGCCGGGAGCCCTACCTGTTCGAAGATCTCGGCCAGTACGAAGGCGTTCAACGGCGCCACCTCGCTGGGCTTGAGCACCACCGTGCATCCGGCGGCCAGCGCCGGCGCCACCTTGGCGGCGATCTGATTCAACGGGAAGTTCCAGGGCGTGATGGCGCCGACCACCCCGATGGGCTCGCGCACGATCACCGAGTTCCCCGCGGTCTGCTCCCAGGTGAAGTCGGCCGCGACCTGGGCCATGGACGCGAAGGTGCCGATGGGCAGCCCCATCTGCACCAGCTGCGACAGCACCAGGGGCATGCCGACTTCGTGGGCGATCAGGTCGGCCAACTCGTCCATCCGGGCGCTCAGCTCCTGGCTGACCCGGGTCAGGAGCTCCGTCCGTTCCTTGACCGGGGTCGCCGCCCACGCCGGGAACGCCTCCCGGGCGGCGGCCACGGCCAGGTCGACGTCCTTGGTCGACCCTTCCGGGATGGTGCCCATCACCTGTTCGGTGGTGGAGTCGATGACATCCAGGGTGCCGGTTCCGGCGGAGGGTACCCACTCCCCTCCGATGAACAAGCGGTCACGGACAATCGGTTGCGATGCACCCACGGTGATCCCCCCTCTACGAAGCGGCTTGTCCTCAGCATAGGCACGCGGCGTCGAGCCCAGAATTCGCCGAACCGGCGTCGGGCCGGCCGGGTTGCATAGGGCTCGTTATATATGTAGTGTCCAGTATGTAACGGAGGTCCGGGCGAGCACCCGGCCCCGCGGCCGATCGCCCAGAGGAGCAATGTGGCCCAAACCCAAGCGGAGCGAAAGGCGGAGACCCGGGGGCGCCTGCTGGCGGCCGGAGCCGATCTCTTCGCTGACCGCGGCATCGACGGAGTCTCTGTCGACGCGGTGGCCGAGGCGGCCGGGCGGACCTCTGGCGCGGTCTACGCGCACTTCGGCAGCAAGCAAGGACTGCTGTTGGCAGTGCTCGATGCCTGGAAGCAATCGGTCCTCACTGTGCTGTTCGCCGAAGTGGCCATCACTGACTCCCCCCTCGGACAACTGGCCGCGGTATGGGACAACATCGGCGACAATCCCGGTACCGACTCCGATCGTTGGTCGCTGCTCGAACACGAGCTGTGGCTGCGGGCCGCCCGGGACCCTGAGGTAGCCAACGCCCTCCGGGCCCGAAGTGCCGAATCTCGACGCAACAGCGGCCAGGAGCTGTCTCGATGGGCGTCGAAGGTCGGCGTCGACCCGGTCGCCGAACCCGAGAAGCTGGCCACGCTGGTCAAGGCCCTCCTGACCGGACTGGAAATGCAGCGCCGCATCGAACCCGGCTCGGTGGACGGCGACCTCGCCGTCACCGGTCTGGCCGCCTTGATGGGTATGCCCCGCCCGTCGGTCGATGGCCGTCGGGCGACGGCCAGCCGTCGGCGCGGCACCGAGACTTCCGAAGTATCCCGATCATCCCGATCATCCCGAACGCAGTCCCACAGAGAGAGGTAACCACCATCATGAACACCGAGATCCGCAACAGGCTGGGCATCGAGTTCCCGATCTTCGCCTTTACCCACTGCCGCGACGTCGTGGCCGCCGTCTCCAACGCCGGGGGGATCGGCGTGCTCGGCGCCATCGGCTTCACGCCCGACCAGCTCGAAGTCGAGCTCACCTGGATCGACGAGCACATCGGCGAGCATCCCTATGGCGTCGACATCGTGATCCCCGCCAAGTACGAGGGCATGGACGAGATGGACCCTGACGCACTCGAAGCCCAGATCCGCGGCCTGGTCCCACCCCAGCACAAGGAATTCGCCCTCAAGATCCTTGCCGACCACAGCGTGCCGCTGATTCCCGAAGACGAGCGTCAACCCAACGGCATGATCGGTTGGACCGCGGCCCACGCCGCCGGATTGATCGATGTGGCCCTCCGCCACCCGAAGGTCCGTCTCATCGCCAACGCCCTGGGCACCCCCCCGCCCGACGTCGTCGAGCGGATCCAGGGAGCCGGACTGATGATCGGCGCGCTGGCCGGGTCGGTCAAGCATGCGCTCAGCCACAAGGCGGCGGGGCTCGACTTCATCGTCTGCCAAGGGTCAGAAGGTGGGGGCCATACCGGAGACGTCGGCAGCATCGTGCTGTGGCCCGAGGTCATCGACGCGGTCGCGCCGATCCCGGTGCTGGCCGCGGGTGGAGTGGGCAGCGGTCGCCAGATGGCGGCGGCCCTGGCCCTCGGGGCCCAGGGCGTGTGGTCCGGGACGTTGTGGCTGACGGTGGAGGAAGCCGACATCCCGCCCAAGCAGATGGAGACCTACCTGGCTGCCTCCAGCCGCGACACCGTTCGGTCCCGTTCGTTCACCGGCAAGCCCTGCCGGATGCTCAAGAACGACTGGACCGAAGCCTGGGAAGCGGAGGATTCCCCCGGCCCCCTGCCCATGCCCCTGCAGATGATGGTGGCGATCGAAGCCGTGTCCCGCGGCCACCGGTATCCCGAGCAGGCTCGGGACGTGGCCTTCAATCCGTGCGGTCAGGTCATCGGTCGAGCCACCGTCGTGCGGAAGGCCAAAGACGTCGTCTTCGGCATGGTCGAGGAGTACATCGAGGCGACGGACCGCATGCAGGCCGGAGTCAGCGTCTGACTCCCCGGCTTTCCTGCCGCTGACCTCGGACAGCCCGCCCTGGCCCCGGTCACCCCAGACAGTACGATGCTGTGAAGCGGTGCACCGACAACGGGGGTTGCAGGGTGCACGGGGAGCGACCGATGGCGACATTGCATGGATTTCCGATCCTGGTGACCGGGCAACGCTGGTGCGTCGTCGACCTTCCCGAGTCCTGGGCGATCATGGACAGCCTCGACACCGTCCCGACGCCGGTCTTCGAATTCCAGAAGGACGAGTCCGGGTGGCGTGAGGCGGTGGCCCAGCTCCAACGGAGCGACGTTGCACCCCCGACCATCCCGACGGTAGTGACGGCGCCCACCCCTCCCCCCGTCCGGCACGGCCGGCGCCAGTTCTCGCTGGCCAGGTTCGGCATCCTCCTGAGTGCGGTCGTCCTCGGGGTGTCGCCGTGGCTTCCCTGGGCGTCGATCCAGGTCACGTTCAACGGCGAACAATCGTCCATCCACGGCAACCTGTTCAAGATCATGAACCACGGATGGCGGAACAGCGTGGCCGAGATCCTGGTGGGACTGGCCGTCGTCTGCGGCGTCCAGGCGCTGGTCCTCCCCTTCCCGCGGATCGCTCTGGCGTCGGCGATCCTCGGGTTCCTGTCGCTGGTGCCGGTCATCCTCGGCGTCACCCAGGTCCATACCTATGTCGGTCCCGGCGGTCCCGGCTTCTCCCATCCGCCCGTGTCGATCGGCTACGGGGTGTTCGTTGCCTTCGGAGGCTGCCTGCTTCTCGTCATGGCGTGGGCGCTGTTCCCGACTGGTCTCCGGCGCCCTTCGAAGCGGGCCGGGGCAGCCGGGCCGGCGGCAGCGGGACCGACCCGGACCGGACACGTGCACATCATGGAAGGCCTGACCCGTATCACGCCGCCCCCGCCCACCGGAGTCGGTGCTGCGGCGGCGGCCGGTCCACTGGTGGCTCCACCGGGTACGGCGCCGACCTCCGCCGCAGCCGCGGCCGGAGCTGCGGGCTCAGCCGGTAAGACAGCCTCGTCTTCCGGCCTCCCGACACTGGGGGCGGCCCTGGCCCAGTTGGCCGAGCACGATCGCCAGGGGGTGGTCACCGAGCCACGGCCGGTTCGGCCGGAACCCGACGGCCTCACCGGGTCGTCGCCCTCGGCAGTGGCGCCCGACCCGGTGCCGGCAGAGCGCGACATAGCCAACCCGCGCCCGGTCGACATCGAGCCGGCTCCATCCGCGACCTCTGGCGCTGCGGCGGTTGGCGTCGTCCCGGTGCCGGCAGAGCCGGAGGTGGCCGTGGCCGAGGCTCAACCCGAGCCCGAGGTGGCCGAGGTTCAAGCGGACCCCGAGGTCGCCGAGCCGGAGGCGGTCGTGGCCGAGCTTCCACCGGAGCCCGAGGTTCAGCCCGAGGTGGCCGAGGTTCAGTCCGAGGTGGCCGAGCCCGAGGTGGCCGACTCCTACGCACCCGGTTGGTACGCCGACTACGCCGACCCCTCGCTGCTGCGTTACTGGGACGGTGCCGAGTGGACCGAATACACCCACCCAGCCGACGGCTGATCACTGAGCCGTCCTGGCTGGAAGTACGCCTATCTCCCTCGGAGGGCAGTGGCCTCGAACGCGGCCTGCGGATCGTCGAGCGGCACCACCATCGAGGGTCGCAGGGTGCGATGGCTGTCCCCGGCCAAGCGGACGACGGTGCCCCAGGCGGCGAACCCCACCGCATGACGGGCGAAGTCCATCGGTCCCTCGGTGACCTTCACCTCCACCACACCGGTGCCGGCCATACCCAGGGCAGACGATTGCATGCGTTCCATGGCCGACTCCCGCGCCGAGTACATGGCTTCGGTGAAGTTGGTCAGCTCCACGTTCTGAGACTTCTGCTGCATGGCCATCCCGAGCGACCGGCGCGGTGCGTAGACGAAACTCGCCCCCACGGCCAGGCCCAACGGCTGCCATCCGGAAACATGCAACAAGGTGAAGTCACGGGCCGAGAGGTCGGACACGAACACCTGGTCGGCTTCCACCCGCTTGGCTCCGACGGGCCGGACCGCAGTCCCGAGGAGGGACACGTCGATATGGTGGCGATGGATCGACCGCTCGACCCGCACGCCCACGACACCGTGGCCGCCGGCCTTGGCGCATTCGCGATGGATCCGGGCAATTGCG
The DNA here is from genome assembly GCA_035551535.1 of Acidimicrobiales bacterium. Taxonomy (GTDB): domain Bacteria; phylum Actinomycetota; class Acidimicrobiia; order Acidimicrobiales; family RAAP-2; genus DASZIT01. The sequence continues at coordinate 9,743 of DASZNG010000045.1, read as the reverse complement.
CCTTCGAAGGCATGGGCATAGGCCGCCGAAGCCCAGCTGATCTCGCCCTGGCCCCAGTTCCACACTCCCATCGGCACCGAGTACAGCGACACCCCGCACACCAGTTCGACCGGCTCCCACCCGATCGAGTGCAGGTTGAGCTCCTCGTCTATCGAAAGATCCGAGGTCATCGAATCCTTCTTGTGGGTGTGGCTGTGGAGGGTGTCGACGGCGCGGCGCATCTCGGCCTTGATATCGACGGGCTCCCGAGCTCCGATCCCGAGTCCGTTCCCGACGGTCACGACAGCCTCACGGTGGGGTGGGGAACGGGCATCGGATCGAAGTCCTTGAAGCGCTTGACCCGGTTGCCCCGGAGCACGCACTGGATCTCCTGGTCTCCCGCGCCCAGCTCGCGATCGGAAACGACCATCTCGGCTCCGTGAAGGGAGTCCCCCGCCATCTGCGACCGCACACGTTCGCGGGCAATCTGGCGGGCGGCCATCTGGGCGGAGGCCACCTGGGTGATCTCGGCTCCGGCCTGGGCCACCCCCCAACTCGAATTGGTCCCCTCGAGGAGGTACTCGGTCATGCAGTAGGCCCACACCCGGACCGAGGACACCGCCGCGGCGATCGAGACCGGCATGTACCCGGCCTCGATCAACTTGGCCAGCCGTTGGCCGGCCAGATAGGTGGTCCACGGCTGTCCGCCGGGGGGCCCGGGCGCATCATCCACCTTCACCGCCGTGCCCCGGACATGGAACTCGAGGACACCCAGGTCGCCGAGGCGGTCCGATGTGTCCACCACACCGACGACCCCGTGGGCTCCGAGGGCAACGGCTTCCTCCAGCATCCGCGAGTAGGCACTCCCGAAGCCCTGTCCCCACGCCTCCTCCACCCACGACTGCTGGTAGTTCTGACCCCAACTCCGGTGCTCGGCGGAGACGAATCCATGGGGACACTGCCAGCTCTCCATGTACCCATCCTGACCGCCGCCGTACGGGTTGATCCCACGCCGGTAGGGGGAGTTGATGCCATACCACCCCCACTGCATCACGCAGAAACCCTGCACATAGCCGACCGGCTCCAGCCCCATCTGCAGACAGGCGGCGAAGTCGGGCACGGTGAGCCCGGAGGTGAACGCCCCGCTGGCGAACCTTCGGTTGGCGGCCTCGGGGAGATCAGGGGCCGGGTCCGCCATCAGTTGTCGAGGGAAATGATGGTGGTCGGGGTGGGCAGGGCCACGTCGCCCGACGTCTTCACCACCGCCGTCCCCAGCGAGAGGAACTCGATGGTGTGGCTCCCCCACTGATGCGACTTCTCCTCGAGGCGCACGCCGACGATGCCGGAGGCACCAAGTTGATCGGCCTCGTCCTGCATGCGGGTCATGGCCAGCTCCCGGGCCTCGTACAGAGCCTGGGTGAAGTTGGGGAGCTCGATGTTCTGGCCAGCTGACCCCAGCGTCTGCCCGAGACCCCGGTGGGCGATGTGGTACACGCAGGTTCCCATCACCAGCCCTTGGGGGATGTAGCCGGTCTGCATCAAGGTCCAGAAGTCCTGCCCCGACAGATCCGAGGTGAACGGCTTGCCCAACTTGTTGCGATGGGAAACCCCGCTCTCCGCCTTCACCGCGGTACCCACCGCGATGAACTCGGCGGCATCCTTGCCCCACTCGTAGTAGTTGACGTCCAGCCGGACCCCGACCACCCCGTCGGCGCCCAGCTCGGCCGCCTCTTCTTCCATGCGGTTCATGGCCAACTCCCGGGCGTTGTACATCGCCCCGGTGAGCTTGCTCAGCTCCTGGCTCTGACCCCACTTCCGGGTCTGGATGCCGGTGTGATAGATCGACGAGCCCATCACGAATCCCAGCGGGTGGAATCCCACCTCCTTGATCAACAGGAACTCGTTGACCGACAGATCCGAGGTGAACAGTCCATGCTCCAGTTCGGCCAGCCGGTGGGTGGTGGCCTCGGGAAGACCTTCCGGTCGGCCCTCGGGAAGGACCTCGGGGTTGTCGGTCACGTGTTGCCTCCGATGACGATGTTCTCGAGAGCCTGCCGGGCGGTTTGGCTGTGGGCGGCCTCGGTCTGGAGGGCCCCGAGCAGCTTGGCCATCCAGGTCTCCAGGTCCACCTGCTCGCTTCGGATCCGGATTCCACCCGAGGCGTGCCCGATGGTGCAGTTCAGGCCGGTCCCGTCGACCACCGCTTCGAAATGGTCGACGCCCATGGTGATCTGGACCGACTTGATGGCATCCGACTTCCGGAACCGTCCGCCGGCCCGCTCGATCCGCAGCCGGTCGCCGAGCGTGTCTTTGAGCTGGTCAACCAGCACTTTCAAGAGGATGTGGACGTCGGAGTTGTCGGCTCGCAACGAGGCGGCCGCCAGGTCGAGATCGAAGGAGTCGTCCATGCTGGTCATCGAAAGTCACCCTACCGCCATGCTGCGAATCTGGCACCGCGCCGGTGGACGGCCGAGCCAGCGGATTACCGTCCGAAATCCCAGGTGTTCCCAGACTCGTACTCGTGGAGGATGTTCTTGGCCATCAGGATCCGGTGGACCTCGTCGGGCCCGTCAGCCAGCCGGAGTACCCGGGCGCCCAGATACATGCGGCCCAGCGGCAGGTCGTTGCTGACCCCGGCGCCGCCCCACACCTGGATGGCCCGGTCCACCACCCGGTGGTAGGCGGCGGGGACGAAGACCTTGATGGCGGAGATAGCCGTGCGCACCTGCGGATCCCCGCTGGCAACCTTTTCCGCGGTATTGATGGTCATCAGGCGGGCGGCCTGGATATCCATGTAGCTGTCGGCGATGAAGCCCTGGATGAACTGCTTGTCCTTCAACAGCCCGCCGTGGACTTCGCGAACCAGGGACCGCTCCACCATGAGGTCGAAGGCGCGCCACATCTGCCCGATGGAGTTCATGCAGTGGTAGACCCGTCCGGCGCCAAGACGATCCTGGGCGGCCTTGTGTCCCTGTCCGACCAGGCCCAATGTGTTCTCCACTGGCACCCGCACGTTGTCGTAGACGATCTCGCAGTGGTCGGAGCTCGAGTGGCCGAAGATGCCGATGCCCCGGATGATGTTCACTCCGGCCGTCTTGGACGGCACGATGATCTGGGTCATCTGACCGGGCTTGCCGAGTTCACCGGACGGATCATTGGCCCGGCACATCACGATGAAGAAGTCGGCGGCCCACCCGTTGGAGGTGAACCACTTGTGCCCGTTGATGACCCACTCGTCACCTTCCCGCACCGCCTCGGTGGCCAGCGAGCGCGGGTCGGAGCCGGCGGCGTCAGGCTCGGTCATCGAGAAGCCCGACTCCAGGGTGCCGTCGATCAACGGCAGTAGCCATTTGCGCTTCTGTTCCTCCGAGCCGTACTTCACCAGGATGGTGGCATTGCCGGAGTTGGGTGCGGCCACCCCGAACAGGGTGGCGGCACCGGTGGCGTAGGCCAGCACCTCGTACATGTAGGCGAGTTGCAAGAAGTCCAGCCCCATACCTCCGTACTCCGCGGGTAGATGCGGGGCCCAGAGGCCGGCCTTCTTCACCTTCTCCTTCACGTCTTCCCGCAAGCCGGCCCCCTGGTGCCTCAGCTGGTCCCGCTCCTCGTCGGTCACCGTCCTGCCCTCGGACGAGCCCCAGAGTTTCCCCTCGTTCGGGAGGATCTCGGCGTTGATGAGATCGGCGGTCCGGCGCCGGAGGTCGTTGATGTCGGCATCCACGCCGACGATCGGCGTCACGTTGATGGGCATGGCAATTCTCCTGGATTGGGCGGGCGCGACTTCGGAGGCGTGGGCATCAGTCGGGACGTCGTTCGACGACGAACACCGGGATCGGTCGATCGGTCTTGGTTTGGTACTCGGCGTAGTCGGGGTAGGCGGCGACGGCCCGATCCCACCAGACTTTCTTCTCGTCGCCGGTGACCTCGCGGGCAACCATGTCCCAACGGCTGGGCCCGTCCTGCAGCTCGACCTCCGGGTTGGCCACCACGTTGTAGTACCAGACCGGGTTGGTGGGGGCTCCGCCCTTGGACGCCACTATCGCGTAGGTACCGTCGTGCTCCACCCGCATCAGCGGGGACTTTCGGATGTCGCCCGACTTGGCTCCCTTGGTGGTCAGCACGATCACCGGCATGTCCCGCAGGGTGGTTCCCTCGGTTCCGCCGGAGCTCTCGTAGAGCTCCACCTGATCCCGCACCCATTGGGCCGGGCTGGGCACATAGGTTCCGCTGAGTGGCATGCCGACCAGCTAACACCGGTGAGGGGCCGTTCGGCCAGTCAGGTCGGCTCCGCCCCGGTTTCGCCCAGCGAAGTACATTCGTCTGGTGGCCAGCTCCTCCCCGCCCGAATGGAACGATGACGGTCGGCCCCGCTGTTCCTGGGGAACCGGGCCGTGGATGGGTCCGTATCACGACATCGAATGGGGCGTCCCCGTCCATGATGACCGTCGGCACTTCGAGCTGCTGGTACTGGAAGGCGCGCAGGCCGGGCTCAGCTGGCTCACGGTGCTGAAGCGGCGGGAGAGCTACCGCCGGGCGTTTGCCGGATTCGACCCCGCGGCGGTGGCCCGGTATTCGGCGCGCAAGGTGGCGGCGCTCCGGGAAGACTCCGGCATCATCCGCAACCGCCAGAAGATCGATTCGGCCGTCGGCAACGCCGCCGCCCTCCTCCGGGTGCAGGAAGAGGCGGGCAGCTTCGACTCTTATGTGTGGGGATTCATCGGCGGGTCCCGGGTGGTCAACCGCTGGAAGGCGCTCAAGCAGGTCCCGGCCACCACTCCCCTGTCGGAGGCGCTCAGCCGCGACCTCCGGCAGCGCGGATTCCGCTTTGTCGGGCCCACCATCTGTTATTCCTATCTCCAGTCCGCCGGATTGGTTGTCGATCACCTCACCGGGTGTTTCCGGTACCCGGAAATCCTGGCCGGGGACGACTGACGGGAAGCTCGGATCTGATCGATCCACCCAATCACCGGCAGGTGGGATGAACGGCCGCCGTATCATCGTGAGGTGACTGAAGATCTGACCGCCGCCGCGGTTGAACGGGCTGCCGAGCGGTTACGGCCCGTTGTCCGTCGGACACCACTGGAGCTGAGCGATCGCCTGACCGACTCGACCGGGGTGCCGGTGCTGCTGAAGCGGGAAGACATCCAGCTCTGCCGGTCCTACAAGGTCCGGGGTGCTTACAACCTCATCTCCTCGCTGGACCCGGATCAGCACCGCCGAGGAGTTGTATGCGCCAGCGCCGGGAACCACGGCCAAGGAGTGGCCTTCAGCTGCCGGCAGCTGCAACTCCACGGCCGGGTGTTCTTGCCGACCAACACCTCCCGCCAGAAACGGAAACGCATCGAGGCCATCGGCGGCCCGTGGGTAGAGCTGATATTCGTCGGGAGCTCCTACGACGAGGCCGGCGCCGCCGCCGAGGAGGTCAGTCTGCGCAGCGGGGCCGTTTACGTCCATCCCTTCGACGACCCTCGCACCATCGCCGGGCAGGGCACCGTGGCTATCGAGGTGGCCGACCAGTACGGCGCCGCCATCGACACAGTGGTGGTCCCGGTTGGGGGCGGAGGGCTGATCAGCGGTATCGCCCTGTGGCTCCGCGAGCATCGGCCGGACACCCGGATCATCGGCGCAGAGCCGGCCGGTGCTGCCAGCATGGGGCTGGCGTTGGCGGAAGGGAAACCCGTGGACCTTCCCCAGATGGACTCGTTCGTCGACGGGGCCGCGGTGGGTCGGGTCGGCACCCTGACCTTCCCAATCGTCCGAGACCTCGTCGACGAAATGGTGGCCGTGCCCGAGGGGGCGGTGTGTTCGGAGATGCTCGACCTCTACCAGACCGAGGGCATCATCGCCGAGCCGGCCGGTGCGCTGGCCAGCGCGGCTCTGCGGCTGGTCAGCCTGCGAGGGACCGGTCCCGTCATGTGCATCGTCTCCGGAGGCAACAATGACGTGAGCCGCTACGCCGACATCGTCGAGCGCTCCCTCCTGTACGAAGGACTGCGACATTATTTTCTGGTCACCTTCTCGCAACAGCCGGGTTCGCTCCGCCGCTTTCTCGACGACGTGCTCTGCGCCGGTGAAGACATCGTGGTCTTCGAGTACGTGAAGAAGAACAACCGCGAGACCGGTCCGGCCCTGGTCGGCATCGAGCTCGAGCGGGCCGATGACCTGGATGGCCTCCTCCGGCGCATGGACGCCAGCCCCCTGGAGGTCGAACCGGTGTCACCGGGTTCGCCCCTCTTCTCGTTCCTGGCCTAGCCGTCTCGGGAGTCGATCCCGCGGTTTCGGTCCCGCGGTTTCGGTCCCGCGGTTTCGGTCCCGCCGTCCCCGTGGCCCCGCCCAGCGCCGGTCAGGCCTTGACCGCCGAGGTGAGGACGGTCGGGACCACCATCCGGAATGCCCGGGGCGTCCGGCGTTGCTGTCCGACCCGGAAGCCGGCCTGCTCCACCCTCCGGCGCATATCGGTCCGGGTCGGCCAGTCGGCGACCCCGCCCATCGCCCGGGATCCGGCCTCGAGGGCGCGAGCGCCGAGCCGGGTAGTGGGATTGATCAGTGCGATATGGACCGTGCCACCAGGACGCAACACCCGCTTGAACTCGCGGAGCGCGGCCATTTGATCTGGAAACCAATGGAACGCCTCAGTGGTGACGAGGGCGTCGAACGCTTCGTTGGCGAACGGCAGATCGGCGGCGTCGGCCTGCAACCATCCGACTTGCCGGTTGCGGACCTTGGCCCGTTCGAGCATGCCCGCCGACCAGTCGCAACCGGACACCTGCACCTTCGAGCCCATCTCCCGCTGGATCCGGCTGGCCAGGATTCCCGTCCCACACCCAACGTCGAGGATGCGGCCGTCAACGCCGCGCAGATCCCGCAACACCTGTGAATGGACCGGACGATAGACGGCCGCTTGCACGGTCGGGTTGTCGTAGAACTTCGACCATCGGTCAAACGCCGGTCGCAACCACTCCGGTCTCGCCGGGCTTTCTGGAACCTCTCGGTGGCCGACGTCAGATCGGGCCGAGTTCAACCGCGGTAGCGACACTGGGTTCATCTCCTGGACTGGATCCGCCGTCGGTGGTGACGATACCTGTAGGTCGACGGCCGATCGTCCTCGGCTACTCGTCCCCCCTTGCCCCCCGATCGAAGCGAGGGTTGCGCCCCGGGAGTCGCAGCCTTACGGCCTGCTGCAGTCGTTCCCACAATGCGGAGGGCATCTCCTCGGAATGCCGGGTGCCCACGGCGGGGGGAACGGCAGGATCACTCTCCGGAGCTGGGGACTTCTCCTCATCCATCAAGGGCGGGAGGCGGAGAACGTGGATCTCGTCAGTGTCCGGTCCGCGGTAGAGCCCACGCCCGCGTTCGAGGACTGCATCGGGGTAGTCGTCGAGAATGATCGGGGAAGAAAGAACGACATCGCCGGCCCCGATCAGCACCGGGAAGGCGCCGTCGTTCGAACACCCGTCGACTGCCCGTTGCGCCGCTTCGGGAGGATCGAGAAGCGAGACGAAGCACCCCCCGTCAACCACCAGCACGACATGCGCGGCGACCAGAGAGCGGCCCATGATCGCATCCAACTGGGTAGCGGTCCCGTTCCAGGGGGTCGAGTTCTCGACGGTGACGCTGACCTTGAGGAACCGGCCGTCTCCATCGGCGCCGCCGGCGACGATCAGCACCCGGGCACTCACCGGCTGGCGTCGTCGGATGGTTCTCGCCACAACCTCCCCATCGGCCGATCGGATCAACTCCGCCTCTTCGCCGCCGGCAAACTCGATGTGCTCCTCACGGACCGTCTCGCCACCGGGTGACAGGCGCTGCGGCGCGAGGTCGATATTCCGTTCGACGGCTTCGTCCCAGGCCACGTAGGGGATCCCATCCACCTCGACGGTTTCAACGGGGACGAAGCTTTCGCCTTCCGCTCCCGGCGCCTCGACGCCGCGCGCCTGGTAGTGAAGACACCGGACCTGCACGGTCAACCGAGGTGCTGCCCCGAGTTCGGGTTCCACGATGCATTCGGTCCGTGTGAACCATCGCTCTGAGTCGTCGGCTTCACCGAAGCCCCGGGGAGTGAGCACGCCATACTGCCGCCGGGCCAGGTTTCGGCGGGAGGAGGTGCCATGGGGATACAAGACGTATCCCTGGTAGAGCACCGAGTCGGCGACTGCCCGCGCCACGGATATTCGGCCAAGGGTGCCGGTGGTCATCAGCCGTCTACCCCCCCTTTCGAGCATGTATGCCGGCGCCCAATACCGATCGAGGTGGTCCGCGACGGCCTCGAATCCGGCAACCTATCGAGTGTGTCATGGGAGACCGGCAACTATCCACTGATGTTCCCAACGCCCGGACAGGTCTTGGCACGAGGGACAATCACCAGTTGGCACACGAACGCGGCGGGACAGTGGGCGGCCTACATTGCACGGATGGCCAACAAGAAGCCCACGACCCACCCGCGGCTGGAGCTCATCAATTTGGATGGACGCCTCACCCGCGAAGAGGAGGAGGAGAAGCTCGGCCGCGCCCAACGCCGGCTCATGCATCTGCGGCTCATCAATGGGGGTCAACTCAATGGCGGGAAGCTCGGCCCACCGGTATGCGTGATCTTCGAAGGTTGGGACGCCGCCGGCAAAGGTGGCGTGATCAAGCGCCTGGTCGCCCCTCTCGACCCCCGCCATATTCGAGTGGCCCAATTCAGTGCACCGACTCCGGACGAGAAACGGCACCACTATTTGTGGCGCTTCTCCCCTGCCCTCCCCGGATGGGGAGGCATGGCCGTACTCGACCGAAGTTGGTACGGCCGGGTCCTCGTCGAGCGGGTAGAGGGGTTTGCCACCAAGGAGCAGTGGAGGCGGGCGTACGACGAGATTCCCGCCTACGAAGGGTCGCTCGCCGCCGAGGGCATGGTCATCATCAAACTGTGGCTCCACGTCTCGCAAGCGGAACAGGACAAGCGGTTCGAAGCCCGAAAGGAGAACCCGCTCAAAGCCTGGAAGCTCACCGATGAGGACTGGCGCAACCGGGCCAAGCGGCCCGAGTACGAAGTCGCGGTCGACGACATGCTGGCCCACACCGATCATGTCGACGCCCCCTGGGACGTCATCGGGGCCGAGCAGAAGCGTTTCGGTCGGATCGCGGCGCTGCAGACAATCATCCGCCGAATGGAGGCCGGGATGCGGCGTTGGGGCATCGAACCGCCGCCATCGACCGGAGCCGAGTACGACGATATCTGAAGCCGATCCGGTTGAAGATCGGTGCCGCCCGGCCGTCGCCATCGCTGGTGCCTGTCTCTGATCGGCTGCCGGACTTCGGAAGTCCGGTTGTTGCTAGCGTCTGCCGACGTGTCCGGGATCGCACGAGTCGACATCGCCGTCTTGACCAAAGGGCTCGATGGCTGGCTCGCTCAGTGGGCTCCTGCCAACCGAACCGGATCCCGCGTCGAACGCATCGAGCGACCCGTGTCCGGGTGGTCCAGTGACATCCTGCTCACGACGGTTCGTCCCGCCGTCGACGTCAAGGGCGATGGCAACCTGATCGCCGAGTTGGTGGTCCGGGTGGCGCCGGCCCCGGCGGTAGCCTCCTTTCCCGCCGACGATTTCGACCTGCATGCTGCGGTCATGCGGACACTGGAGATGTCGGGATTGGCGGTGCCAACCGTGCTGGCGGTCGAGAACGGTTCCGGTTGGCTGGGGACACCCTTCCTGGTCATGACCCGTGTCCCCGGGCGGGTGGCGGGCGACGCCCCGGCGCTCGATCCCTGGCTGGCCGGGTTGCCATCG
>DASZNG010000044.1:0-7805 GCA_035551535.1 Acidimicrobiales bacterium | reverse complement strand
CCCTGCATGCCGAGCAGCCGGGGGATGGAGAACCCCCAGATGTCGGCGTCCAGCACCCCGACGGTCAGCCCCCGGCGGGCCATGGCCACCGCCAGGTTGACGGTGACCGAGCTCTTGCCCACCCCGCCCTTGCCCGAGGCGATGGCGATCACCCGGGCGGTGTCGGGGATGTCGGTGACCGGGGCCGGATTCCGGGCGGCCAGCCGGGCCCGGGCCATCACCGCCTTCCGTTGCTCGGCGTCCATGACCCCGGTGGTGGTGGTCACGTTGTCGACCCCGGCCAGCGCCCCCACGTGGGTCTCGACGTCGCGGCGGATCTGGTTCCGCAGCGGGCAGCCGGCGATGGTGAGGGCCACCTCCACCTCCACCGCGCCGGGAGCCGGCAGCCGGATGGCGGTCACCATGCCCAGTTCGACGATGTCGGCGCCCAGTTCGGAGTCGATCACCCCGCGCAACGCCTCGCGCACCTGCTCCTCGGAGACCTGGATTGCGCCACCGGAGGCGTCCACGCTGGTCATCACCCACGAATTGTACCGGGGGTGGGGCGGAGGCCACCCACCGGGATGTACCAATCGGGGGCCGGCGCGGTTACCATGGGTACCTACGGCCAGCCTGGCTCAGGCCAGTAGACCGGCTCAAACTCGATCTGCAGGAGGAACTCGTTGAGCACGACCATGCAAACGGTAAAACTTGGCAAGCGTCCGGCTCCGGTGACGTTGACCGATAAGGCCGCCTCGAAGGTGACCGAGCTCCTGGCCCAAGAGGACACCGAGGGCTTGGCTCTCCGGGTGGCCGTCCGTCCCGGCGGCTGCTCCGGTTACAGCTACGAGATGTTCTTCGACGCCGACGTGGCCGACGACGACGTGGTCCGCGATTTCAGCGGGGTGAAGGTCATCGTCGATTCGGCCAGCGCCGATCTCCTCAAGGGCTCGACCCTCGACTACGCCGACGGGTTGCAGGGCGACGGGTTCCATGTGACCAATCCAAACGCCACCCGCACCTGCGGTTGCGGTTCTTCATTCAGCTGACCCACTGATCCTTGAGTGCGCCGATCGGTCCCTACCGGCCCATGGTGCGGGCGGGGCCGTGGTTGGTGTCGTCCGGACAACTCGGCCTGGAGCCGAATCCCGATGCATCCTCCTCACCGTCGCTGGTCACCGGCGGGGTGGCGGCCCAGCTGGCCCAGGCCCTGGCCAACGGTGAGCGCCTGCTGGAGGGCGAGGGAGCCACTCGTTCCGACGTAGTCAAGACGACCGTGTTCGTGACCGACATGGACGAATTCGCCACCATCAATCAGGCGTACGCGTCGTTCTTCGGTGACCACCGGCCCGCCCGATCGGTCATCGGGGTGGTGGCCCTGCCGCTGGGCGCGCTGGTCGAGGTCGAGCTCTGGGCCTACCAGCCGTCTTAGTTGCGGGGCCCCATCCGCACCCGGGTGCGGTCGGCGTTGAGCGCCACCCCCTCCTCGGCCAGCCGGCGGGCATGGGTGCGTTCGTGCCCGGGGACCAGCCGACCCGAGGCCGTGACCACCCGCCACCACGGCAACTCGGGTCCGCCACCTCCGCCACCGCCACCGGCCAGCAGATGGCCCACCGCCCGGGAGGCGCCGGGGTACCCGGCCTCCAACGCGATCTCCCCGTAGGTCATCACCTCGCCCCTCGGGATCGCCCCGATCACCGAGTTGACCGCCTCGACGAACCCGGGCTGCGGTGCCATCTGGGGGAGAGGGGGAGACCCGGCCTCAGGGCGTCCAGGTGGTCTGGCCGAACCGGTAGCCGACCGACCGGACCGTCTGGATCAGGTGGGCGTGTTCCTCCCCCAACTTGGCCCGCACCCGCCGGACGTGCACGTCGACGGTCCGGGCCCCGCCGTAGTACTCGTACCCCCACACCCGGCTGAGCAGCGTTTCGCGGGTGAACACCTTGCCCGGCCGGGCGGACAGGAAGCGCAGCAGCTCGTACTCCATATAGGTGAGATCGAGCACCTTCCCCGACACCGCCGCCTGGTAGGTCTCGAGGTTGAGGACCAACTCGCCGTGCTCGACCAGCTCGGGCCGGAGGCCCCGCCCGGTCCGCCAGAACAGGTGGGCCAGCCGGGTGGTGAGCTCGTCGGGATTCACCGGCTCGAGGCAGATGTCGTCGAACAGGTCTTCCCGCAGCTCCAGTTCGGAGAGCTGGCTCGTCCGCACCACCACGATCACCGGCGCCAGCGGCACTTCCCGCTTGCGCAGCTGGCGGCAGACCAGAAACGCACCGGCGGGATCCTGCCCGCTGGCGATGACCGCGCCGGACCAGCCGTCCTCCGGCTCTTCGGTCTCGGCGGCTTCCGGGGTGGAGACGGCGCGCCAGGGGTAGCCGGCCCGGTCGAGCACGGCCGTCACCTCGATGGGCGGGGGATCAGGAAAACACAACAGCGGCTCGATGTCGGTCGCTTCCTCTCTCTCGTCCTGGGACCCTGGCGGCTGGCCGGCGGCTCTTCTGTTGGCCCTTATTACAGCAGGGGAAAGTAGCGGTCGAGTTCAAACTGGGTCACGTGGGCCTTGTACTGGGACCATTCCTCTCGCTTGTTGCGGATGAACCACTCGAAGACGTGGTCGCCCAGGGTGTCGGCCACCAGCTCGGACGACTCCATCAGCCCGAGGGCCTCGTTGAGGTCCCCGGGCAGATGGGCGATGCCCTTGGCCCGCAGCTCGTCGCCGGTGAGGTCGAACAGGTTGGCGTGGGCCTCGGCCGGGAGCTCGTAGCCCTTTTCGATCCCCTGCAGCCCGGCCGCCAGGACCACCGCGAAGGCCAGGTACGGGTTACAGGCACTGTCCGGCGCCCGGTATTCCACCCGGGTGGACTCGGATTTCCCGGTCTTGACCACCGGGACCCGCACCAGCGCCGAGCGGTTGTTCCGGGCCCAGGACATGTAGACGGGGGCCTCGTAGCCGGACACCAGCCGCTTGTAGGAGTTGACCCACTGGTTGGTGACCGCGGAGATCTCGCCGGCGTGACGGAGCAGCCCGGCGATGAAGCCCTCCCCCACCACCGAGAGGCCACTGGCCCGTTCCGGGTCGACGAAGGCGTTGGCGTCGTCCTTGAACAGTGACAGGTGGGTATGCATGCCCGAGCCCTGGACCCCTTCCAGGGGTTTGGGCATGAAGCTGGCGTGGACCTGCTGCTGCCGGGCCATCTCCTTGACCACCTGCCGCACCGTCATCACGGTGTCGGCCATGGTCAGGGCATCGGTGTAGCGGAGGTCGATCTCGTGCTGGCTGGGGGCGTCCTCGTGTTGGGCGTGCTCGACGGGAATGCCCATCTCCTCGAGGGTGAGCACCGTCCGCTGCCGGATGTCACTGGTCCGGTCGGCCGCGGTCAGCTCGAAGTACGACCCGTGGTCGAGGCCCTGCGGGCGGTGGGACGGGTCGGCGTCGGCGAAGTAGAAGTATTCGATCTCCGGGGCGGCGTAGAAGGTGAAGCCGCCGTGGTGGGCCCGCTCCAGGGTCCGGCGCAGCACGTGGCGCGGGCACCCTTGAAACGGGGACCCGTCGAGGTTGACGATGTCACAGAAGACCCGCGCCACCGGGGCCTCGAGTCCGCCGGCCCGATGCTCGGACGGGTTGAGGCTGGAGCCGTGCCCGCGACCGTGCCAAGGGAGCAATTGGAAGGTGTTGACGTCGGGTCGGGCCAGGACGTCGCTCTCCTGGACCCGGCTGAAGCCGTCGATGGCCGACCCGTCGAAGGTCATGCCCTCGTCGAGGGCGTTCTCCAACTCGGCGGGCGTGATCGAGAAGGTCTTGGGCGTACCGAGGACGTCGGTGAACCACAGCTGCACGAACCGGATGCCGCGCTCCTCGACGGTTTTGAGGACATACTCGCGCTGGCTTCTCATCGGTCCGGAGGGCCCTGGATCGTCAACTCCCGGCCGCGTCGCCGCAGACGGTCTCCACCAGGATGGCGGTCACCTTGTAGGGGTCCATGTTGGCGTTGGGCCGACGGTCCTCGAGCCAGCCCTTCTTGGCCTTGGCCACTCCCCAGGGGATGCGGATCGACGCCCCGCGGTCGGAGGTGCCGTAGGTGAACTTGGTGTAGTGGGCGGTCTCGTGGGCACCGGTCAACCGGGTCTCGATCCCGATCCCGTAGACGGCGATGTGCTCGTCGACCCGCTTCCCGATGGCCTCGCACCCGGCGATGATGGCGTCCCACCCACCCTCCTCCCGCATGGCCTTGGTGGAGAAGTTGGTGTGGGCCCCGGCGCCGTTCCAGTCGCCCAGGATCGGCTTCGGCTCCAGGGTGGCGTAGACCCCGAAGTCCTCGGCGATGCGGAAGAGCAGCCAGCGGGCCACCCACAGGTGGTCGGAGATGTCGAGGGGGGAGAGCACCCCCACCTGGAATTCCCACTGCCCCATCATCACTTCGGCGTTGGTGCCCTCGATGCCGATCCCGGCCTCGATGCAGGCAGCGGTGTGCCGCTCGACGATCTGGCGCCCGGGCATCTTGTCCCCGCCGACCCCGCAGTAGTAGGGGCCCTGGGGGGCCGGGTAGCCGTGGGTGGGCCAGCCCAGCGGGCGGCTGTCCTTGATGAAGGTGTATTCCTGCTCGATCCCGAACATCGGCTCCTGGCCGGCGTACTTCTCGGCCACCTCCCGGAGGTGGGCCCGGGTGTTGGTGGGGTGCGGGGTCATGTCGGTGAGGAGCACTTCGGTCATGACCAGGATGTCGTTCGGGCCGCGTAGGGGGTCGGGGCAGGTGAAAACCGGCTGGAGCACGCAGTCGGAATCGTGGCCGAGGGCCTGGTTGGTGCTCGAGCCGTCGAAGCCCCAGATGCCCGGCTGCTCGCCGTCAGGGATGACCCTGGTCTTGCTGCGCAGCAGCGGAGACGGCTCGGTCCCGTCGATCCAGATGTATTCGGCTTGATAAGGCAACTCGCACTCCTCTGTTCCTCGTGGGTCGGCTCCTGGGGCAGGTCGGTTCCCCGGCCAACACGCGCCCATCCTCACAGAGCGGGGTTTCCCTGCCGTTTCCCGATTGTGAACGGAGGATGAACACCCATGCCACTGTGCCCGACCGGGCCCGGAACGCCGGGACCGGCGGAATCGTCCGCTCAGTCTACGGCACCCCGCATCGTTTTTCGGTCGCGCCGACCGCACCGGCGCCACCAGGCTCGACGGCAGGCGGCCGGTAGTCTGCGTCCGTGACCCGACTGCGCCTGGCCGCCTGCCAAATCAACACCGTGGTCGGCGACCTCGAAGGGAACGCCTCCCGCATCCTGGCGGCGCTGGCCACCGCGGAGGAATCCGGGGCCGACCTGGCCGTGTTCCCGGAATTGACGGTCACCGGCTACCCGCCCGAGGACCTGCTGAGCCGGCCGGCCTTCGTGGCCGAGAACCTGGCGGCGTTCGACCGGATCGCCGAGGCGACCCGAACCTGTGTGGCGGTGATCGGCTTCGTGGACGCCGATACCGACGGGCACCTGGTCAACGCGGCCGGGGTGTGTGCCAACGGGGCGGTGCTGGGCCGCTACGGGAAGCGGCTGCTGCCCAACTACGGGGTGTTCGACGAACAGCGCTGGTTCACCCCCGGGGCCGAGCCGCTGACCACTCATCTGGTCGCCGGGGTGCCGGTGGGGGTCACGGTGTGCGAGGACATCTGGTTCCCCGGCGGACCGGCGGTGTCCCAGGCCGAGGCCGGCGCCCGGTTGATCGTCAACCTCAACGCCTCACCGTATTCACAGGGTCGCCGGGCCGAACGGCTGGCGATGCTGGCGGAGCGGGTGGCGGAGACCGGGTGCACCATCGCCTACGTCAACCAGATCGGCGGGCAGGACGAGCTCGTCTTCGACGGTGCCTCGGTGGTGATGTCGGCCGACGGCGAGCTGCTGGGAGCCGCCGCCCAGTTCCGCGAGGAGCTCCTCCTCGTCGACCTGGAAGTGGACGGCGACGGATCCACCCCGCAGCCGGTGCGAAGCCTCGCCCCGCCCCTCGAACCCGACGCCGAGGTCTACGAGGCGCTGGTCCTCGGGACCCGGGACTACGTCGACAAGAACGGGTTCAGCGACGCGGTCATCGGCCTGTCCGGCGGCATCGACTCGTCACTGGTTGCGACCATCGCGGTGGACGCGCTGGGGTCGGACAACGTGCACGGGGTGACCATGCCGTCCCGGTATTCGAGCGGTGGCTCGGTCGACGATGCCGTTACCCTGGCTGCCCATCTCGGGATCGACATCGCCACCGCCCCCATCGAGGACGCCCACCGCACCCTGGCCTCGGTGCTGTCGCCGCTGCTCGGAGCCGAGCCGGAGGGACTGACCGACGAGAACCTGCAGTCCCGGATCCGCGGGGTGCTGTTGATGGCGCTGTCCAACGCCAACGACTGGATCGTGCTCACCACCGGCAACAAGAGCGAGATGGCCACCGGCTATTCGACGCTCTACGGCGACTCGGCCGGCGGCTTCGCCGTCATCAAGGACGTGGAGAAGACGCTCGTCTACCGGCTCTGCCGGTACCGCAACCAGCGGGAGGGCTTCGACCTCATCCCCGAACCGGTGCTGGCCAAGGCCCCGTCGGCGGAGCTCCGGCCCGACCAACGCGACGACGAGTCGCTACCCGCCTACGAGGTGCTGGACCCGATCCTGGCCGGCTACGTGGAAGGTGATCGCTCGCCGGAGGAGTTGGTCGCCGCCGGATTCGACCGCCGGGCGGTGGAACAGGTGGTACGGCTGGTCGACCGGGCCGAGTACAAACGCCGGCAGATGCCCCCCGGGGTCCGGATCTCGCGCAAGGCGTTCGGCAAGGATCGCCGGATGCCGATCACCAATCAGTACCGGTCGGGGGCCACCCGTGTCTGAGGTGGACGGGGCCGACGGACACCGGTTGCCGCTCCCCCTGGCCGCCGCCGCCGATCTCATCGGCGGCTACCGGTGGATCGAGCACGCGCTCTACGAGGTGCTCGGCTCCTGGGTCACCGACATCCCGTTGCCGGGGGTGGCGGTCCATCTCGACGCCCAGAGCACCCGGCACGCCTGGCACGCCTCGCTGTGGGCCGACCGGTTGCCGGTGCTGCACGGGGTCGATCCCGACGCCCTGACCAAACCGCCCCACCCGGCCGGCGCCGTCCTCACCGCCCTGGCCGGGAGCGCACCCCTCCCCGGGACCCCGGTCACCGCCGGGTGGGCCTGGGACAGCGCCGATGACGACGGCGTTCCCCCCGATCCCCCTGGCGCCCTGCCCCGGCTGGCCGGTCTGTACCGGGTGGTGCTGCCCCGGCTGGTGGTGAGCTACCAACACCATCTGGGCGCCGCCTCGGCGGTGACCGATGCCCCGGTACTACGGGCGCTGCGGCTGATCCTGGCCGACGAGATCGAGGACTGGCATGCCGGGGAGCGGTTGGTCCAACGGCTGGTGACCCGCCCCCACGACGTGGAGGCGGTCTACGGGTTTCAACAACGCCTGGAGCTGGCCGCCGTCGGGTCGTCCCTCGCCTCCGGCCTGGTGCGGTTTCCGGCCGGCATCGTGTCGGGCTGAGATCCGGGCGGTGCGGCCCGGCTGGCCAGCCCGAAGACCGGCCCGGCGCCGGGTAGGACCAGGGCCGGAGATCGGCCCCGATAACGCCATATGCAGGGCCTGCCGCTCGGGGGGGTTGACGCGTCCGGTAAACTTCGAGGGCAGCGATAGTTGCACCCAAGAGCGTCAGAGCTAATCGAGCGAAGCACCGAGAGGTGTGGATGGGGCGGATGCGCTCCGATTGGATCGGCGGCCCCCACCCGGTGGGGAGAACGAAGGACCGTGAAGTTGGCAAAGGAGCGCCTCGAAAGAGACGACGAAG
>DASZNG010000043.1:0-3457 GCA_035551535.1 Acidimicrobiales bacterium | reverse complement strand
GCCGGTACCTCGACAACTGTGGCTCGATGCCCAAGCCCGACGCCCGAGAGTGTCAGGAGCCTTGGCCGGGCCGGCTCACCAGCGGTGGTCGCCGCCCCGAAGCGAGCTCATGTAGGCCACCGCTCCGACCGCGGCCACGATGGCCATGATCAGATCACCGGTCGAGATCGGCAGGGTCAGCACCACCGGGACGAACGCCCCCACCACCCAGACCAGTTGGAGGCGCGTCTCGAAACGGGCGAACGCCCGACCCTGGTTGAACACCTCCACGTGCCGCTGGACCAGCGCGTCGAACGAAGGCTTGGAGATGGCCCCGGCCACCCCCACCGCCAACGCCACGATCACCTGGAAGTAGCGGCTGGACTGGAGGGAGATGATCCCGCACACCACCGCCACCAGCCACATCGACGCCACCAGGATCTGCTGCTCGCTGAACACCCGGCGGAGCCGGGCCACCAGCAACACCCCGATCAGCGCGCCCGCGGTGATGGCACCGAGGAGCAGCCCGAACCACCAGGTCGCCGCGCCCTGGCGGCGGAGCCCGAACGCCAGCAAGAAGGTCAGGAACCCGAGCTCCGCCTTCAGTACCGACATCGGCATCAATGCCAGCAGGACCTCGGAGGTGGCAATCGGGCGGAAGGCGGCCAGGTCCAGCTCATCGTCGGTCGGCGCGGCGGGCAGATCGGGCACCGGTTCGAGCCGCGACTGGCCGACCGGAACCATCGGGATGGCCCGCTCCCGAACCCGCCGCCGCCCCGAGCCTCCGGCCCGGCGCCGCTGCCGGACTGGCAACCTGGCCCCGGCCACCACCGCGGCCAGGAACACCAAGAAGTCGAGCCACAAGACGCCCTGGGCGCCGGCCAGCTTGAGCATGCCGACGGCGGGAAGGGCGAAGACGAAGGCCGAAATCGAGGCCAGGAGACCCAGCCGGGCGTTGAGGCCGGCCAGGTCGGGGGCGCCTTCGAGATTGGGCTTCCCGCGATCGTCGAGCTCCGCTTCCCCGCCGGTGACGGGGGTCCCGTACGGCGGGGTGATGGTCGGCAACGGGGCCGCCGGCGCCAGGGGGGTCAGGGTGGTCGGAGGGTCGCTCCCCGGGGGATGGCCGATGAGCCCGAGGGCGGCCATTTCCGGGACCAGGGCCCCCTTGGTCACTAGGTACACCTTGGACAGGACCAACATGGCGAAGGCCAGCGGGAACAGCAACAGTGAGTGGATGTCGGCGGCCAGCAGCGGGCACAGGGCCGCCCGACCCAGGGCGGAGGCCACCACCGTGGCCCGACGGGCACCTCGACTCCGGTCGATCAACGGGCCGAGGGCGGGTGCCACCACCGCGAACGGCGCCATGGTCAGCACCAGATAGAGCAGCACCTTGTCCTGGGCGGCGGTCGGGGAGATCGAGAAGAACAGCGAACCGGCCAACGACACCGCGAACAGGGTGTCGCCCGCGGTCATCAACACATGGGTGAGGGCCAGTCGGCCGAACGGCTGCCGCTGGTCGAAGAGGTCGGCAATCGCGGAGCGGGCCAATCTCCGGAACTGCTCTCCTCGCTCCCGAACGCTCACCGCGGCATATTAAGGGCCACGGCGCTGGCGATAGCATGCATCCACCATCGGGAACGACGTGTCGGGAGAAACCCATGCCGGTCAGCGCCTACGTACTCATACAAACCGAGGTCGGCCGAGCCGCCACCGTCGCCCGGGCGGTGGCCCAGCTCGAGGGGGTCATCGCCGCCGAGGACGTCACCGGGCCCTACGACGTGATCGTCCGGACCGAGGCGGTCAGCGTCGACGAGCTGGGTCGGATGGTGGTGGGCCGGATCCAGCTGATCGAGGGCATCACCCGCACGGTGACCTGCCCGGTGGTCAACCTCTGACGGTGTCGCCGGCCACGCCGGTGCATGCGGTGGCCGATCGGTGACACCTCCCGTGGTGAGCACCGATCAATTTTCGTTGGCCGACCGCACCGCGCTGGTGACGGGCGCCTCCCGGGGAATCGGCGCAGCCACCGCCCGCGCCCTCGACCGGGCCGGTGCCCGGGTCGCACTGGTGGCCAGGAGCAGTGACCGGCTCGCGGAACTGGCGGCATCGCTGGAGCACGACCCGGTCGTCTTGGTGGCCGACCTGGGTGATCCCGATGCTCCCGAGGCCATCGCCCGACAGGCGCTCGACGCCCTCGGCGCGGTCGACGTCCTGGTCAACAACGCGGCCATGGCCGCCCGTCTGGCCACGGTGGACACCGACGCTCGGTTGATCGACGAGATGCTGGCCGTCAACGTGCGGGCACCGCTGTTGCTTATCGCCGCCCTCATCCCGTCGATGACCGAGCGCGGCGGCGGATCGATCGTCAACCTGTCATCGGTGTCGGGCCTGGTCGGGACGCCCCGACGGGCGGCCTACGCGGCAACCAAGGGAGCTATCGACGCGGCGACGAGGTCGCTGGCCATCGAGCTCGGGCCGTCCGGGATCCGGGTCAACTCGGTGGCTCCCGGGGTCGTCGACACCGCGCTGTGGGCCAAGAACAAGGCGATTCCGGGGGTCGTCGAGACCATCGAAGGCCAGACGCCGCTCCGCCGATGGGCCACGCCCAAGGACATCGCCGACGTCATCGTCTTTCTCGGCTCCGACGCCGCCCGGTTCGTCACCGGGGAGACGATTGCCGCGGACGGCGGCATGGCTCGTACCTTCGACCTCTACGGGGGACACGTCTGAGGACGCCTCCGGCGGTCGGGGTCGCCCTAGCGGATGGCCCCCGACTCCCGCAGCTTGGTGATATCGCCGGCCTCGAGCCCCCAGTCGACCAGGGCCTCGTCGCCGTGCTGGCCCGGGTTGGGCGGGGGTCGGCGGATGGCCCCCGGGGTTCCTTCGAATCGGGGTGACGGCGCCGGCTGGACCACCCCGGCCACCTCGGTGAAGGTGCCCCGGTGCACGTTGTGGGGATGGAGGTGGGCCTCCGCCGACGTCAGCACCGGTGCCACACAGGCGTCGGTGCCGTCGAAGATCTTCTCCCACTCGGCGCGGGTCTTGCCGGCGAAGATCGCCGCCAACCGCTCTTTCATCGCCGGCCAGGCCTCCCGGTCGTTCTGCCCGGGCAGGTCCTCGTCGACGAGATCCAGGCCCTTGATGAGCTCGGCGTAGAACTGGGGCTCGATGGCCCCGACCCCCAGGTAGCCGCCGTCGGACGTCTCGTACACCTCGTAGAAATGGGCGCCGGTGTCCAACAGGTTGGTCCCCCGCCGGTCGTTCCAGATCCCGGCCTGCCGGAGGGTGTAGGTCATGGTCATCAACGAGGCGGCCCCGTCGACCATCGCCGCGTCGATGACCTGACCGGCGCCCGTCTGCCGGGCGGAGAGGATGGCGGCCACCATCCCGAAGGCCAGCAGCATGCCGCCGCCGCCGAAGTCGCCGACCAGGTTGAGCGGCGGGACCGGCTTCTCGCCCTCCCGGCCGATGGGGTCCA